>JAFZDU010000004.1 GCA_017561025.1 Bacteroidales bacterium | reverse complement strand
TGAAAAAAATATTACTACTCTCAATAATCTTGTTGTCTGTTATGATGACGGCATGCAAGCCGGATCCGATAAATAACGAAGGTGACGATAACAACGATACCATACAGGAAGAAGAACCGATAGTGAAGAAGTATTTAGTGAAACAATTGTTAAATGATGATCCTGAAAAAATAATGCTATCTATTGATTGGAATGAGGATTGTTCACAGATTAGAAATGTGAAATATAGCATGGGATATGGTAGTACTGCAAACTATGATTTTACTTATTACAATAATGATAGCATTCGTATTGACATATCAATCTTAGATGAATTTCCCAATTGGACACCATACTATAATGTATTGATAATTCATTTAAATAACAGCCATAACATTGATAAAATATATTGTTATGCCAATAATACATTGATAGATATTGAAAGATACATATACGATAATGAAGGTAAATTACTACATAGGATTTATTGGGATGATATGTATAAGGACGATTTCCAGTGGAATGGTGAAAATGTAGTAAAATCCAATATAAATGGAGTTGAATATTCATACGAATTAACTGATTATTTTCACCCTCACTATATGATTCCATTTTATATGTCAGATCAAATATTTGAGACTGGAGGACGTCCTCTCTTTACCCCATTATGGAAAAATATGATTAAAGATAACTGTATCTATGAAATTGACCAAGATAAATACATTACAAAAAAGATATATAAAGATAATACTACAGATACTGTGAGATTATTCTATTCATATTACTATACAACATCAAACAAATAATTTAGTTATGAAAAAGATATTGATATTATTGTTTTTGTTTTGTTGTTCAAATCATCGTATTATGGCTCAGATTATGGTTGGAGAACCTTATCATTTTTGTGCATTAAATGGAAGTTGTTACAATGATAATGATAGACGAGTTACAATAGAGTATAATGAATATACACCTGCTGAGATTGTATTTCAAACTGAATTGTTCCAAAATACGTATCCTGAATTCGAGATAATAGAACCAACTTCCATCAGGTATAATTGCCATGGATATGCGTATAGTGTTTTTCAAGGTGGTGAAAATCTTTGGATACAGTGGGAAGAAGATATTTGCAATAACAATGGATCTCAATATTATAGCTATGTAAGAATTCCTGAAAATGAGGCAACGTATGGGGATATTGCAACAATCATTGATACTACTATTGATAACTATTCTCCGCATTCATGTATAGTATATAATGATGATACACTCATATCAAAATTTGCTTATACTCCATTGTTTAAACATTATAAGTATGACCCATGGATAGTTCAAGAAACTGGTTTGAATTCATCTTCAGTTTACACTTATTACCGTCGCGTGGCAAATACCCAAATAGACGGTCCGAATGTCTTTAATGGAAACGCTACTTATACATTTACCCCAAATGTAACTCCATCCTCATGTAGTTGGAGTGTTGAGCCAGCAGAGATGTTCTATCAGTCATCAGGTTCTGGAAATATAGCTAATCTTTCATATAAATCTACACTCTCATATCTTGCTCCTAAAGCAATCTTAACATTCACATTCGCATATACATGCGACAACCATTACACCGTAAAGAAGGAAATAGATCTCACAATACCCACTACTACCTTATCAGGTATGATTGTTTCCGACGGTTTTGTAATAAATGAGGGCGCAACAGTAATGCTTACAGGAGAAGTGAGAAACAATGATAATGCAAAAACCGTAATTAAACCTGGTGGAAGCCTTGTTATAAACGGTGGTGTTATGACAAATTCGGCTTCTGATAAAAAATGGCAAGGTATAGAAGTTTGGGGTAACGATAATGAACATCAGTATATC
This sequence comes from Bacteroidales bacterium, assembly GCA_017561025.1. Classification (GTDB taxonomy): domain Bacteria; phylum Bacteroidota; class Bacteroidia; order Bacteroidales; family F082; genus Limimorpha. Next base: position 69,209 of record JAFZDU010000004.1, on the reverse strand, counting down.
ATAAACGGAAAACGTCAACAAGGATATTTAGAACTCAAAAACGGTGCAACTATAGAGAACGCCGTATGTGCCGTTGAGTTGTGGAATCCTGGAAATTACACTAGTGAGGGCGGTGTTATTCATGCAGATAATGCTGTATTCCGCAACAATGCAAAAGCTGTTCATGCAATAAATTACACTAACTTCAATCCTATCAATGGAAATGAGATACCCTATAACGCATATTTCCGTAATTGTACTTTCGTTATTGATTATAACTATATAGGGGAAGAACTATTCTACAAGCATGTTGACCTTGACAGGGTTAATGGCATAAAATTCACAGGATGTTCATTCTCTGCTGACAGAGAGGTGCCTCAAGTAACAAAATGGACTTCTGGCATCGCAGCTTATAATGCAGGCTTTATGGTGGATTCATACTGCAATTCTAATTATTTGCCATGTCCGGAAGAAGATGTTGTTCATTCATCATTCTTAGGGTTTACTTCTGGTATCTTGTCAACTAACGATGGAAGTACAGTACGTACTTTTACGGTCAGAGACTCCGAATTTAGAGACAATGAAAAAGGTATTTATGCAGAGAATACCGGATACGCCACAATAGTTGACAACGACTTTGTTGTCGGAACAAATGCTGATTGCAGTTTCGGAATTTATATGGATGGAACGACAGAATTCTGTATAGAGGAAAATAATTTTTATGGAAATGAGCAGATTAACAACGATACATATGGAATATTAATCCGTAACTCAGGAGCAAATAATAACAATATATATAAGAATCGTTTCCATAATCTTACATGTGGAAATTTATCTATGGGAAACAATGGAAAACCAATAGTTGCTAGTGGTTCAAAACAAAAAGGTCTTGTATATTTGTGTAATACAAATGAAGGTAATATAAATGATATCTGCGTTATTAGAGATGAAACAGCCATAGCAAATGGTATCGCAGATTATCAAGGTTCATATTTGGAAGCCGCAGGTAATACATTTTCCGCTTCTCAATATCAATTCTACAATGGTGGAGATGATATAATAAACTATTGTTATTATAATAATGATCCGCAGCAACAACCTACAAACTTAAAATGGCATCGAGTTTTAACCATCAGTACATCGAATAAAAATTCATGTGCATCACATTACGGAGGTGATATCCGTGTTTCAAAAAACCTTGAAGAAATAAACAGTCTGCAGAATGAGTATGAGATTTCGCTTGCAGCATTCAACGAGCTGAACAATATTTACACAAGCAGAATAGACGGAGGCAATACTCAAGCTGAAGTATTAGACATTAACACCGCAACAGCTAGTGATGCCATGAGACTCCGTTCGGAATTATTAGGACTTTCACCTTATCTTTCACAGGAGGTTTTAACGACAGCTTCACGACGTGATGACGTGTTCTCTTCATCTGTCTTGTTCGAAATACTTTCAGCCAACCCTGATGAATTGAAAAAAGACACTCTTATCAGCTACCTGGAAAACAAAAATAACCCTATGCCTCAGTATATGACTGAATTGTTGAGAGAGATGGCTAACGGCACGACAGCACGTACGGCATTAGAATCTCAAATGGCGAAGTCTGAAAGAGAATATCTTCTCGCCGCAGGCGATATCGTCAGAAGCAATCTCAACAGCGAAGAATCAGACAATGAAGAACTGAGACTGTGGTTGGCTAATATGAACGACATGGATTCCGACCGCCTCGCCGTAGCATCCTATATTCAAGAAGGCGATTTCGTCAATGCCATCGCATTAGCTGAGACACTTCCCAATGTCTATGGCTTACACGGCAAAGAATTGGAAGAACACAACGACTATATGTCGCTCATAAGATTGTATGAGATATTGGATGAAAGCAGTCGTACTATATTGGAATTGACAGAGTATGAAACTGCAATGATAGAAGAAATTGCGGAAAACGGTAATGGCAAGTCACAGATGATAGCATATTCCATTCTGACTCAGAACGACGTAACAATAGCATCAAGAGTTACATGTCCTACACTGCCATCATCAAACGAAAACTCTAATAGAGGAAGCGTCAGCATTCAGTCAAATATTGCAGAAGCAATGGGATTAAGCGCAAGATTCGCTCCAAATCCAGCCTCGACATGGAGTGAAATAGAATTCACCTTGCCAGCTGACTATAGCAAGGCTGAACTTACAATAACAAATGCTCTCGGCATTAATGTAATAAAAGATGAACTGAACAGCAATCATGGAAGAAAGACCATGAACCTTGAAAAGCTTTCATCTGGAGTTTACACTTATTTCATCAGATGCGGAGAATATGTCACAACTGGAAAACTGATTAAGAAATAAAATAAAAACAATTAAACAATATTATAAAATGAGAAAATTATCACTAGTGCTTTTTGCGATGTTATTAGTTGCTTTCAATAACATCGGTTTCTCTCAAGAGAAAAATTTCACCATCGACAAATTATCAATTGAAGGCCGTGCGGATTACGATCTTTTTTATGTTAACGAAGAGTTTAATTCTGGCATCGATGGCAAATACTTCAACTTCGAAATGAAAGGTTCTTTCCTTCAAGATTTCTCATATCGCGTCCGCCAAAGAATAGATATGTACAAAGGAAGCTCAAAGACCGACTTTATGATTCTTTCTTATCACGCTAACAAAAACTGGTCTTTGACAGCAGGCAAGATGCCTCTCGCAGTAGGCGGATGGGAATACGACCTCGCTCCTATAGATGTATATTACGCTTCTTATTTCTGGAATACATTCGATTGCTACGATGTTGGCGGTCAAGTGGAATTTCATACTAATGACGGCAATCATGATATCATTTTCCAAGTGACAAATTCAACTTTCACTAAAGAGAAATTCCAAAACATGTATGCATACAACTTGATTTGGTATGGTAGAATGGGTTGCTTCACAACATCATATTCTATCAATATGATGGAACAAAGAAAAGGTCAGTTCATCAACTATATCGCATTGGGTAATATGTTTGACTTGGGCAGATTCGACTTTTATGTCGACTTTATGAACAGAGGATTCTTTAATCAGAGTGATTTCTTCTTGGGTGACTTTTCTGTCATCGGTGAAGCTAAATATGCTTTCACTGACAAGTTTACTGGTATTGTAAAAGGTGGTTACGACAGAAACAAACACAGCTACGTTGAGTATAAAGATGGACATCCTCAATATATCCCATTTGATTATACTGTTACCCCAGGTGTTGAATATTCATTTGCGGGCTTAGGCTTTGAATCTTATCCATATAAAGGAAACCAAAATGTACGTCTTCATGGATTCTTCGCATTAAACAAATTGGGAAGTCTATACGATTTCGCTGGTCTTGATTTAGCTCCAGTCGAGTCTAAGTTGACATACCAATTCAATCTTGGCGTCACATGGAGAATTAACTTTGCAAAATAAATAACAAATAAAAAATAGAAAAAATGAAAAAAGGTATGAATTTTTTAGCAAAACGCCGTATTGAAGCTATTGTCTTCTTGGCCGTCTTCTTCGGATTTTTTGGTTATCTTGGATCTAAAATGGGATTACCAAACATGATGAATACCATTATGCAGACTGCCTATAGCCTGTTGTTGGAGACTGTATTCTATATCATGGCTATCACAGTAGTGTCAGGAGCTTTAGGTAATCTTTTAGTTGAATTTGGCGTAGTACGTTTGATTGAAGTCGTGCTTCGTCCTCTCATGAAACCTTTATACAACCTCCCAGGTGTGGCAGCTCTCGGCGGTATCATGACATTCTTGTCAGACAATCCAGCAATCATCAGTCTTTCTAAAGACGCTCACTTCGCACGTTATTTCAAAAAATACCAGCTTATCTCATTGACAAACTTCGGTACTGCTTTCGGCATGGGTCTCGTCGTAATTATGTTTATGATGGGTAAAGGTTATTTGCCAGCAGCCTTGGTAGGTTTGTTGGGCGCTATTATAGGAAGTATCGTCTCAACACGTTTGATGCAACGTTTCATCTTGAAATCTAACCCGGAACTTGATGTTGAAATCAGTGACAAAGAAGGTGATGAAGAAAAGATTTCTTTCAAATCAGAAGGTAGCGCTTTCTTGCGTTTCTTGAATGCTATCCTCGACGGTGGCAAGTCAGGCGTTGATATTGGTCTCGCAATCATCCCTGGCGTACTCATCATTTCAACTGTTGTTATGATGCTTACTTTTGGCGCTTCTGAAGGCGGTTATACTGGTGCTGCTTACGAAGGCATTGCTTTGTTGCCATATCTTGCAGAAAAGGTGGATTTTTTGTTTAGATGGTTATTCGGTTTCGAAAGCCCTCAGTTGGTTGCATTCCCTATCACTGCTCTCGGCGCTGTAGGTGCAGCTCTCGGTTTGATTCCTCGTTTTATTCAAGAAGGCATCATCAACGGTAATGCTATTGCTGTTTTCACAGCTATGGGTATGTGCTGGAGTGGTTATCTCAGCACTCACACAGCAATGCTCGACTCACTCGGATTCCGCAGCCTCACATCAAAAGCTATCTTGGCTCACACTATTGGCGGTCTCGTAGCAGGTGTCGCAGCTCACTGGTTGTTCGTATTGTTCTCAATGATATTCAATATCGCCTGATAGTAAATCCATTCTATGACAACAGATGAACATTTGAATAAAGTGAATCTTGATGATGATGAATTCTGCCGAGGATGCGGTCGCTGTATGCCATGTCCTGCAGGAATCAAAATCAGCGACTGCGCAAGAATGAATCTTTTCTTACGGAGTGACTCACGTAATGAATATCTGTCAGATGAATGGAAAGCCAAGATGAAGCGAATTGAATTCTGCCTGCATTGCAACTTGTGCAAAAGCAGATGTCCTTACGAATTGGACACCCCTAACCTCTTGAAGAGAAACTACGAAGAATTCAAGACATTTATATAAAAGCTTAAATATATTCTGATATAGAAAAAGTTATAAGGTATTCACTTTATAACTTTTTTTTTATAAATACATGTAATATAATTATAAAAAAATATTATTTTTGCACTGCAATGATAAACACAACACTTACATATAATACAATAGAGCATGTCCGTACTGTGCCTATGCGCATTTACCCCCCCCTATATGTAATTTATTAAAAATCAACGCAATACAAATCCCCATTCTTATTTATATAAGAATAATATTATTATATAATAACCAAACTATATAAATTATAAATTATAAATGAAAAAGAAAATCTTATTAACAGTATTATTTATGCTGACAATTTCTACGACAATTGTCGCACAGAATGATGGTTTCTTTAGCTATCAATCTTACAATAATAGCGGAAATAGAACTGCAGCCTACGAAATTGGAGGCAACGCTTTTGAAATTAGTCAGATGGACACAGAGCAAAATCTACCAATAAGCAACGGATTGTTATTATTGGTTAGCGCTGGCCTTGCTTATTTGTCATTAAAGAAAAAGGAGGTGGCAAAATGAAAAAAATCACTTACCTTATGTTAGCTTTTGTCTTGGCTCTGTTCACACAATGTAGTCCTAATAACGGAAACAATGATGAAGAAAGCAAAATGCTTCCAGTGAAATTTACAGTACCTATTGATGGAGGCAAGAGCGATTTCACTGATTTCTTGACTAATCCTTTTACACAGAATGCCATAATAAACTGGAACAGTACAGGAGTGGAAACCGTATATTTGGCAGTTCCTGATGTCATTATACATTCTGCAGAATATGGAACCGACTTCATAAACAAGTGTGCACAGCTTGTGCCATTGACAGCGATCTGCGACGGTTCCTCTGAACTCGTTTTCACTGGCAGTATAGACAGCCGTATAATACATGACGGTTACGCATACACCTTATATTATTTTGGCAACAATGGCGGTGAAGACATATACAGAGAAGAAACATCTAAGATAGTTGGCAAGACCATGTCATTTGATGGTCAAGACGGAACAAGAGAAAACTTAGGCAACTACCACGTAGCTTGCATCAACGTAGCCGTTAATGCTGAATACAACAATGACAACATCGCACAATCGTATAATATAACATCACCATATCCAAAATTATCATCAATGATGTCGGTTGCATTATTAGACTTGGATGGTGAGAGCTACCTAAATGGAACAGCAGCCATCAAGTCAATGTCAGTAATGTTTGATGAAGAGTCTAATGAATATAAACATTCATATTCAACAGAAACAGGCTTGGAGTTAAACAACACTTCATCATCCGCTTTTATTGCTCTATGCCCTAGCTCACAAGGATCTGTCTTGGAATGCAGCAAAGGCTGCCATACTTTTGAAAAAGGAATCAAAGCTAACACCGTGCATTACAACTACAATACTGTAACACACAAAATTGAAGCTTTAGACTGGGAATAATAAACAACAAGACATAAAGACAAAAAAAAGAGGCCGTCTAACAACAAAAAGTTAGGCGGTTTCTTTTTATTTATCAGAATTTTGGTGCATTCATAAAGATCCTTTCGTTCAAATTCGGGTCGTGATGGTTGGTGTATATCGCCTGGATTGATAGATTGCTGTGGTCATAATGATGCTGAACTGACAATTCATCGACGCCAGCGTGCAATAAGTCAATCATTCCGGTATCTCTTAAACTGTACAGCTGCATTTCTTGCGGGAGCTTTAGTTTAGTTCTCATATCATCCCAAAGCTTCCGGAACTTCGACAAGGCGCAGCGTTTGTCGTCAGGCAACAAATCTTTATTCATGCCGAACAGAAAATGGTTGTCAGGCAAGTTTTCAATCAGAGGGCGTAAATATTCTATAACCTCAGCGGTGATCGTCGCACAACGTGCCTTGCCATTTTTGGCGTTGTCTTCTCTGACTATAATATAACGATCATTCAGTCGGATATCTTTGATCTGGATGTTCGCAATTTCCTTCGGTCGCATGGCTGAATTATAAACCAGTCGGTTGGAAAATCCTTTGTCATAGACGTAATCCATATAACATATGGCATCGTAACGCAAGAAGTTGCCAGTCACCTTTCCGGATCGGTTGCTTCCTTCTATCCATTCGTTGAACAGATTTGTCATTGAAGTGTAAGATCTCATCGTGTCGGCGCGAAGGTCACGTTTCTTATTGTTGAGATAGATATCACGAAGCTGGAGAATCGGAGTGTATAATCTTTGGTTCTCTGTCTCGAAAATAGGCGTCCAGCCATTCTTTAGTTTCTCGTTCAGTTCGTGGACTATTCGCCTGGCGTGGTTTACGCCGTCACTCTTCTTTTGGTAGGCATTGACGACTCTATTAAGATAATAGCGTTTGCGCACCAATTTATTGGTGATTTTGTCCTTATAATGATATTCGATAAGATAACCTTCCGACTTGGTTTTCTTTAGTACGGCGGGAATAAAATCTACAATTATATCCCTTTCTCTCGTGATTTTTTTGTTGTCAATCTCACTTGTAGGCATTTTTTTTTTGGAAGATGTGAAAAAGCACTCTTCGCAAAATAAAAAGTTAAGCCGGACTTCTGCCGGGGTTTTTAAAGTGTCCAGAGGTTTTTGACCTCGTATGTTACTAATCTACAGTTAGTTGTGTTGATTTGTGGAGGATACCGGACTCGAACCGGCCGCCTTCAGATTGCGAACCTGACGCTCTACCTGATGAGCTAAACCCCCATCGAATATGTTGCAAAACTACAAAAAAAATATGCTGAAATGGTATATTGATTTGGTATAATTTTTTACTTTTGCATGTAATTTTTTTTTAACTATTAAAACAAAAAAACAATGCAAATAGAAGCTTATATCGTTAAAAGAGTTAATTTACTCATGAATGCTACTGATGCTAAAATACTAAAACGTCTTGAAGGTGGTATGAGTAATTACACTTATGTAGTAGAATGTGAAGGAAAACAATATACATATCGCGTTCCTGGTAAATATGCAGAACGTTTTGTTGACAGAAACGAAGAATGGGATAACATCCAAAAAGTTGATAAACTTGGCGTCAATAATATTACAGAATACGTTGAGTTGAGAACTGGTGAAAAACTAGCTATTTATGTAGAAGGTACAATTATGTCAAATACAGACATCGTTTCTTATAATGAGATGTCAGCTGCAGCATTGAAGAAATTACACGAAAGCGACATCCAATTCAATGAATACGATGCTTTCGGCCGCCTCGATAAATATGAACAATATTGCATCGATTTAGGTTTCACTCACCCACAGGAATATCTCGACTTACGCAATCGCTTGAATGCAATGCGTGACACTTATAAAGATATCAAACACGTTCCTTGTCATTGCGACTACCAGCCAACTAACTTGGTTATCAATGACGATAAACTTTATATCCTTGACTGGGAATTTGCTGGCATGAACGACCCATATTATGATATCGCTTGCTATGGCAACGCAGGCTTCGATAAAGCTCTCAGCCTATTAGAAGCATATCTCGGTCATAAGCCAACAAGTGAAGAGCTTAAACGCCTCCATTTCCACAGAGCATTCCAATGCTTGCAATGGTACAATGTGGCTATGTTTAAAGAAATGATAGGCTTGAGCAAAGACCTCAACATGGACTTCACAGCAGTAGCTCAGATGTTCTATGGTTTTGCTAAAGATCTCATTGAAGCATACGACACTTTATAATTGGAATCTTAGAGTCGTTGCTTGCCACGTCCAAATGTGATAGATAAAAATATAATCCCGATTTTATGTCGGGATTTTTTATTTGAGTCAATTCGTGGATACAAAAATAGGACGCGGAAAGCCACGTCCCTATGGTTATTTCATGTATATTTATGGATTGAAAAATCAATACATTAAATCACCTAAGCCGAACCCGTCGTCCAAACCTAATTCGGCTCTGACTTCTTCTGTCAACATAGCTGGTGACCATGCTGGCTCAAATGTCAATTCTACCTTACATTTCTTTACTCCCATCATGGTGCCGACTTTTTCCTTGACAAATGTAGGAAGCTGATCTGCAACAGGACAATTTGGTGCAGTAACTGTCATTAAGATGCTTACATTAGCTTCATCGTCTATATTTATTTCATATATCAATCCTAATCTGTATATGTCAACAGGAATTTCAGGGTCGTAAATGGTACCTAAAACGGCTATGATTCTTTCTTTTAATAGTTCTTTTTCTTCTGTTGTCATGACCTTCTTCTTAAAAATGTCCCACATAATTTAAAGTCTTAGAGACTCAGAGTCACAGAGACACAAAGAACTTTGAGTCTTTGCGACTTTGAGTCTTTGTGTCTTATTTTACTTGTGAATTAAATACTTCAGCGTATAACATCATTTGTTTCACCATACTCAATAATCCGTTGGAACGAGTAGGGGAGAGATGCTCTTTCAAGCCTATCTCATCCAGGAAACTCATATCAGCTTCGATGATGTCTTTAGGCTTTTGTCCTGATAACACCTTTATTAATAAGTTTATGATACCTTTGGTGATTACGGCGTCGCTATCTGCACTGAAGTATACCTTGCCATCTTCCATTTTGGCATGTAACCAAACTCTCGACTGACATCCGTTGATGAGATAGTTGTCGTTACGATATTGAGAATCAATCATAGGGCAGTCTTTCCCCATTTCAATCAACATGGAATATCTGTCCATCCAATCGTCGAACATTGAAAACTCTTCAACTATAGAATCTTGTATCTCTTTAATAGTCATTTTGTTCTGTTTTTATTTATCTTAACATATTAGCTGCTCTTTCTACAGCCTTAATGAAAGTGTCTATTTCTTCTATCGTGTTATACATCGCAAATGAGGCTCTTACCGTTCCTGGAATCTCGAAGAATGTCATCACAGGTTCAGCGCAATGGTGTCCTGTTCTCACAGCGACGCCCATTTTGTCGATGATGGTTCCTAAGTCGTAAGGGTGAATTCCGTCAATTAAGAAGGAGACGAGTCCGCTTCTCTTAGGTGCCTGTCCTATGAATCTTATGCCTTCTATCTTTGAAAGTTGTTCGACGGCATAGTTTAAAAGATGTTCTTCGTATTCCTCAACGGCTTTTCTGTCAATGCTTTGTATGAATTTTACCGCTGCCTCGAGTCCTAGAGCTGCACCTACATTAGGCGTTCCTGCTTCAAACTTAAAAGGCACTTTATTGAAGGTAGTCTTCTCGAAACTGACGGTGTCAACCATCTCGCCTCCATATTGATATGGTGGCATCTTTTCCAGCCATTCCATCTTTCCATAAAGTCCGCCAATGCCCATAGGTGCATACATCTTATGTCCAGAAAAGACGAAGAAATCGCAGTCAATATCTTGTACGTCAATGATGTGATGTGCAATAGATTGAGCTCCATCGATGATGACGGGAATGTCGTATTTATGTGCCACCGCAATCATTTCCTTGATAGGGTTTATGGTTGCTAATGTATTGGAAATGTGTGCGATACTTACAATCTTAGGCGATTGTTTCAATAATTCTTCGTAGGCGTTGAGGTCTAAGACGCCATTCTTATCCATGGGTATTACAAGAAGTTCGCCATGTTTTTCTTGTACCATCTGCTGCCATGGAACCATATTGGAATGGTGTTCCATAGCTGATACTAAAACCTTATCGCCATCGTTGACAAGAAGTTTGCCGAGACTTGTTGCAAGAAGATTCAACGACTCTGTCGTTCCTCTAGTGAATATTATCTCGTTGGAATCTTTGGCATTCAAGAAAGAAGCAATGGTCTTGCGGGCGTTTTCGTAAGACTCTGTTGCCTCCTGACTTAAATAATGTACGCCGCGGTGTATGTTGCAGTTTTCATTGAGATAGTATTCTCGTTCTCTTTCAATTACGCAAAGAGGTTTTTGTGTAGTAGCGGCATTGTCGAAATATACCAATGGCTTTCCGTAGACAGTTCTGCCTAAGATAGGAAATTGTTGGCGTATTTCGTTTATGTCAAAATTATTTATCATATCTTGCTTAAATCAATCTTGAAATCGTATTCTTTAGGTGTATTGCATTGGAACACACAATTTTCGCATGATGATAATTCTCCTTTCAGACGACGTTTAATCATGTCGTCTATACGTTCACGAAGTGCGTCAATGCCAATGTTGTTGCTAATCTCAGCAGCGAAGGCGTACATCAAAAGCATACGAGCGTTTTCCTTGCTGATGCCTCTTTGTTGCATATAGAACATAGCCTCTTGGTCTAATTGTCCGATTGATGATCCGTGTGAACATTTTACGTCGTCGGCATAGATTTCAAGGAAAGGCAATGTGTTTATTTTGGCTTTATCAGTTAAAATGATATTGCTGTTATTTTGATATGCAATGGTTTTCTGTGCATTAGGAGCTACATGTACATGACCGTTGAAAACGGCAGTCGCTTCGTTGTCGAGGATGCCTTTGAATTTTTCGTTACTGTTGCAGTTAGGCACGTTGTGATTTACCTTTAATTGATTGTCGACGTGTTGTGTCTTGTCAACGAGGTATAATCCGTAAATATTACATTCTGCTCCTTCTCCGTCAATGTCAACATGTATGTTGTTGCGAATCTTGCCGCCATTGAAACTGATGGTGTGAGTCTGTAATCTGCTATTCGCTAATTGTTTAGCTGTATTTGTATTCAATAATGAAGAATTGTCGTTCAAGTTTTGAAGTTTGTAGTTTTCAAGTTGAGCGTTTTCTCCAATAAATATTTCGGTGTAAGAATTTACAAAACTTGATTGTTCTTTTATAGAATCGTCACAGTCAATGATTTGCAATTGTGCATTTGATTCAACGATGATGAGGTTGCGTGTCTGTATGAACGGATTGTTTTCCTCATCGATGATCTTTATTATCTGTATTGGTTTTTCTCCGACAGTGTTTTTAGGCGCATAGATGAAGAAACCATCTTGCCAAAGCGCAGTGTTGATATCGTAGAAACCATTGTTGTCGTTGATGTTGCAAGTTCCGAAATATTTCTCGAATAATTCTGGATATTCTTGCATTGCTTTACGTGTGCTGCCAATGACGATGCCGTTTTCCAAGACTTTAAGTTGTTCTTCTTCAGCAAATTTTCCATTTGTCAAAGAAATGGCTTCGGTGTCGAGTTCGCGTATCACACAACAGAAATCATGTTTCTTATTTTCTATTCTGTCGATATTAAAATCTTCATTGACACATTCAATCATTCTTGAGTTGCGCCATTTCTCCATTTTCTTAGTTGGGAAGCCGTTGTCGATGAATCTCTTGAGAGCATCTTGACGCAACTGCTTCACTCTTGGAGTGTCGTTGGCAGAAATCTTATCCATCGAATTATTTGCGTATTCGATGAATTGCTTCTGCGTGTTCTTTATATTTTGATTTTCCATAAGTTACAAATTTTAAAATTAAAGAATGGTGTCTTTAATCCATTCGTAACCTTTTTCTTCGAGTTCTAATGCGAGAGATTTGTCGCCCGACTTTACGATACGTCCGTCGTACATCACATGAACGAAATCAGGGACGATGTAGTCGAGAAGTCTTTGATAGTGAGTGATTACGATGAAAGCGTTGTCGTCTCTATGAAGTTGGTTGACGCCGTTTGCAACAATTCTCAATGCGTCGATGTCGAGACCAGAGTCAGTCTCGTCGAGGATTGCAAGTTGTGGCTCGAGCATTGCCATTTGGAAGATCTCGTTTTTCTTTTTCTCACCGCCTGAGAATCCGACGTTTACATAACGGTTTTGTAATTTAGCAGTGATTTCTACCATCGCTTGTTTTTCTTTCATCATTTTGATGAATTCAGGCATTGGCATATTTGGAAGTCCTTGATATTCACGTTTTGCATTTATTGCAGTACGCATGAAGTTTTGGATGCTCACGCCTGGTATTTCAACTGGATATTGGAAGCTAAGGAAGATGCCTTCGTTGGCACGGTCTGCAGGACTCATCTCCATGATATTCTTTCCTTTGAACCAGATTTCGCCTTCTGTGATTTCGTAACCGTCTCTGCCAGTGATGGCGGCTGCCAATGTACTTTTTCCGGTTCCGTTAGGTCCCATGATAGCGTGTATCTCGCCTTCATTGACGCTTAAGTTAAAACCTTTTAATATTTCTTTGCCTCCTACTGAGACATGTAAATTTTTTATTTCGAATAACATAACTATTAATTTTCTTTAAGTTAAAAACATCAACCGACACTGCCTTCCAATGTGATTGACAATAATTTCTGTGCTTCAACGGCGAATTCCATCGGAAGCTTGTTTAAGACGTCTTTAGCGTAGCCATTGACAATCAATCCAATCGCTTTTTCTGTGTCGATACCTCTTTGATTGCAATAGAACAATTGGTCTTCTGAAATCTTCGATGTCGTTGCCTCGTGTTCGAGTATTGCTGTGTCGTTGTTGCATTGTATATATGGCCATGTGTGAGCGCCGCATTTGTCGCCGAGGAGCAAGGAGTCGCATTGTGAGAAGTTGCGGCAGTTGCTTGCGTTAGGAGCGATGCGTACCAATCCACGATAGCTGTTTTGACTGTAGCCTGCTGATATTCCTTTTGATATGATTGTGCTTCGGCTGTTTTTGCCTAAGTGTATCATCTTGGTTCCGGTGTCGGCTTGTTGGTAATTGTTTGTCACTGCAACGGAATAGAATTCTGCTGTCGTGTCGTCGCCTTTCAAGATGCAGCTTGGGTATTTCCAAGTAATAGCAGAGCCTGTCTCCACCTGTGTCCAAGATATTTTAGAACGGTCGCCGCGGCATATTCCTCGTTTTGTTACGAAGTTGTAAATACCGCCTTTGCCGTCTTTGTCGCCTGGATACCAGTTTTGTACTGTTGAATATTTTACTTCGGCATCTGTCTCTGCAATGATTTCCACGATGGCGGCATGGAGTTGGTTTTCATCACGTTGTGGAGCTGTACAACCTTCCATATAACTTACGTATGCACCTTCTTCTGCAACGATGAGTGTGCGTTCAAACTGTCCGGTATTGGCCGCATTTATACGGAAATATGTCGATAATTCAAGTGGACAACGTACGCCTTTAGGAATATAACAGAATGATCCGTCGCTAAATACAGCTGAGTTTAATGCAGCGAAGAAATTGTCGGTATAAGGAACTACTGTTCCTAAATATTTTTTAACTAAGTCAGGATATTGTTTGACAGCTTCGCTGAACGACATGAAGATGATTCCATGTTTTGACAAGGTATCTTGGAATGTGGTCTTCACAGAGGTGCTGTCCATAACAGCGTCAACGGCAACGCCACTGAGACGTTTCTGCTCGTCTAATGAGATGCCCAACTTGTTGAATGTGTCTAATAATTCAGGGTCGACTTCATCCAAGCTTTGGAGCTCTTTTCTTTTCTTTGGAGCAGCGTAGTAAATAATATCTTGATAGTCAATAGGAGGGATGTTGAGATGTGCCCATGTAGGCTGTTTTATCGTCAACCAGTGTCTATAAGCTTTTAAGCGAAATTCAAGTAACCATTCTGGCTCTTCTTTCTTTGCTGAAATGAGTCTGATGATGTCTTCGTTAAGTCCCTTCGGAGCAAAATCTGTCTCAATATCAGTCACAAAGCCAAACTCATATTCTTTGTTGGTTACTTTTTCAATTATATTTTCATTAGGATTTGAATCCATATTTTTATTTTAAATTAAGTTATAAATTTTAGCAAAAATACAAAAAAATATGATTCGTTAAAGTCCATTTTTAGTATTATCTTTGCACTTTTAAAAGTATTCATGAAAAAACAAAAACAACAGTCTTATAGTTTGAAAAATCTATGTGAAAAAGGCAGTCTTTTTACATGTTTCCTGGCTGTCATTGCAGGAATATTCCTGCTGTTTTTTGTGACATTATATGTTTTTGTTCCTACTTATCGTTTTGAAGATTCAAAGCCGTTTTCTGGAAAGTATATTCACAATCCTTATCAGCAGCTGGAAAATGCTAAATGGAATTATGTCGATTTTAGAAATGATAGCGTGATCCCTACATATGAATATGGTTATGGCTTGGCTTCGGCTCGATACCTTTGTGTGGATTATAAATCCCAAAGAAAAATAGATTATCCGTTTTTTCAAAACATCCATTTTAAGCAATATAATATCAATTGTTTGAATGAGACTTCTTCTTTGGTGATACCGACTCGTCTTGATGAAGGATTCAAGTTGCGAGAAATTAAGCATTTGGATAATTATAGATTGATGGAGGTGCTTTCTCCTTATGGAAACTATTTCAAATATTGGGATTTGGCTCTTTCTTCAGGACGTCGTGTTAATGTTATTGCTGCAAATCAAGAGTCGGAACATGAAGAGTACATGAACAAAACTGTTGTCAATGCTGATTTGAA
The DNA here is from genome assembly GCA_017561025.1 of Bacteroidales bacterium. Lineage (GTDB taxonomy): Bacteria > Bacteroidota > Bacteroidia > Bacteroidales > F082 > Limimorpha. The sequence goes on along the minus strand of JAFZDU010000004.1, from coordinate 53,973 downwards.
TGACAAGGGACAAATAATAAACTCTTTAAAAAACGGTGACTCGTATGCGATCTCTTATCATGAAGGGAATACGAATTTGCCTGAATTGAAAAGCCTTATATTGATTAATGACACAGTGATAGTCGAGGCTAGTAATGAAATTAAAACCTTGCGTTTTATTGGCCAAAATGGAATTGTGAAGGATTCTTTGTCTGATGTAAAGCGTGGCATTTATGTCTTTAAAGAAGACGATTCTTACATAAGGGTTGAAATGTCTTTCAACGACGAAACACAGATTTATCTTAATCCTATTGTCAGACACGAATTTCAATATTTTTTCGATCCATCTTTGTTATATGTGATGAAGGAAAGGACTTGGCTTATGAGAATCGTTTATGTGTTTGTCATAATATTTTTTGTTAAATATTTGTTATTGAATAAAAAAGAAGAAGATGAAGATAAAAGAGAATACAATAAATAAATATTTGATTTTATTGTTGGCGGTAAGTGCCTTGATTAGAGGTATTTTGGCTTCTGTTATTGAATTTGGTAATGACGAAGTCTATTATTGGACTTATGCTCTCTATCCTGATTGGAGCCATTTTGATCATCCGCCTATGGTGGGTTTTATGATGCAACTTTTTAGTGGTAATCTCTTGTTTTCCAGTGAGTTTTTCTTACGGCTTTCGTCTATTATATTTATGACAATCAACACATATCTTGTGTTCTTGATTGGCAGACAGGTGAAAAACGAACAAACAGGTTTTTATGCGGCACTGCTTTATACAGCATCAGTCTATGCTTTTGTGATAACTGGAATATTCATTTTGCCTGATACACCTTTAAGTCTGTTTACCTTCCTCGCTGTATTACAGTTTATTAAGTATTTCCAGACTGATAAAGACAAACATATAATATTGGCAGGACTTTTCTCTGGTCTTGCTATGTTGTCGAAATATTCAGGCGTATTTATTTGGTTAGGCGTTGGACTGTATATAATTCTATATTCAAGAAAAGAATTCAAGAATCCTTTTTTGTATTTATCAGCATTGATATCAGCGCTTTGTATGATTCCGGTATTGATGTGGAATGTTAATAATGAATTTATTAGCTTTACCTTCCATGGTAACAGAGTTGGCTTCTTCGGAGAGTTCCATCCTGAATATTTCTTGGCAGAATTAGTTGGTGAATTGTTGTATAATAATCCTGTTAATTATGTGTTGACAATCATGGCTTTAGTAGCATTGATAAAAGGAAATAAGTTTATTGCTGATATGCCTAAACGACTGATTTTGTGCTTGACTTTACCTTTGATAATATTGTTCTGGTTCTTTTCTTTGACACGACAGATTCTTCCACATTGGACAGCTCCTTCTTTTGTGTTATTATTGATATTTGTTGCAGCTCAGCTCTCTGATAAATATGAAGTTAAAGATAATTATTTGATTATCCCAAAATCAATAGTTGCTTCTTTGGGAGTACTTTTGTTTGTATTAACATTAGGTATAACTGAAATTAAAACAGGATTTATTCCTTTGAATTTCTCTGAGAGATCAAAAACAGTCCAGCGTTATGGTGAAGGAGATTTTACTCTGGATATGTATGGATGGCGAAAGATTAAGCCAGAGTTTCAGAAAATTAGAGAAGATGTCATAAATAGCGGCGAGATGAAGGAAACAGATGGAATGATTGCCTTGAAATGGTATCCACTGGCAAATATTGATTATTATGTGGCATATCCATTGGGAATCAATATGTACGGATTCAGTGATCCTGGTGAGATTCATAAATATGCATGGATAAATAAGGATAGAGGTGATTTGAAGCTTGGCGAGGACTATTGGTTCTTGACGGAAAGCTTTGATTATTATGAGCCTAACAGATATTTGAAACCATATTTCAATGAGATAATTCCTACTGACACTATCACAATAGAACGCGGAGGAAAACCTGCTAAATATGTGTTTGTTTATATGTTAAAAGACCTTAAAAAAATGCCTAGGACATGGTTTGATGAAAAATAAACCCATTGATTCTTAATATATTTTAACATATAAACTTAATATTTATTAATTCTTAGTTAAAAATTGTTAAAACGTGTAAATTCTTTCTTTTAAGTCTTGACAAAACGTATTTCGTTTTTGTAATTTTGAAGTCCAAACTTTATGAAACGAAAATATGAAGGAAGAATTTATATACTATCTATGGGAATATCGTCTTCTGAATCTTGAATTGAAGACGGTCGATGGTGATGATATAAAGGTTATTTCCGTTGGTAATCGTAATTTTGATGCTGGAGCTGACTTTGTTAATGCTCGTATTAAAATAGGAGATACTTTATGGGCAGGGCAGGTTGAGATTCATGTGCGGGCGTCAGATTGGTTCAAGCATAAACATCAGTATGACGACAATTATAACAATGTGATTCTTCATGTTGTATATGAATATGATACAGATAAGCTTGATATTCCAACTTTGGTGGTTAAGGATAAATTCGATTTGTCGTTGCTATATAATTACAATTCTTTTATAGACTCCAAAAGCTGGATTCCTTGTGGTGATTATATAGGCAGCATTCAAGAGTTTACTGTCATTTCATGGCTCGACAGAATGTTGGTGGAACATCTTGAGCATGAATGCAAGGATTTGGAATTCAGGTTGAAAGTGAATAATTATAATTGGGAGCAGCTTTTCTACCAAAGACTTATGCGGTATTTCGGTATGAAAGTCAATAATGATGCTTTTGAATATCTGTCGAGGATACTTCCGCTGAATCTTCTTTTGAAACATCTTGATAATGCTACCTATGTGGAAGCTATGATGTTTGGATGCGCTGGATTCCTTGAAAAGGAATTGGAAGACGAATATCCAAGATTGTTAAAGAGAGAATTCAATATGCTGAAGTCGAAGTTCGGTTTGAAGGTGATGCCTGTCGTTAATTGGAAGTTCTTGAGATTGAGACCGCCAAATTTTCCTACTATAAGGATAGCTCAGCTCGCTCGTATTATCATTGCTAACGGAAATATGTTCTCTAAAATAAGGGACTCTGCAGGTATGGAGGATATATTGCAATTGTTTGACGTAGACTTGGATTCTTATTGGGATAATCATTTCTTGTTCGATAAGCTGTCAAAGACAGAGAGGAGAAAAAGACTTGGCAGTTCTGCTGTAGATTCCATATTTATAAATGCAATTGTGCCAATGTTGTTTTATTATGGGCAGTTCCATTCTATGGAAAGTTATAAAGAAAAAGCCATGATATATTTGGAACATATAGGTGCAGAAGATAATGTCATAATACGCAATTATAATAGATGTGGACTTGTGTTTCAAAATGCGTTTCAGACTCAGGCGGCTTTGTTTATGTATAAATACTATTGCAGAAGACGACGATGTCTGGAATGCAGGATATATTTGGAGCTTTCTAAAAGAAATTCAAGTTAATGCTATTCTACATCGTATCTGATGCAACTATGATATTGTTCGTTTTGATTGTTTTGTACATAAATGATTAAACTTCCGTTTTCGTTTGGTGTGATGGTTATTGTATAGATGCCGGAGTTGCTGATTTCCCATTCATTATACCATTTGTCATTGTGTACAATAGCCCAATTGCATCCGGTACGAGGTTGTATGCAAAATGTGTATGATTGTCCTATGTTGAGTTTCTTTGTCATTGGAACTGATATGATTTTGAGATTAGCTCCCATGTTGTTGTAAATGACCGGTAGTTCTTTGACATTGTGTTTTTCAATGAGTTCCAGAAGTTTGTGATTATCAATCCCGGCGTTTCTCCATTCTTTTTCGTAGAGATTTTTAACATCTCTGACTAATGGAATGTCGAGTGGATAATGTTGTTTTAGCATATCCCAATCTTTATCGGTAGGAGTGTCGATGGTGTAACTAATCATATTTGACCAAACGTCGTCGTGGTCATGTATGCAGAAAGTTAGTGTGCCTTCTTTACGAGGTGTAAACTCAATATAATATATGTTATCGCCCTCATGTTTCCATTTATCATTTTTATATATGACGCTATTGCCATTTGCAATTCCAATCATATTGTCTGTTTTCATTTGGATACGTAGGGTGTATGTGTGTCCGATTCTGAGCGATTTTTGTAATGGGAGTTCTTTAAACTGGAATTTTCCTTCGCCGCCAGCATAAAATTTGGGCAATGTTAATTTATCGTTCATAATCATGACATAAATGTCTTTGTCATTCATTCCGTAACTAATCCACAGTGGGTTGGCTGGTGTTAATGATAAAAATTTATTGTATGAGATAGGACTGTCGAGAAGTTGGTATGAATTGTTTTCTGGGAAATGACTTAGAATCATCCATTCGGGTGATACGTTGAACCACATCCAGCAGTCGTTGCTTTTTGTGAATTCGTATCCGTTGACCGAACCAGCACCCCAAGTTGGGTCTAATAATATTCCGTAGTTGTTTTCTGTGTAGGCGAAAATCCATCCGTGACCGTCGCCTATATTCCCGTCAAAATCCTTTGTTATTCCATTTATTATTTCAACTCTTATGTCGATGGATTTTGCCATATAGTAAAAGAGATTGCAATAAGCTTGACAGACGCCTTTCCTTTTGTCGAAGCAATGGTCAGCATCGTATATTTCATATTCGGTGTCGTAACTGATATTGTCGCATATCCATTTGTAAATGGCGCATATTCTTTCGTAATCGTTGTTACATCCTCGGGTTATTGAAAGTGTGATATCGGAATAATCGTATTTTGATTTGATGATGTGCGGATTGTATGCGTAGTTCGGTTTTTTATATAATTCATTATGACCAAAATATAATTTTGTGGGAACATTGGGATTGTCGGCAAAAGCGTTGACGGAAAATAATATTGTAAAAATTATAAGAGTAATTTTCTTGGACATAAGTATGATGTGTTTGTATGAGCAAAAATAGAAAATTATTTTCTCTTATCTTTATGCTTGATTGAAATTATTTGTACTTTTGTGAGTGATAGTCTGTTGTTTTATTTTATTGATTATCATTATTTTGCAAATTGAATATTAACTTAAATTTTATTAAATGAAGAAATTCTTACTTGTTTTGGTTTTTGTTGCTTTAGGTTTAGTATCTAATGCTCAGTTTTTTGTTGCAGGTTCTATAAGTGCAAATTACTCTGGTGGTGAGACGGTTTATGCAAGTCATACAATAGAATATAGTCCCAAATCTAGTGGATTTTCTGTTACTCCAGCTGTCGGTTATATGATTCCAGGTAAGAGCTATGGTTTCGGTCTTGGTTTGGGTTATGCATATTCTTCAGTAAAAGATAGTATGGCCAAAGATTTTACTAATACTTTCGATTTCGGCCCATTCTTCCGTTATGCATATGCTAAGTTTGACAAGATAACATTGTATGTCGATGCTAAGATGCCAGTTAGTGTGGTTAATGCAAAAGTGAAGTCAACTGATAAAGTCATTGACGGTGATAAGACATTTTCTATCGGTGGTCGCTTGATTCCGGGTTTGACATATAAGTTCAACCCTCATATTCTCTTTACAACAGAAATAGGTATATTGAGTATAAATTATAATCATACAAAGACAACATCTCATGATGGTAACATGGCGGTGAAATCAGATGTCTTCAAGCTTGGAGCTAACACGCGCCAAACAGCTTCATTCGGATTTGTTTACTTATTCTGAATAAAAAAATCGACTCGAAATTTCGAGTCGATTTTTTTTATTGCTTGTGATTTTTATCATTCACCGCAACCGCCGCCGCAGCTGTCGCAGCAGCTTTGATTGTGACATTTGCCACCGCCGCAACCGCCACCGAAGTCTGATTCGTTGATTTCGCGAACGTCTAAAATCTCACCTGTGAAATATAATGGAACGCCAGCTAATTCTGGGTTGAAATCGACTTTTACTGTTGTTTCACCGATTTCCATGATTCTGCCTGGGAATGGCTGGTTGTTGTTGTCTGTGAACCATACTGTTGCACCAACTTGGCAAATTGTTTCGTTGAAAACGCCGTCTTGTACGAAGATGTCTTTGTTGACGTCGAGGATGTTTTCTTCTTTACGTTCGCCATAGCCTTCTTGTGGAGTCAATGCGAAACCAAATGTTGCGCCTGGTTCTAAACCGTCCAAGTTTTCTTCGAATTTTGGTAATAACATGCCAGCTCCGAAAATAGCTTGGAATGGTTGTTCTTTTGTTGTTTCTTGGATGATTTCACCGTCAGCTGTTTCGCGGTGTAAAACGTATGTCATTGTGACAACTGTGTTTTTTGCAACTTTCATTTTCTTGATATTTTACTGTTAATAATAATTTCTGTTCTTTCACTAGACGAATATTTTCCTGAGAATCCATTCAATCGAAATGAGCGATAAAATTACAAAAAATATCGATTTCATATTAATTAAATCTTTATAATTTGTTTCTTCTCGCATTATAGATGTAATTCTTTCATCGTTTTCAATAGCTTTACCTATCAGGCTCATTTCGTTTACATTAAAATTCTTGCCATCGGTAAGTGCAGCCAGCAATTGCATTCTGCGTGCATCTGCAACCAGATCTTGTGCCTCGGCTCCGATGTTTGTCACGGTGAAGTTTCCGTTTTCAATATAAGACTTTCCTCCATGTTCCGCTTGAGCTGTGAAGTTATAAATACCTTCTGGTAAGTTATTGATGTTCAGATGATATGAATTATTTTTCTTGGTAAAATTGTATTCGTAAATATCTTTTGTATGTCTGTTGACAATTCTTATTCCTAAATCAGGCTCATTGGTGAGTTCTTGTGATGGATTCTTTAAGTCAGCTGTGAAAACTACGGCTTCATTGTTGAGATAGTTTTCTTTATGGATGATGATTAACTCTTTGTCCTTATCTGTCAAAAGGTATTTTACTGATTTAGATATCAGTTCCTCAAAATCATCGTGATTCTTTTCCTTGTAATAATTATATAATTTCCATCTCCATATGCCTGTTCCTAAAAGATATGCGCTCTTGCGACCTTCGCTGTCGGTGGTGAAACTCAATAATGGAGCTTGAGTGAGTATGTCATTGATACTCATCTGTAGAAGCATGTCGTGCTTAGAACTTAATGAGAATTCCAGATGTGGCAAGGAAAGCGGCGGATATGAATTTGTAGCTTCAATTACTTCATTGTCGATGTTGAAAAGTCCAAAGTTCTGGTTGTAATGTGGTTTAATGTCGAGTATGCTGTTTACAGCACCTTTATTGATCTGCATTGAGTTCTGTAATTCGTTGAATGCTTCAAAATTTGTGCATTCTCCAACGATATGGAAAATAGGAATCTTTTTATTTTTCTTTAATTTGTTTTTGAGTTCTTCATAATTGCTCATTTTTGAATAAGGAATCTGATGCAGGAAAAGAATGTCATATTCTTTCAAATCAGGAATATCCTCGTCGGAGAATATAGTACTTACTTCAAAATGATCGCCTAATATGTTTTTTATGCTGCCTAGATCAGGATGTGGCGCCTTTGCATAAAACAAGGCTTTGTATTGTTTGTCAATGATTTCTATGAAGAATCTTTTGTGGTTGTTGTTTGTAATCAATTCCTTGTCGATGCTGTTGATGTGTATATCTATTTGTTTCACGCCTTCGTCCTCTGAGTTGATGTTGAAGTCGAAGGTCTTTGAAAAGCGATTTGAATTGACCAAGACTGCTGTCTCTTCAACAATTTCGTTATTGACCATCACCTTGATTTCCATCTCTTTGTTGCGACAATTGTTTGCGTTTGCGACAATTCTTAAAGGCATTATTGAGTTTGCTGGAGCGGTCTTGTTGTAGAAAGCGTCTTTAATGTAAAAGTCCGGATAACTCACTGTGTCTCCAAGTGTTACTGTGTAAATTGGAAACGGATATGATTCTATGTTTTGTTCTGGCTGATGTGATTTGTTACAGATTCCGTCGGAAAGAAGAATAACTGCACCCACATTTTTCTTGTAATAATTCTTTTTTATGCTTTCGAGAATCTCATGGAAATCAGTGTAATAATCATTATAGTCTATTGTGGTGAAATCTTTCACTTCATTTCCGAAAAGGAATTTGTCAACAATGAAGTTTTCTTTCAGACTATTGATTAATGTGTCTAATGAGAGAGGATATATTTCTTTATAGTAAGTGGAGTCTTTTGTTAGTGTCAAAGAGTTAGAGTTGTCTTGAGCGATGATAATTGTGGCAGCTTCTATCTTATTGGTTTTCTTTTTTATATATGGGTTGAAAAAGAGCATGACCAATATTCCTACTACAATAGTTCTCAAAATGAAAAGTATTGTAGAAAGTGTCTTGCCGTAATGCTGGGTTTTATTGAAAAGGTATAAAATCGCAGCGCAACAAAGTCCTGTCAATATGGCAATTATAATGGTCCACATACTATATTACAATTTTTTTAAAGATTTGCAAAGGTAATAAAATAATGCAGCATTTCGAAGTGTTAAAAGGTTAAAAAAAATTAATATAAAATTAGTTTTATATTTCTTTATGAGTTATTTTTGTTGCAGTAAAAATTGATAGTTATGAACGATTTAGAGATAGAAGTAAACAAATGTTGTGAATTGCTTGAACAGGGAAAGGTTATTCTATATCCGACAGATACGATTTGGGGAATTGGCTGCGACGCCACAAATCCTAAGGCAGTGGAAAAAATTTTTGAAATCAAGGACAGGTCTAAGGGCAAGAGTCTGATAGTGTTGGTCGACAGCATAGAAATGTTAAAAGATTATGTAAAGAATTTTCCTCCTATTGCTCCTGATATCATCAAGGCTGCAAAAAATCCTTTGAGTGTTATTTATTCTGAGTCAAAAGGCTTGGCTAAGAATGTGTCTGCTGATAGTACGATATGTATTAGAGTTGTTGATAACGAATTCTGTAAGGCTTTGATTCATAAGTTGGGACGACCAATAACATCAACATCTGCTAACCTGGCCGGTGATGCTGCACCTTCGATATACGCTGAGATAACAGAGCATATAAAATCTTCTGTAGATTATGTGGTGCAGATGTATCATGATGTCCTTACAAAGCCTAAGGCGTCTACCATAATCCGCCTTTATGATGACAACAGTTTTGACATAATCCGTCAGTGATTTGAACAAATTCAGATTCTATTTGTAAACAAGGAAAAAGATATGAGATATTTAAAGTTATTATTGTTTTTTGTTTTTGTAGCAATACAAACATTATTATTCGCTCAGAATCAATCATCTGAGAAAAAAAACAATCCACAGGCGACATTGCAGAAACTGTCGACTATATATTATCTGATAGATAATTTTTATGTTGATACGGCAAATCTTGAGTCTCTCACAGAAGAAGCTATCGTGGCCATTCTCAAGGAACTTGATCCTCATTCAGCATACATTTCAAAAAAAGATGTAGAAAAAGCCAACGAACCTTTGGTAGGTAGCTTTGAAGGCATAGGTGTCACCTTCCAGATTTTCCAGGATACTATCTTGGTTATCTCTCCTGTTTCAGGCGGTCCTTCCGACAAAGTGGGCATTATGGCGGGAGATAAAATCGTTACTATCGATGGGGAAGAATCAGTAGGCAAAAAGGTTACTAATGAATATGTAGCAGAACATCTACGTGGCAAGAAGGGAACAAAGGTCGTGCTTGGAATCAAGAGAGGAAAGAGTGATGAAATTATTGAATTTGAAGTTGTTAGAGATAAGATTCCGTTGAACAGCATAGATGCTGCCTTTATGCTCGATAAAAATATTGGTTATATTAAATTGGATCGTTTTGCCCAGACTTCAATGAATGAATTTGAAGAGTCTCTCGCAAAACTGAAGGCGCAGAAAATGAAATCTTTAGTTCTTGACTTAAGAGGAAATACAGGCGGTTATCTCAATATCGCTGTCGAGTTAAGCAATCAGTTCTTGAAAAATGACATGACTATTGTTTATACTGAAGGCGACAAAAGTCCGAAGCAGATTTTCAAGACAGATAAAAACGGCAAATTCACTGACGGAAAACTCGTCATTCTTATTGATGAAGGTTCTGCTTCTGCAAGTGAAATCGTTTCTGGCGCTATTCAAGACTGGGATAGAGGCGTTATCATCGGTAGACGCTCTTTCGGAAAGGGATTGGTACAGAGACCTTTCAATCTTCCTGACGGCTCGGTGGTACGTCTTACAACTGCAAGATATTATACACCAACAGGAAGATGTATACAACGTTCATACGACAAAGGTTCGGAAGATTATTTTAATGAAATGACAAAGCGAATGAATCATGGAGAGTTTTATCATTCAGATAGCATCCAATTCCCTGATTCTCTGAAATATTCAACCTTATTAAGCGGAAGAACTGTTTATGGCGGAGGCGGTATCATGCCTGATATATTCATGCCTGCAGATACTACTTTCTCGACAAAACTGTATACTAATTTGATTAGAAAGAGCGTGTTTAATGCTTATACCGTTGATTATGTGATGGAAAACAGAGAAAATATTTCAAAAGAATATGGTGATTTCGATAACTTCAACGCTAAATTTGAAGTCACTGATTCTATGATTGACGATTTTAAGAAGCTGGCTGAAGAGAAAGGCGTTGAATGGGATGAAGAGCAATATCTTCGTTCAGAACCGATGATAAAACTGCAGATCAAAGCTCTGATAGCACGTAATGAATGGGATATGGAGAAATATTATCAGGTGGTGCTCAAAGAGGATAAAGTTATCATCAAGGCAACGAATGTACTTAACGATAGCAACGAATATAGAAGTATTTTAAAAAGATAGTTTAAATAGTTGATTTATAATTGTTTGAAATAGGGAAGAAGCTGCGGCGTCTTCCCTATTTCTTTTGTTGAAAAAAATGATGTTTTTTTTGAAGTAAAATTGTTAAGACTTAGAGGGAAAATATTATATTTGCGAACTAGTTTTATTATAAATAAAATAAGTAGGAAATTAATAAATCTATTGATAACTAAATCTACGTTAAAATGAAAAAAATCAACTCAATTATCAAGAAACTTGCATTAGCATGTTTGGTAATGTTTGCGGGTACACAAATGTATGCGCAAGAACGCATTGAGCTTAATCCAGGTTCAAGAGGCGTACAAATCAAGGAATCAACATTCAAAGGATTCCAATCTACATTCTCCTTTAGTGCAATCGAAAGCAATAATGTTAAAACTGAAGCTGGTGACTTCTCAGTGATCTCCATCAATAAAACTGTTTTGGGTGGTGAAGAAGGCGGTCCATCATTGCCAATAGCACGTGAACTCGTAGCTGTTCCATTCGGCGCAACACCAGTCGTTAAGGTTGTTAGCTATACATCAACTGACTATAAACTCAGCGATTATGGCATCTCAAGAATTCATCCTCAACAACCTTCTTATAGCAAAAGCGCTAAAGCAGAAGAAATCGTTTTCAAATACAACGAAAATGCATATCAAACAAGAGCATTGGATAACGCTCCAAAAGTAGACTTCGAAGTTCTTGGTACAATGCGTGGCGTTCAATTAGGCGCTTTGCAAGTTGAACCAGTTAGTTATAACCCAGCTAACAATACAATCCGCGTTTTTAACGATATCGAATTAGAAGTTGTTTTTGAAAATGCTGATATCGCTCTTACAGAAAAAACATTGGTAGATTCATACAGCCCTTATTTCGATGTTGTTTATAAACAATTGTTTAACACTAACGCTATCAACAGTGTTTATGACGAACATCCTGATCTCTACGCATCTCCTGTTAAGATGCTCGTGATAGCTAACCGTATGTTTGAAGACGCTATCCAACCATGGATCGAATGGAAAACAAAAAAAGGTTTCTATTTAGATGTTAAATATACCGATCAAATTGGTTCAACATCAAATGATATCAAATCTTATATCCAACAACAATATAACACAAACAAACCATCATTCTTGGTTATAGTAGGTGACAAGGCACAAGTTGCTCCAAGCGTCAGTGCAGCTGAAGAAACAGGTTTAGTATCTGACCTTTACTATGCAAGTGTTGATGGTGACATTTTTCCAGACATCTATCACAGCCGTATGTCATGCGAAACAGTGGCACATGTGGAAGCTGTTGTCGAAAAAGTTCTTCAATATGAACAATATACAATGCCAGACCCATCATACCTCAAAAACGTATTGTTGATTGCAGGTCACGACGACTGGGGTTGGACAGCAACAGTTGGTAGACCATCTATCCAATATGCAACAACATATTATTACAACGAAGAACATGGTTATGAAGGCGTACACGACTATTTAGGCCCTAACTATTCAGGATGTTACAACCACCTCAGCGAAGGTGTTGGTTTCGCTAACTACACAGCACACGGTGGCAAGACAAGCTGGTCAGATCCTTCATTCACAGTATCACAAGTTCATGCTTTGACAAATACAGACAAATACTTCTGGGCAATGGGTAACTGCTGTATCGCAGCTGACTGGGGTTACAGTTCAGAATGTTTCGGCGAAGCAATGATTCGTTCAGAAAAGAAAGGCGCATGGGGTTATATCGGTTCATGTCCTAACACATACTGGTGGGAAGACTATTATTTCGCAGTAGGTGCAACAACAGTAAGTGACAGAATGCCAACTTACGAAGAAACAACAATGGGTAACTATGATGCAATGTGGATGGAAGATTCATACAATGTATTGTCATCAGTTCCTTTTGTAGGTAACCTCGCAGTTGTTTACGCTCACGCAGCTAACTACCCAAGTTCAAGTGCAGCAACAAACCAATATTATTGGGAAGCATATCACACATTAGGTGACGGTTCTGTTATGCCTTACAAAGCACAACCAACAGAAAATAACGTAACACACCTCCCAACAGTTCCACTTGGTGTTGATAAATATAACATTACAGCAGCTCCATATTCATACGTAGGTATCTCACAAGGTGGCGAATTATATGGCGCTGGTATGGTTGACGAAACAGGTTCAACAGACATTGAAATCCAACCTATCACAAATGGCGGCGACGTCACTATCGTTGTTACACATCCAAATCACATTCCATACGTTAAGACAATTCCTGCAGCATCATTAGATGGTACATATATGACTGTTTCTTCATTCACACCAAATCAAATTCCTGTTAACAAAGAAACTTATGTCACTGTAGGTGTTAAGAATGTTGGTACAGAAACATCAGCATCATCAGCAACAATGACTATCAGCTGCGACGAAGATTTCGTAACAATAACAGATGCAACAGCAACAATCAACACTCTTGCTCCAGATGCAGAGGTAACTTTGGAAAATGCATTCGCATTAAAAGTCACAGAAGCATTAGAAGACGGTACAGTGTTCAAAGTTAACTATGTTATTACAGTTGGCAATGACTCATGGGAAGGTCAAATGGCAATGAAAGTTACTGCTCCTGAAATTCAATTCAGCGAATTCATGTGGGCTGGCGCTTATCAAGCAGGTCAAACATATACAGTTGCAGCTAAATTCCAAAACAAAGGCTCATACAAAGCAGAAAACGTTAAGGTTGCAGCATCATCAACAAGTCAATACATCACAATTGCTGAATCAGAATTTACAATCGGTACAATCGATGCTGAAGGCATTGGCGTAGCAACATTCGACATTACAATTGCAGCATCAAGCCCTGAAAATGTAGCACACGAAATTAACTTCGCTTTGACAGCAGACAATGGCGTTACAGCAGAAGGTACAGGTGTTGTTAGAAATGCTTGTGAAGTAGAATTCGTTTTGAGTGATACATACGGCGACGGTTGGGGCGAATCATCACTCACAGTTAACTTCAACGATGGTACTCCAGATGTAAATATCAACATGGCAGATGGTTCTACTTATATTCATACATTGACAATCGGTTCAGGTACTCACGTAAAAGTTTACTTCAACGGTAACGACTACTGGAACTACGAATGTTCATATTTGATCAGATATCCTGATGGAACATTGATCTACAATTCAAATGGTGAACCAAACTACGGTTTGAACGTTGAGTTTGACGTTGAATGCGGCGCTGGTGAAGGTGTTGAATTGAACCCAGTTCAAAACCTCAACGCAGAAGTCAATATGAATCAAGTTGCTTTGACATGGAATGCTCCACGCGGCTTCGTAAACTATGCTGTATTACGTAACGGTATCCAAATCGCTGAAACAGAAGAAACAACATATGTTGATTCAGAACTCGCAGCTGGCACATACACTTATGGTGTAATAGCAGTATATGAAGAAGGTGAATCTGTCCCGGCATCAGTAGTCGTTGTAATCGGCGAATCAATTGATGAAAATGAAGTGATGTTCGCTATCTATCCAAATCCTGCTAAGGACTATGTCAAGATCAATTCAAATGCTTCAACATTCGAATATCAATTGATCAACAGCTTAGGTCAAGTAGTTATCAGCGGCTCAGCATCAGGTGAACATCAAATCGATGTCGCTAATATTAATAAAGGTGTATACTTCTTGAAAGTGGTAGCCGAAGGTGAAACAGCAATCAATAAATTATTAATCCAATAAAATACTAAGGGTAAGGCATTCGTGCCTTACCCTGTTTTATAAACTAAAATCACATTAAATGAAAAAAGTCTATTTATTATTAGCTTTGTTTTTGTTTGCATCCGTAAATGGATTCTCACAAAAATGGTATGGTGTAGGCAAAAATACACCTAGCAGAATTCAAGAGACATTAGTTTCATCATCAGAAGATGAAATTATTATCGACGTTAAAGTTGGCGGTTTCTTCGCAGAAAAAGTCATGACACCACAAGGTGAGCAAATGATCATCAGCGGTGATGATATGGCAGCTATGCTTACTAAAGGCGCTCCATCTCTTCCAATGTATCCTATCTCAATGATTATCGGTGATAGAGCTGAAATGGAAGTTTCTATCGTAAAATCAAACTATACCGATTTCGAAAACATCGAAGTTGCTCCTTCAAAAGGTAACTTCAGCCGTCAAATCAACCCAGATGACGTTGAATACGTATACGGCGAAATGTATCAACAAGATGCTTTCTACCCAGCAGCACAAGCTAGCTTGGAAGCACCTTACATCTTACGCGACTTCCGCGGTCAAAACGTTAAGGTTTATCCTTACGCTTACAACCCTGTAACAAAGACATTACGTGTTTATACAGAGTTACGTATCGCTGTTAAGAAAGTCAGCGACAACGGCGTTAACCAAAAAGCAGTCCGCACAAGCAAAAACATCACTCTCGATACAGAATCAAAAGCTGCTTACGAACGTCGTTTCATCAACTTTGAAAGCTCATCAGCAAAATATGACTTCTTAGTTGACGAAGGCGAAATGCTCGTAGTTTGTGTTGACCAATATATGGAAGCTCTCCAAGAATTAGTCGACTGGAAAAATATCTCAGGTCGTCCAACAACAATGGTCGCAGTATCAGAAACAGGCACAACACAAGCTCTTAAGACTTACATCCAAAACTACTACGCTGAACATCCAAACTTAAGATACATACTCTTAGTTGGTGAACACAACAACCTCCCAGCTATGACTGGCGTTTGTATGACTTACGGCGGTAGATCAGACAACTACTACGGTATGTTGGAAGGTGACGACTACTATGAAGAAGTATTCGTTGGACGTATCCCAGCTAACTCTCTTGAAGATGCTCAACACCAAGTAAGCAAAATCATCCGTTACGAACGCGACCTCGACGAAACAGCAACATGGATCACAAGAGCTGTCGGTATTGCAGCTAACGAAGGTCAAGGCCACTATGGCGAACCTGACTACGTTCACATGAATTACATCCGTGATACTCTTTTGCATTATACTTACACAGAAATGTCACAACATTATGCTTATGTCAACAACCCAACAGCAGCTAATATGAAAGCTGACTTCAACTTGGGTTCAGGTATCGCAAACTACTGTAACCACGGTTCTCCAGACGGTTGGGGAGTTGCTGACTTCAGCAATGTTCACGTACACCAATTGACAAACGACAATATGTTGCCATTCATCTGGTCAGTAGCATGTAACAACGGTGAGTTCTCATACGACGAATGTTTCGCAGAAGCATGGATGCGCGCTAAGAACCCTGCAACAGGCGAACCAACAGGTGCTGTCGGCGGTATGTTCTCATGGATCCAACAACCATGGCTGCCTCCAATGTACGGTCAAGATGAGATGGTTGCTATCTTGACAGAATGGAGACCAGGCTACAAACACACTCTCGCTGGCGCATCACTCAACGGTAATATGTTCGTTCTCGACAAATGTCCAGACGACTATGGCGACACACACAACACATGGATCCTCTTCGGTGACCCATCAATGATGGTTAGAACAGCAGCTCCTAAATCAATGGGTGTTAATGTTCCTACTACACTTGTTATCGGTATGACAGAACTTAAAGTCCAAGCTGACACAGAGTTCGGTATCGTTACATTGTCAAAAGACAACGAAATTATCGCTTCAAAACATGTTGAAAATGGTGAAGCTGTACTCGAATTCGAACCATTGTCAAACGTTGGCGATCTCCAACTCGTTGTTATAGGTTTTAATAAAGTTACTGAAGTTATCGACATTGAAGTTATCCCAGCTGAAGGCGCATTCGTAATCTTCGACGCATGCGAACTCAACCAAGAAGACGGTCAAATCGACTATAACGAAACAATCGAACTTAGCTTGGATGTTAAGAACGTAGGCGCAGACCCAGCTAATAACGTAACAGTAAAACTTTCTACAGAATCAGATTATATTACAATTGAAGATGCAACAGAAACTATCGCTACAATAGCTGGTAATGCAACAGCTTCTCTCAACAAAGCATTCAGCTTCTATGTTGCACCAAATACACCTAATAACACAAAGGTAGAATTCTTCGTAGAATGTTCAGATGGTACAGACACATGGACAACATCATTCAAAACAACAGTTTATGCTCCAATCCTCGACTTAGTTCAAGTTGAATGCAATGATGCAAACCTCCTTCCAGGTGAAACAGCAACAATGTCATTCGTATTCCGCAACATCGGTAACAGCGCTGCATATAACCTCCTTACAGAAGTTTGGGAAAATGCTCCAGACATCACATTCTCAGAAAAAGTAATGGAAACAGCAGAGGTTGCAGCAGGCGAAAGCTTCATGGTATCAACAAATGTAACAGTAGCTGAAAATGTTGAAGAAGGTTCTATCTACGAAATAGCTTATGCTGTATCAGCAGACTATAACGTTTATACTTCAAAATTCGCTCTTTCTGTAGGAAGCATCTTGGAAGACTTCGAAACAGGCGACTTCACAGCATACGACTGGACATTGCCAAGCGAACAAAACTGGTATATTGTTTCAGATCAGGTTTATGAAGGTTCATACAGTGCAAGATCTGGCGCTATCGCTGAAAGTTCTTCAACAAGCTTGAGATTGCAAGTTGAAGTTCTCGCATCAGGCGAATTGAGCTTCTATAAGAAAGTTTCAACAGAAGAAACATACGACGTATTCACATTCCTCATCGACAACGTTAATGTTGGTGAATGGTCAGGTAATATCGACTGGTCAAAGAGCACATTTGAAATTTCTCAAGGTACACACGTGCTCGAATGGAAATATACAAAAGACTACTCAATGAGTGGCGGTAGCGACTGCTGCTGGATTGACTATATCTCATTCCCTCCAGTTAAGAGCGTTAACGTCCTCAATGCTGTTGAAAACTTGGAAGCAGCTGTTAATGGTCAAAGCGTAACATTAACATGGGATGCTTTGTCAGGCGCTGACGAATATATAATCAGACGCGACGGCGTTGAAATCGCCACACAAGCAGGTACAACATATACAGAAACAGTTGCTAATGGCATCTATACTTACAACGTTGTAGCAAGAAATGGCAACAAATATTCAATGCCAGCTTTCGCAACAGCATACGTAGGTACAGTTGATGTCGTTGAAGTTGAAACATCAAAAGTATCTGTTTATCCTAACCCAACATCAGGCGTTTTGAATGTTCAAATCGAAGGCAGCTTCAACGCTACAGTTTACAACTACCAAGGTCAAGTCGTTATGAGAAACAAATTCAATAACGGACAAATCGATATGTCAGGCTTTGCTTCAGGTGTTTACTTCGTTGAAATCAGAACAATCAACAGCGTATCAGTTGAAAAGGTAATCGTAAAATAATGACTAAGGTCTAAAGACAAAAGTCTAAAGATAAGGAGGCAGCTAATTAAATTGGCTGCCTCTTTTTTTGATTAATATCAATAAAAATATTGAATATTAATCGTATCTTTGCACCTTAAAATTAAAATTTCTATTATCAACAAATTCAGTCCTTTAGAGAGGGACTTTAATTTTTTTAAAATGAAAAAATTATCTTTATTTTTAATGATGTTCTTTTTGACATCAGTGATGGGTGTTTCCCAGACAAAGTTTCAAAAAACATTGGTAAAATCTTCAGAAAACGAAATCGTTGTCGATGTTAAAATTGGCGATTTCTTTATGGAAGAAGTAGAAACTCCAAATGGAAAACAAGTAGCCATCCATGCAGAAGACATGGCATCGATGCTCATTAAAGGCGCTCCTGATCTCCCAATGTTCCCAATCTCCATGATCATCGGCGACTGCGCTGAAATGGCAGTGTCCGTCGTTAAGTCAAACTACACCGATTATGAAAATGTAGAAGTGGCTCCTTCAAAAGGTAACTTCAGCCGCGAAATCAATCCAAATGAAGTCGAATACGTCTATGGCGAGATGTATAATCAAGATGCTTTCTATCCTGCATCTCAAGCTTCTTTGGAAGCTCCTTATATCTTGCGCGACTTCCGCGGTCAAAACATCATGGTTTATCCTTACGCATACAACCCTGTCACAAAGACTCTCCGCGTTTATGACGAATTGCGTATAGCAGTGAAAAAGGTAAGCGACAATGGCTTGAATCAAAAAGTCGCTTCAGGACGCAGCGGCGTCGTCTCCCCAGAAATGAAGGCTTCTTACGAACGTCGTTTCATCAACTTCTCAAACCAAGAAAAATATGATTTCATCGAAGACGAAGGTGAGATGTTGGTAATTTACGTCAATGAATATAAGGACGAAGTCGAAAGATTGGTGGAATGGAAAAACATCTCTGGTCGTCCTACAACAATGGTCAAGGCATCTGAAACAGGCAGCCTCGACAATATGAAGGATTACATCAAAAATTATTATAACGAACATCCAAACCTTACATTCGTTCTTTTAATAGGTGAATATTCAGATTTGCCTCCATACGAAATAGGTGTATATATTGAAGGTCTGTTAAATATTGCAAAATCAGACAACTACTACGGAATGTTAGAAGGTGATGACCATTATGAAGAAGTTTTAGTTGGACGTTTGTCTGTTAAAAATTTGGAAGATGCCAAAAATCAGATTGATAGAATTATCTATTACGAACGCGATATAAAAGAAGACGCAACTTGGTTGTCAAGAGGTGCCGGTATATCAGCAAAAGAAGGTGGCGGCCATTTTGGCGAAAGAGAATATGAACATATTGATTTTATTCGTGATACACTTTTGAACTATACATATACAGAAGTTTCTCAAAGATATGACGGAGTCAATTCTTATACAGTAACAGCATCTGATATCGCATCTGACATCAACAATGGTGTAGGTATCGCTACATATTGCGATCATGGTGAAGAATTTAAATGGGTTCTTGGAGACTTTGATACACAACGTGTTCATGAACTGAAAAATGATAATATGTTGCCTTTTATCTGGTCGGTGGCATGTTTGAACGGACACTTTGACAATGACGAATGTTTTGCTGAGTCATGGTTGCGTTCAGTGAACCCAGAGACAGGAGCACCAGTAGGCGCGATTGGCGGTATGTTCTCATGGATATCACAACCATGGGTGCCACCTTTGTATGGCCAGGATGAAATGGTTGCAATATTGACAGAATGGCGTGGCGGATATAACCACACACTTGGAGGCGCTTCATTGAACGGCAATATGCATATACTCGATATGTGCCCTGAAGATTTGGGTTATACACACTGCTCATGGCTTCTCTTCGGCGACCCTTCTCTTATGCTTAGAACAAAAGCACCAGAAAAGATGGATATCGTATTCGACAATACATTATACGTTGGAATGACACAGACAACAGTTTTTGTTGATGCTGAAAACGCAATAGTAACATTGTCTATAAATGACGAAGTTATCGCATCAGCAAAGGTATCTGACGGAAGAGCAATACTCAATTTCCCAGCATTGACCGACAGTTACGATAAAGCGAAATTGGTCGTCATAGGATATAACAAAGTCACCGAAATTATGGATGTCAATATTTCTTCAGTTGATGGCGCTCACGTTCTCTGTGAGTCAATCGACTTGAACCAAAATGACGGACAAGCTGATTATGGCGAGACACTTGACATTACATTAAATGTGAAAAACATAGGTGGAGCAGCTGCTAATAACATCAATGTTGAAGTCATCTCTAAATCTGATTATGCAGAAGTATTGAGCGGAAATGCGGTCGTATCTTCATTGCAGTCAAATGAAACAACCGCAATAAATGATGTTATCCAATTACTTGTTGCTAACAACGTTCCAGATCAGACAGATATGGAGTTTATGGTAAAATGTTCTGACGGAGCTAACACTTGGATAAGTTATTTCTATATCGTTGTCAACGCTCCTGTTATTGAAATCATAGAGGCTAATATAGAAGGCGCAATGCTCTCTCCTGGAGATAATGCAACATTAAGCGTAGAGATTTGCAACACCGGCAGCAGCGATATTTATAATGTGATGACAGAGATGTTCGCTTCATCATCAGACATCGTCTTCGATATGCAGACAATAGAAACAGAAAAGATAGAAGCTGGTCAGACAGTGATAATTACATCAGACTTCAATATTTCATCATCAGCTATCAATGGTGCAATCTATGAAGTTTATTTCTCAGTATCATCAGGATATCATATCGAGACATCTAATTGCTTTGTTGTTGTTGGTAGTGCTGAAGAAGATTTCGAATCAGGTAACTTCAATAACAAACCATGGCAGTTCGACGGTGATGCAGAATGGGTTATCTGTAATGATGCCTACGAAGGTTCATACTGCGCGATGTCGGACGACATCAACGACGGACAGAAGGCAATAATGAAGATGGTTGTTGAATTCCCTTATCAAGATGTCATAAGCTTCTACAGAAAATTACACTGCGACTATTATGACAAGTTATATTTCCTCGTCGATGGTGAACAATATGATATGTGGAGAGGCAATAACAATACTGTAGTCAACTGGGAACAATTCACATATACAATACCACAAGGCACACACATTCTGGAATGGAGATATGTTAAAGACAATTCAGACAGCTTCGGTTCCGACTGCGTATATATCGACATGATAGAACTTCCTTCAGGAAACATAGTTGCAACATCTGCATCTGTTGAAAATCTTAAGGCAGAAGTAGAAGAAAATAACGTGACTATTTCATGGGACGGCAACGACGCTGACGAATATATCATCAAACGTGACGGCGAAGAAGTTTCAACATCAGCAGAGACAAGTTTCGTTGAGACATTAGAAAACGGAGTTTATACATACAATGTCGTAGCAAGAAAAGGTGATGTTTATTCAATGCCAGCATTCGTTACAGTAGAATTGGGAGATGTAGTAGTTGATGTTGCAGAGATGAAATATGAGTCTCTTGAATTGTATCCAAATCCAACATCAGGAATTGTATATGTCAATATTGACAAGACTTTTGATGCAATAGTATATAACTATCAAGGTCAGGCTGTGATGAAAGTTTATGGCAATGATGCTCAGATTGACATGTCAGGACTCCCATTTGGAGTATATTTCCTCGAGATAAGAACAGCTGATAATGTTTTTGTTGAAAAAATTATTGTCAGATAAGTTTTCTGTAATAAAATAAATTACATTTGCAAAGCTATAAAGCAAAATTGAAATAGTACTAAATATCTAGTTATGAAAAAAATATCAGCTTTATTAAGAGCCTTGAGCGTGACTCTGGTCTTATGTATGTTCTTTTCATGTAACAAAGATGGAGTGAAAAGGATAGAGGTCGACAATCAGATTGCAATGTCGTTGTTTGCTGACACTGTCAGAATGGGTGAGCTGTTGAGCAGTCTCGACAGTGTTACTTCTGGATTCGTGAAGATTTCAGAAGATGGCGGAATATTCATATATTTTGCTGATTCTGTCAAAGATGCCGTTGTGGCATCAGATATCTTAGGCGGACTTGATGACATCCTTTTTGAGACAGGAGATTCTTTTGAGTTGCCTAACATACCACCATCACCGGTTCCTGTTCCAATGGAACTTCCTTTTGACGATTTCGTTTCTATTCCTTTTGAATATGAAGGATATGCAATCAATAATGTCAAGTTGAGCAGCGGAAGATTGTATCTTAATCTTTCTACCAATTTCTCTCTTGTTGAAACAATCAAACTTAACACAGATGAGATTATAATGCAGGATGGAAGCAGCCTTGAACTGACTATTGACCTTACCCAAGGCGGCAATAGTGTAGTTGACATTGACCTTACTGATTGCGAGATAGCTCCTGTAGGTAATGAGATTACATTCTCTGCTGTTATATCACTGACACTCTCTGACCAAGGATTGGGTGGCATTTATAATTTCGATCTCAGCGGCGGCATCACCGATGTGAACTTCAAGTCGATAGACGGAGGCATACAAGATACAAGATTCGATTTCATCGGCTCTCATGAATTCCAGCTCAGCTTCCCTAATTTGTCGGGCGACCTTAAAATAGCTACACCAGAATTCAGCGTGAAATATGTCAATACCTTCGGCTTCAATGCTGACGGCTTCATCGATTCTTTATATCTCACCGACAAATATAACAACGACTACACCATGATAAAAGACTGGAATGATGTAGAGCTTTCTTTGCATTCAACAGGTGACAGCTACGGCTTGATTGACGACTTGGACGATGAGCTTGTTGACGAGATAGACCTTTTGATGGAATATTCATCAATCACTTTTAACGGAAATATCGTCTTAGGTTGTGAGGACCTCTCTGGCAATATGATTAACGAAGACTCTCATATCGACATTATTGCCGACTTCGCACTTCCTTTGGAGTTCAATATTGAAGACCTTATTTATACCTACACCATGCCTTTCAATTTGTCACTCAGTTTGGATACTGTAGAAAAAGACCAGTCTTCATTCAATGTAGAGAATGTGTTTGATGAGTTGGAGTTTAAGTTCGTTTTTGAAAACGCTCTTCCTGTGCAGATCGAGCCACAGATGTATCTGCTTCAAAATGGAACTGTCATCGATTCTCTCTTTAACGGAAACGCTTGTATTCACGGCTATTTCGGCGGCGAGATTGTCGAGGATGTCGTGACAATAAACGTGGCAGAAGAAAAACTTCATAATGTTCAGTTGGCTGACCAAATGCTGATGAAGGTTCATTTCTCATCACTCGGCAATACTGTCATGATTAACACCAACGACTTTTTCAACTTGAGAATAGGTCTTAAGACAAAGACATCGGAAATTAATATGGAAGGCTTAAACTTTTAAATGATTGAGGTATGAAGAAGATAAGTAGAATATTATTGATAATGGTGCTTGTGTTATCAGCGATGACATCTAAAGCACAGAACGACGGCATGTCATTGACATTATTGCCAAACACATCATATAGCAATATGTACAATCCTGCAATTCCGATAGAGTATAGATTTGTAGCAGGTGCGGTCTTCTCTAATATTGGATTTTCAATATATAACTCCAGTGTCAGATATCACAATCTTTACAATTTCTCTGACGGCATTCCTGTAGCATTCAATGCCAACCAGTTTATCAACAGCCTCGAAGAACACGATAACTATATCAACAGCAACTTCTCTATGGATATCTTGCGTTTGGGCTTAGGCTTCGGAAAATTCTTCGCAGATTTCAGCTGGAGCTATAAATATAATGGAGAGTTGCATTATTCTAAAGACTTCCTCGGATTCTTCGTCAATGGTAACGGCAACTATCTAGGTGCAAATAATCCTGCCGACTTCAGCATAGGCACTGATATCAATATGTATTCAGAGTTGGCTTTGGGCTTAAGATATGAAATCAATGATAAGCTGTCTGTCGGTATCAGACCTAAGTTCTTGTATGGCGGAGCTAACCTTTCTATCAACGATGACGGAACTAAGATTTATACCGATGAGAATACTTACGAGATGACTGCTGATGTCAATATCAATATCGTAGCAGCCACAGCCTTGGATATGGGTGGCATCTATCGTATCAGTGATTTCACAAATTATTTCGATAATATGGATACCATAGTGCTCGGCGAAATGTTTGATGCTTATGAAAACCTTGGTTTCGGCATCGACTTCGGTGCATCATACACTTTCAACGAACATATAGGTGTGGCAGCAGGCGTTTATGACCTCGGCTACATCAGATGGAAAGACTCTAAGGTGAAACATATTCATAAGGATAATGTCGTTGTAAATGACGCTTTGATAGATGACTTTGAAGATCTCTTGGATATGAACATAGACTTCTCTGAAATGTATTCTAGCATGATGGAAGACGTTTGGGATAACGACTCTATCTATGATGGCGGTGACTACAAAACCACATTGAAGACTAAAATCATGCTTCAGGGTTATTATGAGTTCTCACCATTGGCAAGAATAACAGCGATAGGACAGATGTACTATGCAAGAGATAAATTTCATCCAGCTTTGACATTGGCTTATAGCGGTTCTCTGTATAGATTCTTGAACCTCTCGGCAAGTTATACGATGTCAAAATATTCAGGCAATAGCTTGGGACTTGGCTTGGGCGTTAAGATAGCTGGCCTTAATGTCTTTGTCGTGACAGACAACATCATGATAGTATCGAAATTCAATGCGCCTGTCATGGAGATGCTCACAAGCTATAATTCAGCTAACATAAGATTCGGTATGCTTTTGACTTTAGGCAATAAGAATAAAAACAAAAACAAAGACATAGAATAATTAATTTTGATAGATCGAGGGCGGCACTTTAAAATGTCGCTCTTTTTTTTATATTTGCAAAAAAAAATTTAAAACATGAAAAAAGTATTTTTAACAATTATCGGACTATTTCTATTGCAGACTGCAATTGCTCAGGAATGGCATTCTCTTAATTCCAAAACTAACGAAAGCTATACTACAACACTGTTAAAATCAACAGAAGAATCTATTGTCGTTGACCTCGTCCTCAACGGATTTTATACCAACGAAGTGGTGACTTCAAGAGGCACATCCTTAGAACTTTCAAACAAAGACATGGCGACTCTCGTCGAGGCAGGACAGCCAGGACTCGTCTCATTGTCATTGCCTCTTATTATCAATGACTATTCAAATATGGATGTCCGCGTGCTTGATGCAAGTTACGTCGATTATGAAGGCGTTGAACTAGCTCCTTTCAAAGGCGACTTCCCTCGTTCTATAAATCCTGCAGAAGTTCCTTACACATACGGCGACGTATATCAAAACGATGCCTTCTTCCCAGCATCACAGGTGAAACTCAACGACCCTTATATTCTTCGCGACTTCCGCGGTCAGAATGTTATAGTGACACCTTTCGCTTATAACCCAGTAAGCAAAGTGTTGAGAGTCTATAACAAAATGAAGATAGAAGTATTCGCTGCAGAAGGCGAAGCTGAAAATGTCATGAACAGACGTTCCAATAACATCAAGATGGATTCTGAGTTTAAGAACATCTACTCAAGCCGTTTCATTAACTTTAACGAAGCTGGAGCTAAATATAATGTCTTTGATGAAGATGGCGACCTTTTGATTATATGTTATGGCGACTATATGGAAGCTATGCAGCCTTTCGTAGAATGGAAAAACTCTATCGGACGTAGGACTACTATGGTAAGCATCAGCGATGCAGGTTCAAGCACTACTAATGTCAAGAATTATCTCGCTGCAGAATATGCTGCTAACCCACAACTTACACACGTCATCATCGTCGGTGACTATGCACATCTGGTCGGCAAGTATTTGAATTACGGTTCTTACTATGATGATTATTCAGGATATTCCGACTGGTGGTTCGGTCAGCTCGAAGGCAACGACCATTACAATGAACTTATCATAGGTCGTTTCTCTGTTGAGTCGGTGGCAGACGTTACCAATCACGTCAACAAAGTCATCCATTATGAAAGAGATATCAACGCTTCCGACACATGGATTACTACGGCACAAGGCGTGTCACACCGCGAAGGCACTACAGGTCATAATGGCGAAGACGACTATCAGCATATGGATAAGATCAGAGATGATTTGTTAGGATATAACTACACACAAGTTCACCGCGACTATTCTAATGTCTCTGGAGTTTCTTCATCAGCAGCTATAATCAGCGAGCACATCAATGCTGGCGTAAGTTTGATCAATTACTGCAACCACGGCTATCCAACAGGATGGGGCGTTTATAATTATGGTAATACTCATGTCAATGCCTTGACTAACGACAACAAACTCCCATTCGTTATTTCTGTGGCATGTAACAACGGCGAATATACATATTATGGTGGTCCTTGTTTTGCAGAGACCTGGATGCGCGCGACAAACAACACAACAGGCGAACCAACAGGCGCTATCGGCGGTATGTTCTCATATATCTCACAGCCATGGACTCCTCCAATGTACGGACAAGATGAGATGAACGATATTTTGGTTGAGACATATAATAACAATATCAAACGTACTATCGGCGGTATCAGTCTCAATGGTAATTTGAGAATTTTGGATTTGTCAAGCAGCGATCCATACCTTGCAACATACGACACATGGATGCTCTACGGCGACCCAACATTGACATTGCGTACTGCAGTTCCTGCTAATATGAACGTGTCACATAATTCAGAAATGTCAAAGCAATCTACTCAGTTCAGAGTGAGCGCATCAAATGCTAACGAAGCTCTCGCAACATTGTCAAGAAACGGCGAGATAATGGGTTCAGCAACATTTGTTAACGGTGTGGCAAAGATTCAATACGAAGCACCGATGGAACTCGGCGAAGCTACCTTGACAGTGTTCGGTTATAACAAGATAACATATCAGTCAATAGTTAATATCGTTGAAAATGCAATAGAGACATTAGGCGTTGATGTCAGCGTTTCACAAAATCTTATCAACACTGACGAGTCTGTAACATTATATGCTGAAGCTTATGGCGGATCATACAACTATACTTATTCATGGTCACCTGCAACAGGATTGAATGACGCTAACATTCAAAACCCAACAGCATCACCAGCACAGACAACAACATATACATGTACAGTGAACGATGGCAGCTCATCGGTATCTTCTTCAGTGACAGTAAATGTCGTAACAGCTCCAATAAACCTTAGCGCTGCTGTCGATGACAACGACGTTACTTTGACATGGACTCCAACAATGTCAAACACAAAATACAACGTATATCGTGGCAACACTAAGATTGCTTCAGGATTGGCAACACCTATCTATGTAGATAATAACTTAAGTCAGAATGTATATAGTTATACAGTAACATCTGTCTATGAAGGCAAAGAATCAGCAAAGAGTGAGGCAGCATCAGTATCAGTGTTGGAACTTAAGGTGACAGCGATGGCAAATCCTGGTTTTATAGTTGAAGGCGAGACAACAACACTCATAGCAACAGCATCAGATTCATATAATGATAATGTGACATACAAATGGGAACCAGCAGAGTTCTTGGCAAATCCTAATGAAAGCATTACAGATGCTACATTGAATGAGACAACAACATTCACCGTTACAGCAACATGCGGTTCACAGACAGCAACAGCTACGGTGACAGTCAATGTCCTCGTTCACCCAGAAAACCTCACAGCAACAGCAGAAGGCAATGATGTGACATTACAATGGGAAGCTGTTGAGACAGCAGAATATTACAGAATATTACGCGGTGATGTCGTTCTTTCTTCATATTACGAATCTACAACATACGTCGATGAAAACGCTCCAGACGGCAACCATTGCTACACAGTGAAATCTGTTAAATCAGCTTCCGTTTCTAATCCATCTAATGAGGCTTGCGTAGAAATCAATGAATGCGTTCCTCCAATGAATCTCACAGCTGAATATTACTGGTACGACGGCGAATTCGGCGCAGTGATTGAATGGGATAGAATGGAAACAAGCTTGTCGCTTACAGAATATAAAGTATATAGAAGCAAAGACAATGACAATTATGAATTTATCGGAAAACTGGTTGACGTTCCAAGCATGAACCACTTCCAATATTCAGACATGAATAATAAAGTCGGAACAGCATATTATAAGGTGACAGCATATTACGCTGACGAAGACTGTGAATCAGAATACGGATTAGCAGAAGGATCAACCGACGACTTCGTTATGGTTGAAATAACATCGATAAACGAAAATATTTCAGGTAAGGTTGAGGTTTATCCAAACCCATTGAGAGATAAGCTCAATGTCAAGGCTGAACAAATGAAATCCTTGGCTGTGGTTAATATGACAGGACAAGTCGTTATGAGACAAGATGTCGATGCAGACCAAGTAGTCCTCGACCTCAGCGCATTGAACTCAGGACTTTATATCTTGAATATAGAAACAGAGTCGGGAGTAGTGACAAGACAAGTTAACATTATTAAGTAATAATATAGGGCATCTGCAGTTTTGCGGGTGCCTTTTTAATTTTAATGATATGGAAATAAAATTCATCGGAGCAGCAAGAGAGGTGACAGGTAGCAAGCACCTCATCACCACACGTCATGGCAAGAAGATACTCCTTGACTGTGGAATGTTTCAAGGCAAGGGACTTGAGACAGATTCTTTAAACAGAAACACTATGGTTGACCCCGCCGAGATTGACCATATCATCTTGACACATGCACATGTCGACCACTCGGGATTGATACCTTATTTCTACAAGAGAGGCTTCCGTGGCTCTGTGATATGTACAGCTGCAACACGTAATCTCTGTTCAATAATGTTGCCCGACAGCGGTTTCATTCAGGAAAACGATACGATATGGTTCAACAAGAAGAGAGCGCGTCAGGGCTTGAAACCTGTCGATCCAATCTATACTGAGAAGGAAGCACGTGAATGTATGGACCTCTTCATCAGCGTGCCGCTCAACCGTCAGTTCCATATCGACAATAATATAAAGGTGAAGTTCACCAATACAGGACACGTCCTCGGTAGCGCATCTGCGACAATAGAGATTGACGAGTTCGGCGAGGTGACACGCATCGGCTACACAGGCGATATAGGACGTAACAATAACTATCTGCTTCGCGCTCCAGATGCCTTCCCTCAGTGCGATTATCTTATCGTTGAGAGTACCTATGGCGACAGACTGCATAAGAACAAACAGCTGTCGGAAGACGAATTGCTGAGAATCATCAAGCATACCTGCGTGGAGAAAAAAGGCAAGCTAATAATACCTTCTTTTGCTATAGGAAGAACACAGGAGATAGTGTACATACTTAACAATTTCTATAACGAGAAGAAACTGCCTTTTATTCCGGTATATGTCGATAGCCCGTTGGCTGTCAATGCCACTAATATCTTCCGTCTGCACCTCGATTTGTTCAATAAAGACGTTGCAGAAGTGTTGGAATATGATGAAGACCCATTCGGATTTGGAACCTTGAAATATATCACCAATGTAAATCATTCCAAGGCCTTGAACAGAAGAGACGAGCCTTGTATCATCATATCTGCATCAGGCATGATGGAGGCCGGTAGAGTAAAGCATCATATTGCCAATAATATTGAAAACCCTAAGAACTCTATACTCGCTATCGGCTATTGCGCACCTACTACACTCGGAGCTCGTATTTTAAGCGGAGAGAAGGAAGTGTCTATTTTCGGAATGCCACACGCCGTCAAGGCTGAAGTCTTCAGCATCGATGCCTTCAGCGGTCATGCCGACTACAAGGAAATGGAAGAGTTTCTTAGATGTCAGAATCCTGAGAAAGTTAAAAAAGTGTTCATCGTTCATGGTGACTACAAGGCTCAGGTGCCATACAGCGAGGTGCTTAAGAAAGCAGGATTCAAGAATATCGTGATACCAGAACCAGGAGAGGTGTTTACAATTGAAAATTGAAAGTTGAAAATTTGACAATAAACGAGAAACTGCAAACTGGAAAAGAGATAAGCATCTCAACAGACCAGTCTGGCGACAAGATTTACGTTGATGGAAGTTATGTAGGCATTTCTCCAATGAGTTTAAATTTGACATACGGTTCTCATGAAATTAAAGCAGAAAGAAACGGCAAGACAGTAAGTAAGAATATAGAAGTGTCTCAAGTAGAGACACACGGACGTGTGTCTTCGATAGATAAATGTGAGCTGACTTTCTTTGGAAACCAAACTATAACAGTTAAAGGCGTTTCTTTCACTATGGTAGCCGTTGAAGGCGGCACTTTCCAAATGGGAGCGACCTCAGAACAAGGCAGCGATACTGATAGTGATGAAAAGCCAGTACATTCTGTGACACTTTCTGACTATTATATTGGCGAGACAGAGGTGACACAAGAGTTGTGGCAAGCCGTTATGGGCAGCAATCCAAGCTACTTCAGCGGTAATCCTCAAAGACCTGTAGAACAAGTTTCATGGAACGACTGCCAGGAATTCATAAAGAAATTAAACCAACTTACAGGCAAGAACTTCAGACTTCCTACAGAAGTGGAATGGGAATATGCAGCGAGAGGAGGCAATAAGTCTAAAGGCAACAAATACAGCGGCAGCAATACAATAGACGATGTAGCTTGTTATGATGGTAATAGTGGTGCTAAAACACATGACGTAAAGACAAAGCAAGCCAACGAACTTGGCATATACGACATGAGCGGCAATGTATGGGAATGGTGTCAGGACAGGTATGGCGGTTACAGCAGCAGTTCGCAGACCAATCCAACAGACCCTACATCTGGCTCTAGACGTGTTGTCCGTGGCAGTAGCTGGAACTACCGCGCGATGGGCAGCCGTGTGTCGAATCGTAACGGCAACTACCCAGGCAGGAGGAGTTTCAACAACGGTTTCCGCCTTGTCCTTTAGCTTAGTGCAAATGATGCGTCTAGTTCGGTGCCTGAGCCTGTCGAAGATACAATGTTCAGCGCTTCGACAAGCTCAGCGATCGAACTCAAAAAAATCCTAACTCCATCACTCCATTCCTCCATTACTTCAAATATAAATAAAAGTCTTGTTGTCCTATCGACTTTTTTCGTATCTTTGCCGCTCGAAAAGCGATTGTCGCAGGCAGAAGCAATTCTGCGTGAGGAAAGTCGGGACAGCATAGAGCACCGTACTTCTTAACAGGAAGGTGTCCGAGAGGATAACAGCAAGTGCCACAGAAAATAACCGCTCTTCGGAGTAAGGGTGAAAATGTGAGGTAAGAGCTCACGCGAAATCATGGCGACATGGTCTCGGGGTAAACCTTACGGGCTGCAAAACCAAATATACCGACGATGGTCGTTCGCGACTGTGAGGGCTGCTCGTCCGAGTCGGGAGGGTAGGTCGCTTGAGACTGCCGGCAACGTCAGTCCTAGAGAAATGACAATCACCTTGGCAACAAGGAACAGAATCCCGCTTATGCTTTTTGCATTATTAAAAGCCGTCAATTTTTTGGCGGCTTTTAATATTTTACACGTACTATTTTTGTATTTTTGTCGTTTATTAAATTGTTACAAATTTTTAAATAAAACATGAAATACATCTTGAAAAATTTCATCATCGCAACCATAATTATTTTGTCATGCCTCTCCGCATCTGCGCAGAAAGAGATAAACCAATATGAACCTGAAGCTACCTTCGAGAGAGGACTGATGCTGTTTGAAAACAAACATTACGCCTCGGCGCTAGAATGCTTCGAATATTACATAGCCGCAGCAGACGATAAAAATGAACAGAAAGTCGTGATGGCAAAATATTATGAGGCGGTCTCATCACTGATTCTAGGCAACAGCAAAGGCGAGACAAAAATAATAGAGTTCGTGAAAGAACATCCAACAAGCCTCATGGCCGACCATGCGAATTTCCTGTATGCCAATACGCTCTTTAAAGAAAAGAAATATCGCGACGCTTTGAAGACTTATAAGAATGTCAATGTTAAAAGCCTTGACAAGACAGAACAGGACGAATGTAAGTTCAAAGAAGCATATTGCTATTATCAGACTAACGACATAGAAAAAGCCAAGCCTATATTCAAGGCACTGACACAGCTCGACAACGAGTTCTGCGACGACGCTCGTTATTATTATGCACATATACTCTATATCAACGACGAGAAAGAAGAAGCCCTGGATTATTTCAAGGTCCTAAGCAGACATGACGTATATAAAGACATAGCCAACGCATACATTCTTCAGATAAATTTCGAAAATGGAAATTACGCATTGGTGTCGGATGGCGGTGATGAAATCTTGAATAAGTCAAAGAAAAAACGTAAGGCTGATATAGCTCTTATGCTGGCAGAGTCGTGGCACCAACAGGCCGACTATGCGAAAAGCCTCGAATATTACAACATAGCTATGCAGAACTCAAACCGCAAGCTGCCTA
Source organism: Bacteroidales bacterium (assembly GCA_017561025.1). Taxonomy (GTDB): domain Bacteria; phylum Bacteroidota; class Bacteroidia; order Bacteroidales; family F082; genus Limimorpha. Next base: position 21,485 of record JAFZDU010000004.1, on the reverse strand, counting down.
GAGAAATCGAGTTTAAGATAGGCTTCTGCATGATGAAGACCGGCGACTATGAAGGAGCTGTCTCTCATTTCGCTAAAGTGACAGACAAAAATGATGAGCTTGGACAATATGGCTCATATTATATGGCACAGTGCTACACCTCGACAAATCAGGATAAGTTCGCAAGAAACACCTTCTTCAAGGCTTACAAGATGAACTTCAACGACACATTGAGCGAAAACGCACTCATCAATTATGCGGCTCTCAGCTTCATCCCTGGCATCGACCCGTTCAATGAGACCGTCAACGTTCTTGACGAATATATCAGCAATAATCCTAACTCCAGCATTATAAGCGATCTGCAGGATATTGTGGTCCATCTTCTCCTTAACTCAAACGACTACAGCAGAGCCCTCAAGACTATAGAGGAATATTCTAACATAAGCCCTGAACTCGAAAAGATACAGTCGCAGCTAACTTATAATGTCGGCATTCAATATTATACTGAGGCTAATTATACGGAAGCTATAAAATATTTCAAGAAATCATCAGACAGCAAAAACGCAGACGCAAAGGTGAGGGCAGAGGCGCTCTTCTGGATGGCCGACTCATACTATCAGAATAAGGAAGAGGCTAACGCACTTAAGATGTTCCAGACTTTTACAAAAGCTCCAATGGCAAGTGGCACCGAACTTTATCCTCTCGCTTATTATAATATGGGTTATATCTACCTTAACAAAGGCGACTTTAACAATGCTTCCGTAAAATTCAAGGAATTCGTCAACCTCGACAAGTCGTCTGATAAAGCAATGCAGAGCGACTCATGGCTCAGAATAGCTGACTGCTATTTCATACAACGTCAATATAACAATGCGATAACAGCTTATGGCAATGCGATGAAACTGAGCAATAAGAATGCAGACTACGCCTATTATCAACAGGCTATGGGCTATGGCGCATTGGGAAAAACAAATGAGAAAATCAACTGCCTATATATCATCACAAGCAAACATCCTAAATCGTCGTTCTACGACAAGGCTTTGTATGAGATGGGAATGGCTTACCTCGGAACCAGCGACCATCGCTCGGCTATAGCATCTTTCGATAAAATAGTCAGCGAAAAGCCTCGCTCATCATACGCTAGAAAAGCCCTTATGAAAATAGGTATGATATACTACAATAACGATGAAGATGACAAGGCGCTGGAACGACTTAAAAACCTGGTGGCTCAGTACCCAAATACCGATGAGTCAAGAGAGGCCCTTAATATCATCAGCAATATCTATCGCGACAAAAACGAAATCCAGGATTATTTCAAATATCTCGAGACAAACAACCTCGCTACAATAAGCGTTGACAAGCAGGATTCATTGTCGTTCAGGACTGTTGAAGAATTCTATTCTAAGAGAAACTATGCTGAGACACTCAAAGGCGTTAAGCAATATCTAGAAAACTATCCTGATGGCGCATATCTGCTGAATATCCATTATTTCGCCATGAAGGCTATGGAAAACGGCAGCAATAAGGAAGGCCTGAGAACACATATCGAGTATATTATAAACCAGGCAGACAATGATTATACCGACAACGCGCTTCTCTTGATTGCTAGAATGGATTATGACGAATCTAATTATTCAACATCAGCGAAATATTATGAAAGACTTGTCAGTATCACGGAGAATCAGCAGATTTTGATGGAAGCGGTAGAAGGCTGCATGAAGAGCTATTACTTCGATAAAGAATATGACAAGGCTATAGGAAAGGCGAATCAGCTGCTGGCGATGTCTGATGTCTCCATGAATCAAAAGAACCAGGCTAACTACATATTAGGCAAGTCGTATTTCGACAAGAAGGATTATGAAAATGCCTTGAGATATTTCGAGATATGCACAGGTGTCGACAATACTGAGACGGGAGCGGAATGCGGATATTATTCTGCTGTATGTCTGTATAACTTGAATAAATATGATGATGCTGAAGAGAAAGTGTTTGAAGTGTCTGATAACTATAATGCTTATGTGTATTGGACTGCTAGAGCTTTCATAAAACTTAGCGATGTGTATGTGGCAAAAGACAATGCTTTCCAGGCAAAAGAGACATTGAAGAGCGTGATAGAAAACTATCCTCAGGATGGAGACAGCTACGATGCTGTTTTGAAGGAAGCACAAGATAAACTGGATTTAATAAACAAAGAATCAAACGAATAAAGTAGCATATAATGAAAAGAAGAAATTTAATACTTGCCCTGATATTGCTTTTCACAAGCACATTGTTGTCCGCTCAATCACATAATGAGGAGGTCACGATAGAAGGTTCTTATACACCTCATATCAAGAAGTCGGAGCGTTTGATGAAGATGCCGGAGATGCCGAAACGCGAGTTCAGCATCCCTAATTACGAAGTCAGTACTGAAGACTTTTTCTATAACTACAAGGTTGAGCTGGAGCCTATAAGCCCATTGCAGTATAACCACAGCAAGTTTGAGGAGATAACAAACAATTTCATCAAGGCTGGCATAGGAACAAGACTGTCGCCTGACTTCCTGTTCCGTCATTATTCCGACCTTACAAAGAAAAGCAGTCTTGGAATAGGAGTAGCGCACAATTCCTCTTGGCTTGGCATGAAGAATTATCCTTCATCGAAATACATGAACAATGACTTCGGCGTCTCTATGAGCAACAGATTCTCTGGCTTCCAGCTGCACTCTTATGTGGATTATCATTATGATGCCTATAATTTGAATGACGACACCTTGTACTATGGAAAGCAGTTTGATGCTGATTTCGATAACAAAAGAGATATTCATTCCTTGAATGTGAGATTGCTGGCTAATAACAATCAGACAAGCTATAATTCCTTATATGATGAGTTCCTGCTCGATTATGCTTATTCCGGAATTCAGGGAGGCATACAGGAGAATTATCTTAACTTCAATGCTTATCTCGAACATTCTAATTCATGGTTCAGAAATAGTGATGGCGTTCAGACCTTGGCGCTTAAGGTAAAGGCCGATGTCGATAACATTAGTCAAAGCCTCTTCCTGATAGCTGCCAATCCATATCTCGCATTTGATGGCGACTATTTCAATCTTCACCTGGGATTCCGCCTCGACGCCAAGACTAACAGCACAAGCATGGGCGGCATATATCCTGATGTAAAAGGAAGTCTTTATCTCTTTGGAAGAAATATAGAGTTTTACGCCGGGCTTGGCGGAGGAACAAAAATCAATACCTTGAAAGAGATACTGGAAGAGAATCCTTTTATAGTGACGAATCCTTTGAACTATGCAGAGTTTGATTATGAAAAGACATATTTCGATTTTCAAGGAGGACTTAAGTTCAAGGCTATGGATATGGTGAACGGACACTTTGGTGTGAGATATAGAAAAATAGATAATCATGTCTTCTATGTTGGCTCATCGGTACAGCCTAATGCTTTCGACATCATTTTAAACGATTGTTATGTGCTTAATTTCAATGCTGATGTCCATGCAAAGATAAACGACGAGATAAAAGTGGTGGCAGACTTTGCGTATAACAAATATGATTTTCTCAAGGCAAATACTGATATGACTCTTGACGTGCCTGTTGTGAAAAATTACGCATGGTACAAGCCAGAAGTGGAGTTCGCTTTAAGAGGAGTTTACAAATATGGCCAGAACTGGAACTTCAAGCTCGCATCTTATGTTGAAGGCGGACGTTATGCCTTGATTGACTACAGTGAAATTCAAAGAATGAAAGCTATAGTCGACATTCAGTTAGGGTGCGCCTACAATTTCAATGAAGATATCACATTCTACGCTGAGGTGAAGAATTTGGTACATAACAAATACCAGATGTACTATGGCTATCCAAGCTACGGATTCCAGATGTTTTTAGGATTTAAATATAGGTTTTTGTAGAATAAAATAAAGATGTTTTTTTCGATATTTTTATCGTGTGATTTTAATAATCGCACGATTTTTTTTATTATCTTTGCGCATATTATTATGCATTTTTAGAAGGATAAAAAATCATTTACATTATAAAAAATGACAGAAGAAATTAAAAATGTTGCTGAAAGCAATTATGGTGCTAGCAACATTCAGGTCTTAGAAGGTTTAGAAGCTGTTCGCAAGCGTCCAGCTATGTATATCGGTGACGTTAACGTCAGAGGTTTACACCATTTGGTATATGAAGTTGTCGACAACTCCATCGACGAAGCGATGGCTGGTTATTGCGACACTATAGATATTAAGATTTTAGCAGACAATTCTATTCGCGTTGCCGACAACGGCCGTGGTATCCCAACAGGATGGCACGAGAAAGAACAGCGCTCTGCATTGGAAGTCGTTCTTACAGTCCTGCACGCTGGCGGTAAGTTCGACAAAGGCTCATATAAGGTGTCAGGCGGTCTGCACGGCGTAGGCGTCAGCTGCGTCAACGCTTTGTCAAAGAAACTCATCGCTGAAGTGCACCGTGAAGGAAAAGTGTTCAGACAAGAATATGAATACGGCAAGCCAATCACTTCTGTTGAAGTAGTGGGCGAAGCAACCGATACAGGAACTATCATCACCTTCACTCCAGACGATTCTATATTCCTTACAAACATATACGACTACGACACATTGTCAAAACGTATGCGCGAGCTTACATACCTCAACCACGGCATCACCATCACATTGAGTGACGAACGTGAAACCAACGAGGATATGAACATAGCTCCTAAGAGTGAGACCTTCCACTCAGAAAACGGTCTTGCCGACTTTATCGACTATCTCGATAAAAACCGTGAGAAACTCACTCCAGAACCAATCACTATCTCAGGCGAGAGTGATAACGTTCCTGTTGAAATAGCATTGGAATATAATACATCATTCTCTGAAAACCTTCATTCTTACGTAAATAATATCAATACTCACGAAGGCGGCAGCCATCTTTCTGGTTTCCGTCGCGGCTTGACACGTACTCTCAAGTCATACGCTGAGAAACAAGGCATGTTCGCTAAGTTGAAATTCGAAATCAACGGCGATGACTTCCGTGAAGGCTTGACAGCTATCATCTCTGTCAAGGTGCCTGAACCGCAGTTTGAAGGACAGACAAAGACAAAACTCGGCAACAGCGAAGTTATGGGTATAGTCGACAAGATCGTCAGCGACCGTCTTAACAACTATTTGGAAGAACATCCAAAAGAAGCTAAGATGATTGTTGACAAGGTCGTCTTGGCAGCTACAGCACGTCACGCCGCTCGTAAGGCGAGAGAACTCGTACAACGTAAAGGCGCATTGTCAGGCTCTGGCCTTCCAGGCAAACTGGCTGACTGCTCAGACAGAGATCCGGAAAAGGCAGAACTCTATCTCGTTGAGGGTGACTCAGCGGGCGGTTCAGCAAAACAAGGTCGCGACCGTTCATTCCAAGCTATCCTTCCTTTGAGAGGTAAGATTCTTAACGTGGAAAAAGCTATGCCTCACAGAATCTTCGAAAGCGATGAAATCAAAAACATTTATACCGCTTTGGGTGTTACTATAGGCACTGAAGATGACAGTAAGGCTTTGAATATAGAAAAACTCAGATATCATAAGATTATCATCATGACCGATGCCGACGTGGACGGTAGCCACATCTCAACATTGATCCTGACATTCTTCTTCCGTTATATGCCAGAACTTATTAATAAAGGTTACGTTTATATCGCAACACCACCTTTGTATTTGATAAGAAAAGGAAAGACAGAACGTTACTGCTGGACAGAAGAAGAACGCACTCAGATAACAAGAGAACTCTCAGCTGACGGCACAGACAAAGGATTGCATATCCAACGTTACAAAGGTCTTGGTGAAATGAACCCAGAGCAACTTTGGGACACAACAATGAATCCAGAAAACAGAACCTTACGTCGCATCACTATAGAAAACGGCGCTGAAGCTGACTATATCTTCTCCATGCTTATGGGTGATGAGGTAGGACCACGCCGCGAATTCATCGAACAGAATGCGACTTACGCTAATATTGACGCATAACAAACAACAAATATTACTAGTTATGGAAAACAACGACAACAAATTAGACATCTTAACAAAAAAAATCTATGAAGAAGGTATCGAAAAGGCTCAGCAAGACGCCAGCGATATCCTTGAAAAAGCTAGAAAAGATGCCGAATATATTCTTAGAGAAGCTGAAGCTAAAGCTAACAGCATAGTGGAGAAGGCCAATAACGACTCTGCTAGCCTCAGACAAAAGACTGAAGCTGAATTGAGCATGAGCGTCAAACAGGCAGTGGCAGCTTTGAAACAACAATTGACTAACCTTATTTCTAATAAGGTTGCCGTTGACATGACAAAAACCGCATTTAAAGATGATGACTTCGTCCGTGAACTGATGTGCAAGATTATAGAGAAATGGAATATCGAAGGCAATGTCAGTCTTAATGTGTTAATGAACGAGAAAGAAAAAGAAGAGTTTGAGAAATACCTTCTTGCAAAGCATAAGAACTTATTGAACGACAATTTGTCCCTTGTTACGAATACTGGGCAAAAAGATGGCTTTGTGGTGCAGCCGAAAGATGGCAGCTACAAAATAACATTCTCTGAAAAAGTGTTTGAAGAGTTCTTCAATGCATATATCAAAGAATATTCAAAAAAATTGTTGTTTTCTTAAATCTTAATTAGATATATCTGTTTCATTCAGGTATATCTTTTTTTTATTTATCATAAATATACATAGAAATGAATATTGCAGGAGGAAATTATTATTGCCTGATAGCAGGACTGCCAGAAATCAGTCCCGACGACAAGAAACTGAGTCTCTCTGTGCATGAGCTGCGTTCTTATCTGAACGATTATCTCAGCAGGGAAGAGGTTGACATCATAAATCTTTTCTTCTATCCTAATGACAACGCTCAGATACTGCGTCTCTTGCAGAAACAGGAAGCTGACCCTAGTCTTCAGACTGTGTTCACAGTATCACAGCTGGAAGATGAGATAGAAGAGCCTATGTTCCTTCCTTCTTATTTAAAGGAATATCTTCTCGACTTGCAGAAAGAGGATAGAGAAACTAGCAAACGTCTTCCTGAGGTAGAGCTGAGCGAGAGATATTGGAACTTCATGCTCTCACAGAAAGAGAAGCTGGTCAGAAAATATGCAGAGTTCTCGTTGAATGTCAAGAATCTTATCACGGCACTCAACTGCCGCAAATACCATATCGATATTGAGAAGGAAGTCATCGGTGACTCATATTTCGTGAATCAGCTTAAGACATCTCGCGCAAAGGACTTTGAGTTGTCTGACGACTATCCTTATGTAGATGAGGTTCTTGCTTTGTTCGATAAAGACAATACTGCCGAAAGAGAATACAAGATAGACATGCTTTATTGGGATTTCCTCGATGAGGCTACAGGACGTAAATATTTCACTTTCGACAATGTGATAGCATTTATGCTGAAACTTATGATTCTGGAACGCTGGAGCAAGATGACTACAGAGCAGGGAAGAGCCATCTTCCGTGAATTGTTGGAACGTTTCAGAACAGGATATAAGTTCTCTAATCAATTTGATATATAATTAAAACTACATAACATGAATAAGACATTAGGTAAAGTAGTAAGTATCATCTCCAATCTGGTTTTGGTACGCATCGAAGGTGATGTGTTCCAGAACGAGATTTGTTTCATCCACTTGGGTGAAGAGAAACTGATGGCTGAAGTAATTAAGATAATCGGTGATATAGCATACGTTCAGGTTTTTGAAAGCACACGTGGATTGAAGCCGGGCTCAAAGGTAGAGTTCGAAGGCCATATGCTTGAAGTGGAACTTGGTCCAGGCTTGCTCTCCAAGAACTTCGACGGACTTCAGAACGACCTTAACAAGATGGAAGGCGTCTTCTTGAAGAGAGGACTTTACACACCAGCTCTTGAAGATGACAAGAAATGGGCTTTTACTCCATTGGCAAAAGTTGGCGACACTGTAGTGGCTGGCGACTGGCTCGGCAATGTGAAGGAGAACTGGCTCGACCATAAGATCATGGTGCCTTTTAAATTCGAAGGTGAATATACTGTGGCCTCTATCGCTAAAGAAGGCGAATACACCATCAATGATGTCGTCGCTACATTGAAAGACAAAGAAGGCGAGATGCACAATGTCACTATGGTACAGAAGTGGCCTGTGAAACTTGCCATCAAAGCATATAAAAACAAACCACGTCCTTATCGTCTGCTCGAGACAGGTATCCGTGTCATCGACACTATGAACCCTATCCTCGAAGGCGGAACAGGATTTATCCCAGGACCTTTCGGTACAGGAAAGACTGTTATCCAGCACTCTTTGGCAAAACATGCTAATGCCGACATCATCATCATGGCAGCATGTGGAGAACGTGCTAACGAGGTTGTGGAAGTCTTCGCTGAGTTCCCTCACCTTGAAGACCCTCGCACAGGAAGATCGTTATACGAGAGAACAACAATCATAGCCAATACTTCCAACATGCCCGTCGCGGCTCGTGAGGCATCAGTATACACCGCTATGACAATAGGTGAGTATTATCGTGCTATGGGATTGAAAGTGTTCCTGCTCGCTGACTCGACATCACGTTGGGCACAGGCGCTTCGCGAGATGTCAAACCGTCTCGAAGAACTTCCAGGACAGGATGCGTTCCCAATGGACTTGTCGGCTATCATCGCCGGATTCTATGCACGTGCCGGAATAGTTTATCTTAATAATGGTATGACAGGCTCTGTAACATTCATCGGAACAGTTTCTCCTGCGGGCGGTAACTTGAAGGAACCTGTTACTGAATCAACCAAGAAGGCTGCACGTTGTTTCTACGCATTGTCACAAAACCGTGCCGACTCAAAACGCTATCCAGCTATCGACACACTCGACTCGTATTCAAAATATCTGGAATATCCTGAATTCATCGAATATTCTAAAGAGAAACTCGATGAGAACTGGGTGGGCCTCGTCAATGAAGCACGTAACATACTGGTTCGCGGTAAAGAGACAGAAGAACAAATCAATATCCTCGGTGACGACAGCGTTCCAGTAGACTATCATATCACATTATGGAAGTCGGAGTTCGTTGACTTCGTCATCCTTCAGCAAGATGCATTCGACAAAATCGACGCTACCACATCAATGGAACGTCAGGAATATATGTTGAAAAAGGTCATTAACGTCACACGTTCTGAATTCGATTTCGATAAGTTCGAAGAAGTGGCTATTTATTTCAAGAGACTTATCAATGCTTTCAGACAATTGAACTACACAATCTTCAAGTCGGAGGAATTCCGTAAGGCTGAAGAAGAAGCTAATGCTATTCTTGAAGAAAGAATCAAAAAATAATCGCTAATAAAAAAATAACATATATCATGAGTGCATTTCAAAAAGTTTATACAAAGATAAGTCAGGTCACGAAGGCGACATGTAGCTTGAAGGCAACAGGTGTCGGCTTCGATGAACTCGCATATATACATGGACGTCTTGCTCAGGTCGTTAAGATCTGGGGCGACGAGATAACATTGCAGGTCTTCTCTGGAACAGAAGGCATCCCTACCAATGCGGAGGTCGTCTTCTTGGGCAAGGCTCCGACACTCAAGGTCAGCGACGAATTGTGCGGCCGTTTCTTCAATGCTTTCGGACAGCCTATCGATGGCGGCCCTGAAGTGGATGGTGAAGAACGTGAGATAGGCGGCCCTTCTGTTAACCCTGTTCAACGTAAACAGCCATCAGAGCTTATCGCTACTGGTATCGCAGGCATCGACTTGAACAATACCTTGGTGTCAGGACAGAAAATACCTTTCTTTGCAGACCCTGACCAGCCATTCAACCAGGTTATGGCTAACGTGGCTATGAAGGCTCAGGCCGACCGTATCATCCTCGGTGGTATGGGTCTCACCAACGACGACTATCTATATTTCAAGAACTTATTCGAAAACGCTGGTATCTTAGACCATATCGTCTCCTTCGTTAATACCACAGAAGCACCTCCAGTAGAACGTCTCCTCGTTCCTGATATGGCGCTCACAGCAGCAGAATATTTCGCTGTCGACAAGAACGAGAACGTATTGGTTCTCTTGACTGACATGACATTATATGCTGACGCCTTGAGTATAGTTTCCAATCGTATGGACCAAATCCCATCTAAAGACTCTATGCCTGGTTCGCTCTATTCCGACCTGGCTAAGATATATGAGAAAGCGGTACAGTTCCCAAGCGGCGGCTCTATCACCATCATTGCAGTTACCACCTTGTCGGGCGGCGACATCACACACGCAATCCCAGACAACACTGGTTATATCACAGAAGGTCAGCTCTTCTTGCGTAAAGACTCTGAAATAGGCAAGGTCATCGTCGACCCATTCAGAAGCTTGTCGCGTCTTAAACAGCTCGTTATCGGAAAGAAAACACGCGCCGACCATCCTCAGGTGATGAATGCATGTATCCGTCTTTATGCCGATGCAGCAAATGCACGCACCAAACTGGAAAACGGTTTCGACCTGACAAACTATGATGAGCGTGTGCTTGATTTCGCAAAGGAATATTCCAACGAATTGCTCGCTATCGATGTCGACCTCAAGATTGAGCAGATGCTCGATACAGCATGGAACCTCTTCGGAAAACACTTCTCTAAAGCAGAGGTGTCTATCAAGAAAGAGTTCATGGATAAATATTGGAAAGGTGAAGAATAATAATTGCCTATAAATTAAAATCATAAAATTATGGCAATAAAATTTCAATATAACAAAACGTCGATGCAGCAGCTGGAGAAGCAGTTGAAGATACGTGTACGTACTCTGCCTACCATCAAGAGCAAGGAGTCGGCACTGCGTCTCGAGGTGAAACGCTCGAAGGAAAAAGTCGAGGAGTTCGACAGAAAACTCGAGAGCATACTGCAGCAGTCCGGCGACATCTTACGCTTGTGGGCTGAGTTTAAACCAGACATTATCAGCGTGGAAAGCGTGAAATGCGGCACCAAGAAAATTGCCGGCGTCAATACTCCGGTATATGAAGGTGCTACATATAAAGTGAAAGAATTCAGCGTGTTCAATATGCCTGCATGGATCTTGGACGGAATAGAATATATGAAGTCCTTGATCGATATAACTTTGGAACGTGAATTCTGGGTGCGTAAAATGGAGCTGTTAAGCAAAGCAAGAAAGAAGACCACTCAGAAAGTAAATCTTTATGAGAAGGTGCAGATACCTGGCTTCGAAGATGCGATACGTAAAATCAAACGCGTCATGGAAGACGAAGAGAATCTTTCTAAAGCAGCTCAGAAGATTGTTAAAATGCGTCAAGAAAAGGAGGTGACATTATGATAACACCTATGACAAAATTGACGATGCTGATTTATCATCGCGACTACAAACAATTCCTCGTCGAACTGCGCGATCACGGTGTGGTACACGTACATGCGAAGAAAGAAACTCTGCAAGATGAAGTCGTGAAAGCCAAAATGGCTGAGATAAAACACATTAATAATACGATAAAATTATTAGAAGCAGAGAGACAAAGACTTAAAGACACCAAGAATGAAGGACTTTCCGACTCTGCGACTCTGCGACTCTGCGACTTAAATAAGGCCGAGTTGATTGCTTTTATCGATGGTAAATATGCGGAGATAGATTCTATACAACAGCAGATAGCTGCTCTTCAAAAGGAAGATAACGTTTATAACCTATGGGGTGAATTTCCTGAAGAAGAAATCAAGAAGATTCAGAATAATAATTGGGACTTGAGATTCTTCAGCGTGCCTCAGAACAAATATAACGAAGCTTGGGAACAAGAGTTCAACGCTTTCGTGATTAATGAAATTTCTGGATTTAAATATTTCACCACTCTTACTTCCAAAGATAAGGAAGTCAATATTGAAGCAGAAAAATATCATTTCCCAGCATTGTCGAAGTCTGAGATTAAGGCTCGGATGGAAGAAATGAAAAACCAATATGATGAGATTAAACAATATCTCAGCGACATAGCAGATGAAGCTGTCATTAAGCTGAAGGAATATAAGGTCGCTGTCCAAGATGACACTGATTTCTATAAGGTAAGTGAAGCTGCCTGCAAATTGGCCGACGACAAAATCATGATGCTGGAGGGCTGGGTTCCTGCCGAAATAGAAAAAGATACAATAGATTGGCTTCAAGATAAAGAAATATATTTCGAAGCTAAAGAGCCTGAGAAAAATGTAGACAATCCTCCAATCAAGCTCAAGAACAGACGTTTCGCAAGATTATTCGAGATGATTGGCAATATGTATTCAATTCCTACATACTGGGAACTTGATATGACACCATTCTTCGCTCCATTTTTCGTGTTGTTTTTCGGATTCTGTATGGGCGACCTCGGCTACGGCGCCTTGATTTGCTTGGTGACATTAGCATTGATATTAAGCAAGAAACTCAAAGACATGAACAATATCTTATGGCTTGGTTTCTTCTTGGGTCTAGGTACCGTCATCATGGGAACTATCAGCGGAACATTCTTCGGAGTGCCATTGCTGGAAGTTGACATACCTATTGTCAATAAACTTAAAGGCATTATGTTCCAATCAGATGGTATTTACTCGGCATTTTATGTATCGTTGATAATAGGTGTATTCCAGATTTTGTTTGGTATGTGTCTTAAGATTATCAATATGACCAAGCTTTACGGATTTGGTGCAGCAGTATCGACTATAGGATGGGTCGTTTTATTATTAGGAGGTATCATTACTTTCTTGATTGATGGCATTGGCATTCCGTTCTATGCATGTATGGGTGTCGGTGCAGTCCTCATCTATTTGTTGAACGGACCTATCAACTCCTTTGCGGCACCATTCAAAAATATTGGTTCAGGATTATGGGATACATATAATATGGCGACAGGATTACTCGGCGACGTTCTCTCATATATCAGATTGTTTGCCTTGGGATTGTCAGGCTCAATTTTAGGATTAGTCTTTAATGACTTAGCCATGAATATGAAGCCAGACATTCCTGTAGTAGGAACCATAGTGATGCTTTTAATATTGATTTTTGGTCACGCCATGAACATAGCCTTGTCGGCTTTGAGTGCTTTCGTTCACCCAATGCGTCTGACATTCGTTGAGTTTTACAAAAACTCAGGCTTTGTGGGCGGAGCAAAAGAATATAAACCATTTAAGAAAAATTAGAAGTCAGATTAGACAGCCCTGAAAGGGCTAAACAGATATGAGGCAGGCTGAATGCCTGTTAAAAAAGAATAATCAAATAAATAATAACAAATAAAAAAACTAACATTATGACAACAGCATTGATTTTAGCTTATGTAGGTATCGCTCTTATGATTGGTTTATGCGGTATCGGTAGTGCGCTCGGCGTAACATACGGTGGTAATGCCACTGTGGGCGCAATGAAAAAGAATGATGAAGCATTCGGTAATTATTTGGTTTTAAGTGCTATGCCTGGTACACAAGGCTTATATGGTTTTTTGGGATTCTTCTTGTTACAAGGTGTTTTGTCACCAGAAATCACTATGAATCAAGCTTTGGCTGTATTCAGCTGCGGTTTGTTCCTCGGCGTTGTAGGTTTGGTATCAGCTATCCGTCAAGGTCAGCTTTGCGCTAATGGTATCACAGCTATCGGCAACGGCCATGATGTATTCGGCAAGACTTTGATCTTGGCAGCTTTCCCAGAATTGTATGCTATCATTGCCGTCGCTGCAACATTCTTAATCTCAGCAGCGATATAATAAAGACTGCAAGTCTATAAGACCATAAGTTAGAGGCGTCATTTTTTTGATGATGCCTCTTTTTTTTGTATGATGGCTATATTTTTGTTCTGAGGATTCTTTCTTTGCCTCTGAAGTCGCTGATGATTTCGGCTTCATGGAATCCCATTTCATGGCATAAGTCTATCATCTCTTTTCCGAGGTATTCGTTGATTTCAAACCATACTTCACCGTTTTCTTTAAGATGGCTTTTTGCGAATTCTAATATTGCCCTATAGAAGATCAGAGGGTCGTTGTCGCTTACGAACAATGCTGTTTGAGGCTCCCAATTCAATACATTATCATGCATATCGGCTTTCTCCACTTCTCTGACATAAGGAGGGTTGCTTACGATGATGTCGAATTTGCTTTCTATATTATTGCTTAATGATAAGATGTCGTCGTTGATGAATGAGATGTCGACATTATTGTTGATGGCGTTTTCTTTCGCAACCTCCAATGCCTTTTCTGAAATGTCGAGAGCATAGACTTTGCTGTTGGGGATTTGTTTCGCCAGACTGATGGCGATGCATCCGCTTCCTGTTCCGATGTCGATTATTGAACGAAGTCTGTTGTCTGTTGTCTGTTGTCTGTTGACTATTTTATAAATCATTTCCGAGGTCTCCGGACGTGGAATCAGAACGTTTTCATTGACCTTGAATTTAAGGTCGCAGAAGTCGGTTTCACCTATTATATATTGTATAGGTTTGTTTTTAAGCAAATCTTTCACTGCGAAATGAAATGTGAGCATCTCCGATTCGCTGAGTCGTATGTTTGGCTCTAGTGCCATTTTAATACGATTGATATTGAAGTAATGCTCTAATAATATGAGTGTCATTGCACTTGCTTCCTCATTGTCGTAAATAGAGCAAAGCTGATCGCAGTAATATTTTCTGATGTCTCTGACTAAATTTGATGGTACTTTCATGTTTGCAAAAATATTGAAAAAATTTTATCTTTGCACCTAATAATTTGGGCAAAAGGCTAAGGCGAAATTTAGTTAGGAGTTAGGATTCAACTGCCTTGGTCCAAAGTTCAATGGTTTAAAAAATGTTCGAGGATACATATAAAATATTAGTTGAAGAAGGTGACGGTTTGTACAAGGAGAAAGGCAGTAAATTTATTGCCAAGGCTTTTGCTGTGCATTCGGAGGAGGAAGTGAAGGCGCGAGTGGCGGAGTTTAAGAAACAGTATTTCGATGCCCGGCATCATTGCTATGCCTTCATCATGAATCCCGACAAGTCATGCTATCGTTCCGCTGACGACGGCGAACCTTCTGGCACGGCGGGCAAACCAATCTTGAACCAAATACTTTCTAAAGACGTGACTAATGTCTGTGTCGTTGTGGTGCGATATTTTGGCGGAATAAAATTAGGTGTTCCGGGACTTATAAATGCTTACAAGACGGCGGCACGTGAGGCGCTTGACAATGCTACAATAATAGAGAAGACCATAGATGAGGTTTATTCCGTTGTCTTCGATTATCCTCTAATGAACGAGGTGATGCGAGTGTTGAAAGACGAAGGCATTGAGCAGCAGAATCCTAGGTTTGAACTGAATTGTTATCTTGAAATTTATGTCAGAAAAAATGATGCCGATAGGGTAGTTGAAAAATTGAAAAGACTCTATGGTGTTACTGTTGAATATCTGCAAACTATCTAATAATCCGTTACTTAGCTGTGCGATATTCTTATAGAAGCTTTTCCTCGTAATTTATAGCAAAGAATATTAATAATCAAGATAAATTTTATTTTTTTATTAACTTTTTTATGCTCATTTTTGTTGAAAATTTCATGGGTAATGATGGAATTTTTAATCTTTTGATTTTTAAAACATTGTAATTTTTCAACTGGTAAAATGAGCAGACATTGTGTCGAAATATGGAGTGATTGTCTCAAAATCATAAGAGAGAACACGCAGCCTTTGAGCTACAAGACTTGGTTTGAACCAATCAAGCCTATTTCTTGCGAAGGCGATGTTTTGACTATTCAGGTGCCTAGTCAGTTCTTCTATGAGTACCTCGAAGAGCATTATATCAGCTTGCTTAAACTTACAATAAGCAGAGTGCTCGGAAACTCAGGTCAGTTGCAATATAGCATTGTTATGGATAATTACGGCACTGATAATCCTTATGGAATCAGTATGCCTGCAAATGACAAGACAAATACAATCAACCCTTCTGTACGAGTTCCTATCAATATAGAGGAGGAGTCTGAGAAGAAATTCGTCAATCCGTTTGTGCTTCCTGGAATCAATAAGATTAAAGTTGAATCTCAGCTTAACGAGAATTATTCTTTCGACAACTTTGTTGAAGGCAGCTGTAATCGCCTTGCCCGTTCTGCAGGTATGGCAGTGGCTGAGAATCCTGGCAAGACTGTATTTAACCCATTGTTCATTTATAGTCCTACAGGTATGGGAAAGACACACCTTTGTCATGCCATTGGCCTCGAAACAAAGAAACATCACCCAAATCTTATAGTTCTTTATGTGAACTCTGAACAGTTTATACAGCAGTTCATGAGCTCATGCAAGAACAAGACCCGACCTGATTTGTTACATTTCTATCAGATGATAGACGTCCTTATCGTCGATGATATTCAATTCTTCTCCGGTAAGGCGAAACTGCAAGAGTTGTTCTTCCATATATTCAATCATTTGCAGCAGAATGGAAAACAGCTCATCTTCGCTAGCGATAAGGCTCCTAGTGAAATTAAGGAGATGGAGACACGTCTTCTCTCTCGTTTCAAGTGGGGCTTGTCTGCCGACTTGCAGGCTCCTGATGTTGAAACTCGTATCAAGATTTTGAAGCGCAAGGCCTTCAACGACGGAATTGTACTTCCTGATGATGTTGTAGATTATGTGGCTTCAAGAGTTAAGTCTAACATCCGTGAGATGGAAGGTCTCTTCATATCTTTGATAGCTCAGTCATCCTTGAATAAGAAAGCCATTACTATGGACCTGGCTCGTCAGCTTATAGAACGTTATGTAAGCAATTCTACACAGGAGGTGTCTATAGAGTTTATCGTAAACGTTGTATGTAACCATCTTAACATATCTATAGAGGATTTTTATTCTACATCAAAGAAAAGAGAGATGGTTCAGGCTCGTCAGCTGGCTATGCATTTTGCGAAGAAATTTACCAAATGCTCACTCGCTGTGATTGGTCAGCAATGTGGACGGAAAAATCATGCGACAGTTATACATGCACTTAATACTGTTTCTAATCTTTTGGAGACAGACAAACAATTTAAAGCCTTGGCTTCTGAAATAGAGAAAAATATCTGCTGATGAATCGTCAATTTGGAACACTTTATCTTATCCCTGCATTGCTTGGCGCTACAACAGCCGAGCAGGTAATTCCTCAAGGAACACTGGAGACTGTTAGAAAGATACGTTTCTTCGTTGTGGAGAACGTACGCACAGCACGCCGTATGCTTTCAAAAATGAATATGCCTTGTCCTATCGACGAGCTGACATTCGTGGAACTTGACAAGCACGATAAAAATCATAATCCAGATCTGATGACATTCCTCGGCGCAGCCCTCGATGGTCATGACGTAGGTCTTATGTCGGAAGCAGGCACTCCTTGCGTCGCCGACCCGGGATCACTCATAGTGGAACTCGCACATCAGGCGGGAATTAAAGTGGTGCCTTTGACAGGCCCTAACGCCATGATACTCGCATTGATGGCATCTGGATTCAACGGACAGGCATTCTGCTTCCATGGTTATCTCCCTATAAAATCTCCAGAAAGAACCAATGCTATCAAAAACCTCGAACGTCGTTCCGCAACGAATAATGAGACACAGATGTTCATTGAGACACCATTCCGTAACAACGCGATGGTAGAGGAACTTACCAAGACCCTTCATCCTAACACAATGTTGTGCGTGGCATGTAACATTAGTATGCCCGACGAGGAAATAGTTAGCAAGCCTATTTCGGAATGGAAGAGAATCAAGAAAGACTGGAACAAAAGACCTGCGGTCTTCTTAATCTATAAATCTAAATATTAATTAAATCTTTAGCCATCATGAATAGGGAAGAATATCTGGTTTATTGTCTGCTTTATGCAATAGACGCTGCAAATGTCAAGAAACAGAATCTTGTTCAGATGGCGCTGAAGACTGATACCGTCAACTTCGTAAAAATATATAATCTCATCCAACAACATGACGAAGCGACGAGAAACAATATAGTTGCCTCGATGCAGAATGTCTTCGATAAAAACGAAATCATTGAAGAAATAAAAAACACTTTCCTGATGGAGTTGGAGACTTCAATACAAGAAAGTGTTGTTGAGGTTTTGAAATAAATGCTCTACGTGCTGAGGTTTCTGCTTGGAGCCTTGTTGGAAGGCTAAATTCTAAAACGTCAATTTTATAGAGTTTTAAAGTTCCAGGGTTCTCCAATGCGTTAGGGATTGAAGCGGCATCCTTTTGAAGCGTAGCGGAAAAAGATATAGCGGAAAGCCCGACGGCTTGCCGGAACGCCCAGAAAGGAATTCAGAGTTTTCTACATCACTCCTAACTCCTAATTTCTAATTAATTAGACGCATCAATTACATATTATTATTTAAAGATAGATGTTCTGAGTTCAATGATCTGAGAGCTTCCAATATCTGTTCTGCATGTATCTTTGTCTTAATTTCTTTTGGTGTGAATATTTTCTCAATGATTCCCTCTTCGTTTACTAAATAAGTAGTTCTGAGAATTCCTATTGTTCTGCGTCCGCATGCAACTTTCTCGCCCCAGCATCCTAATTCTTGAAGCAATGTAGTTTCAGTGTCGGCGATGAGTGGGAATTCAAGTCCTTGAGCTTCGGCGAATTTCTTTTGAAGTTCTTTCTTGTCTTTGCTTACGCCAATGATGGCATAGCCTGCTGCTTCTAGTTCGGCCTTGTGAGCTTGTAATGAGCATGCTTCTGCTGTGCATCCGCTGGTGTTGGCTTTTGGATAACTGTAAAGAACGATTTTTCTTCCTCTATAATCGCTGCTCTTTATTTCGTTTCCGTCTTGGTCGATGCCTAAGATTTCTGGTATTCTATCTCCGATATTCATGTTTTCTTATTTTTAATGTTATTTTACAATTTTATAAATTTTATCATTTATCTTGACGAAATATATACCTGATGTCCACTCAGATGTTTCTATTGTTGTGCTGTTTTCGCATTCTTCTGAATATATTTTCTGTCCTAATGAATTATAAATGTCGATTGTTAAATTGATTTCACCGATTATATTGATATAGTCTTTTGCTGGATTAGGGTATATTAATAAGGTATTGTCGTTAGTCTCGATGATGCTTGCGCCTGTTTGGTTTTCGTATGCGCCGATGTCAACCTGGCCTTTCACGATTCTGATATCATTGTTGATGTCTTTTTCGGAAACATTGTCGTAAGTCTTGTCACCTGCATTTATTAAGACAGATCCGTCCATGATATAATAATCGTTGATGTCAGGATTTCTGAATAAAGGATAGTTTTGGCTGTCGTTACCGCTATTGTCGGCAGAGATCTTGACGATGTTAGTTCCTTCGTAATCACCTTCAACGGCGCAGTTGAACAACTGTAACTCTCCTTCAATCTGGTTAGCTACTCCATTGGCGGTGTTGTTCCAGAAGACAGAGTTGAAGAACTTACTGTATTTATTTTCGTTATACATTCCGCCGATGCTGTTCTGAGCTTTGTTTCTTACTATGTTGCAGTTTGTCATAGTCATCTGACCTCTGTTGTATATTGCTCCACCGTCGGCAGCGCTATTTTGTGCAAAGACGCAGTTTACGAGTTTGGGCTTCTTGTTTGTGAATACATAGTATGCGCCGCCTTTTGTAGTCGCGCTGTTTTCGATGAACATGCATCTAGAAAGTGTCAATCCGTTGATGTCGAATATGGCACCTCCCATAGAGGCAGAGTTGTTCTCGAAAAAGCAGTTCTCAAAAATGTTAAGAGTGCTGTTGTTTAATGGTGATGTTGTGTAAACAGCGCCGCCTTGTCCGTTGGTGCTGTTGTTTATAAATTTGCAGTTATAAAAACGGCTGTTTGAACTGAGCAGCAGAGCTCCTCCAGAACCAGAATATCCGTTCTGAATTGTGAAGCCGTCAATGATGGAATATGTTGATGATGAGAAGTGGTCGTTTTGATATAAGACTCTGCGCTGGTTTTCACCATCGAGGATGGTTGGGTTAGACTCAAGGTCTCTTTGGCTTATATCGAAGTCGGCATTTTCGTTTCCGCTGAATCCTCCATAGATTCTGTTTTTAGCATAGAAGCATATTGCACCGTTTTCGTCAGAGATGTCGCCGTAATAAGTGCCGCTCTTAACCCATATTTGTGTGTTGCCGTCAGATGCTATTGCTGTTGCGTATTCTAGTTTTGATGTGGCGTTTTCCCATGAGGAGCCGTCACCGGTACCGTCTGCTGCGACATAAATGATGTTGTTCTCGTCGGCATTGATTGGCAATGGTATTATGTTCATGACAACAGCTTGGTTTTTGTAGAATCCGCATGCGTCGTCTATGCTGTAGAACCCATCGCTCATGCCGCTCCATCCCATATTGAAGTGGAAGTAGTCGTTGCTGTCGTAGCCATCGCAGACTATAGCGTGGCCGCCTGGCTCTCCTGTGCCGGAGAAGTACATAGGCTGTTTTTTGTCGAGTTCGCTTTTCAGCAATGCAATCCATTCGTCATCTTGTAAACTTGAACGTTCCACGTATTTTGCTGCTGAATATCCGAAATAGGAGCGCATCGCAGTCTCGACATCCTTTGACTGCGCGCCACTGCCGTCAGGACCGTAATTCATATTGACGCTCACTCCGCATTGGTACATCAAAGTGGCAATTGCATCATTGTGGCTCCATATCTCATTTGGCATCTCGTCCCATTTATATGCGGTGCTGCCGAAATCGGCTGACAGATTGCCGTATTTGGAGTGTGTGTAGTCATGAGATCCTTTGCCTGTCTCTGGGTAGTTCCAATACTTCATTACTTGCGACATGGCACAGGCAACGCATCCTGCGTAGGCTCTATTACAAGGACCGTAATTGTCGAAAGGTGCGTATTCATTATAGTAACAATCCTGATTCCACTGCGTTTGAATAAGTGGGTTGACGACAGCTGTAGTTCTGTTTTTGATATCGTTGTTTTCCAGTTCATCCCACAGCCTCATGCAAGATTCATCATAAGGCAGTTCTGTTTCCTTTATATAATTGATGGTATTGTTGTAATTATTGATAAAATATGAGGCTGTAGCAGGTATTTCTCCTCCAAAGCTGTTATTGAAAGAGTAGGCGAGGATAGGTTTTGTTTCTTTTATGGCAGAAACAATGACAAAGCCGCCGCCTTCGATATTGAATATGTATAGATTTGCTTGGCTGTCGAAATCTGATATTGTATGGATTAAATCAAGTTTAGTATTAGATCTGCTGCTGTTGCTGGATACGAAGTTGGTTCCGATTTTTCTTGCAAGAGTCTCGTTTACAAAATTTTGAGCGTTAGAAGCGCTAAATGATAATATAACAAGTAAAAGTGTGAGGATAAGATTTTGTTTCTTTTTCATATTTTAAAAATTATCCGCAAATTTAATAAAATATTCAAAGGTCTAAATGGATTTTTGAAATATGATTTTCTTCTGTCCCTCCCCTATATTAATTAATAAGGTGTATCTAACCACACTGGCCGTGCAAGTACGCATGTTTTTTTTTTGTGTTCGGGCGTCCCGGCGCGGCCGTCGGGCTTTCCGCTGTATCTTTTCCGTCTCCGCTTCCGCTCTGCCGTCAAAGGATGCCGCTCCAATCCCTGACGCTTCCTG
>JAFZDU010000021.1 GCA_017561025.1 Bacteroidales bacterium | reverse complement strand
TGCTTTATGTTTTTTCTTGGAATCTTTTCGCCTTTCTTTCAATCACATAGCTCGCTATGTTCTTTCAAGAAAAACAAAAATCTTCTCAAAGAAAAATTCATAAATCATTTGCAAAGCAATTTATAGAAATCCCCTTAAAAATTATTAAGAAAATCAAGCGTTTATATGATTAAGGGCTAAAGGCTAATGACTAAAGGCTAAAGTTCTTAGTTCAAAAAAAAGAGCTGCCTCTTTTCAAAGCAGCTCCTAAACTTGTAGTCTTATCTATTATAAATATGAATATTAAATTTCAAATCTTTCTTCTTCTTGTCTTCATCTTCTGGTTCGAAGATTATTGTCTTTGTCACGTTTGGAAGCACATCGAAGAAGTTTGCTGAGAACTCGCCGCGTTCTGTCGTGGAGACGAAGACGTCCTTGACAAACACATTAGAACTGAATTCAAGATGATATTTGCCATCGGCGAATGTGACCTTTGGTTCGAGTTGTGTCTCGATGAAATTCATGTCTTTAGGATATTTGAAGATATGAATTTTCTCGCTCAACACCGTGTCGTCTTCCATGAATATTATTCTTGCGTAACAGTCAGACTTCATCTTTTCAGTCATATTGATGACGACATCTTTCGGGAAATAATAGCAGCTGTTAGCCTTAACGTCAACGACTTCAGAGAAAGCGAACATCTGGTTTCCGTGCATATCTTCAACGATGATACGGATGCGTCCGTCGATATCTTGTTGTCTGTCGTTGCTTACCCATAATTTGTAGTTATTATCGCCAGCATCATCAAGTCCTAATAATATTGGAGAATAGATTTCGCTGAGTTTGTAATGCAATGCTTTCTTATTTCCTAGATAATCTATTGATGACCAAGATATTGAAGTCCAAGCATCGTTGAGTTGCCAGTAGAGAGAACCCATGCTGCGAGGACGTGAGCTGCGTTGTGCAGTGATGGCGATGTCCATTCCGTATGCCTGCGAGAGCTGACTGAGATATACATAATCTTTGAAGTCTTTTGGTTCACCGAAATATCTCACGACGTGATCCATGATGAGTTTCTCGCCTCTTCCATGTTTCTGGTGTGCCTGGATGACAGCATTGTCGAAACCAGGATGTTCGTCGATCATATTGAGGACTTCCATTGATGGATATGACTGATAACCGAACTCGCTGTTGAAACGACCGACTTTTTCTCTGTACATCTCGTATGGAAGTTCGCCCCACCATACGCCCCAATAGTGGACGTCGCCTTCTGTGAGACTTGCCGCTCTGCCCCATCCGTTTTTAGGAGAACTTGGCCAGTAAGGTCTTGTCTTGTCGTATGTTACGACAACTTCGTCCAACATCTCTTCGAAGAGTTTATCGTAACCGTCTTTCATCTCTTTATAATCCTCGTCAGACCAGTTCATGGAGTTCTGCCATCCCCAGTTGTAATAACCTTCGCTGATTTCGTTGTTGCCACACCATAACGCGAGTGATGGATGGTTTTTCAATCTGATGACATGTTTCTTTGCCTCTTCTCTTACATTATTAATATATTCATCGCTGTAAGGATAAGTTGAACCAGCGAACATGAAGTCCTGCCATACCAAGATGCCGAGACTGTCGCATATTTCAAAGAAATAATCAGGAGGATAGATTCCGCCGCCCCATATACGAAGCATGTTCATGTGAGCGTCGCCGACACATTGTTCAAGGAGTTTTCTGGTCTTCTCTCTCGACATCCATGATGTTATCATCTCTTCAGGAATATAGTTGGCACCTTTCATATATAAAGGTGTGCCATTGACTTTGAAATAGAACGCCGTTCCGATGCTGTCTGGTTCCTCGACCATTTCAAATGTACGGATACCCATTGTGATGTCTTTTTCCTCGATGATATTTTCATCGTCGAGCATCTTCACGTTGAAGTCATACATATTTTGTTCGCCCAACTCATTAGGGAACCATAACTTAGGATTTGCTATTTCAAATGGGAAAGAGAAATAGTTATTTCCTTTTTTAAGTTGAACTGTATTTTCTAAAACCTTGACGTCGCCTTGGAAAAGCTGCAAGCTCACATTATGATCTTTATCAGCAACGATGTCTGTTTCGAAGCATAAGTCGGCTTTGTCATAATGAATCGCTGATGTCACGACAGAAGCGTAATTCATTGTAGAGCGTGTCCAAGCCTTGAGATATACTGGTTGCCAGATTCCCATGTTCATATAACGAGGTGCCCAGTCCCAACCGTTCTGATAAGCCGCCTTACGCATAACTGCATATTTCTCAGGAAAGCGGAGAGGATAAGTCTCAATCAAGCTATCTCTAACTTTATCAAAAGGATAGAACTTAATCTTGATATTATTGTCTTTTTCTTTCAAGATGTCAGCGACATTGCTTGTCCATGTTCTGAACATATTATCAGCATAGAACAGATGTTCGTCGTTGAGCCACACATCAGCATAAGTGTCAAGACCTTCGAACACCAACTCTATCACATCTTCCTTCATGATATCGTTTTCCGCATCGAAGTTCATAGTATAAACCCACTCACGTTGAGGAATCCAAAGCAACTGTGGTTCAATATCGCTTTGATAAGGATGAGGTATCAATCCGTTTTCATACATATCCGCTATGATGACAGAAGGAATATCCACTTCCATATTAATATCTAATGTATCGGTTGTGACATTCCACGACTCGTTAAGGTTTTGCACCAACGGATTGCTACGTTTCTCAGCGCACGAAAACAGCATCAGAAAAGATGCGATGAAAAGTAAATTACAAATTTTCATAATGTTATAAAACTAGTTTTAAAATCAGTAAGGTTGTTTTTATAGGGGATTTCTATAAATTGCTTTGCAAATGATTTATGAATTTTTCTTTGAGAAGATTTTTGTTTTTCTTGAAAGAACATAGCGAGCTATGTGATTGAAAGAAAGGCGAAAAGATTCCAAGAAAAAACATAAAGCATG
>JAFZDU010000020.1 GCA_017561025.1 Bacteroidales bacterium | reverse complement strand
TTGTGGACAAACGACAGGAGTACGTGTTCCGAGACGAACTATCTCAACGTGTGGGATAGCGCGCAAACGGCTGATGATGTATTCCAACTTAGCGTCGCTAACCATCAATGAGTCGCCGCCTGACAAGAGAACGTCGCGTACCTCTGGTGTTCTTTCGATATATTCTAATGCTCTTTCTATTCTTTCTTGTGGTGACTCATCGTCTTTTTGTCCAGCAAAACGACGGCGTGTGCAGTGACGGCAGTACATTGAACACATGTCGGTGATGAGGAACAAAACTCTGTCTGGATAACGATGTGTCAAACCTGGAACTGGTGAGTCTTCGTCTTCATGCAATGGGTCCAACAAGTCAGCACTTGCGATGTTTGTCTCTAATGCTGTTGGGATACATTGACGACGGACTGGGTCCTTAGGGTTGTTAGGATCGATGAGGCTTAAATAATAAGGAGTGATAGCCATACGTAATGTTGAGAGAACGCTGCGTACGCCGTCTTCTTCTTCAGGAGTGAGCTGAACATATTGTTTCAACTGTTCCAAAGTCTCAATACGATTCTTGACTTGCCATTTCCAGTCATTCCATTGTTCGTCGGTGACGTTAGGAAATAATTGTTTTCTTCTTGATTCCATCTTATATATATTAAAAGAAAGTCGAGAGAGTTTTGAACGGTCACTGAGCCTGTCGAAGCTAAACTTATGCCTTCGACAAGCTCAGGCACCATATTCCCAAAAACCGTTGAGCTAATCTCTCAACTTTCTATTATTATTTATGCATAAAGTTCTTCGAAAATCTTACGGAGTTCTGGGCTTTCGCGGAGTTCTTGCAATGTGAATTCTGCGTGGCCTTTTGTATAACCGTTACCGATGATCATGTTAACGTCTGATCCGATGCCTTCTGCGCCGAGAGCTGCTTTTGTGAAGCTTGTTGCCATTGAGAAGAAGTAAACGATACCGTCGTCTTTTGTGCAGAGAACAGCTGTCATTTCTTGATCTGGAACATTGACGCAGTTGATTGTAACGTCAGCCATCTTGCCGTCTGTGAGTTTGTAGATGAGTTCGTAAACTTGAACTGGCGTCATGCCAGCAACGCTTTCCACTACGTCGCAGAAACCGAGTTCCTTGATACGGTTTGTACTCTTAGGGCTGTTTGCCAAACCGATGACTTTACCTGTAACGCCAACGCGTTTCTTAGCTTCGTAGCAGCATAACATACCTGATTTGCCGCCAGCGCCGAGGATAACGACGTTTTGACCGTATTGGCACAACTTAGCTGTCTGAGCTGGAGCTCCAGCAACGTCTAATGCTGAAAGAGCCAATTTTTCTGGCATGTCGTTAGGAATCTTAGCGTAGATACCGCTTTCGAAGAGGATAGCCTTACCTTTGATATCGACTTGGTCAACGTCTTTGCGGATTTCAAGGATTTCGTCGATGCGAAGTGGTGTCAATGATAAAGATACCAATGTCGCGATGCGGTCGCCTTCTTGCAAGTCGATCTTGCCTTTCAAAGCGTCGCCGATCTTTTCAACTTTACCGAGCAACATACCGCCTGAACCTGTTCTGCGGTTGCGGTGTTTGCCTTGTAATTCAACGTTGAGTAACATTTCTTTCTTAACTTCTTCAAGAATGCGTTCTTCGCTAGCGCCTTCGCCTGCTTGTTGTGTTGCATAGTTGTAGATGTCTGTGAAAGATGCTGAGTCGATATTTAATGTTTGAACGTCGATAAGGATTTCGTTATCCCAAATCTCGTCCATATTGTTGTTCAATTTGTTAGCTGGTTGTGGAAGAACGCCGACTGGTTCAATCACGCGGTGTGTACCGTATTTGTTTCCTTTTTGTTGCATGATATTTAGTGTTTTAAGTTAATATTTCCTTTTCCTTGTGAATACTCACAAATGCTCGCAAAGATAAAAATAAATATGATTAAAAACAAAGAAAGTTTATTTTTTTTATTGTGATTTTAGGGGATTTCTAAATGAGGCATTTTTCTCGCAAAGACGCAAAGATCGCAAAGTTTTACACGATATTTTATACGCCTCAGATGTGACATATCTACAAAAGACTCCTTAATTCCTCAAATCCTCATACCTTTAGTTCCTTTCTCTGGGCGTTACGGCTCCGCTTACAGCTCTGCCGTCGGGCTTTCCGCTATATCTTTGCTCCGCTGCGCTCCGCAAAGGATGCCGCTTCAATCCCTAACGCATTGGAGGCTCCAATGTAGAGACGCATCAATGATTCATATAAAACAAACAAACATTGATACGTCTCAAAATGATTCATGTTTTCATAAAAAAGCCGCATCAACACTCTTTTATTTTCAAAGGTAATGTTGATACGGCTCTTAAATGCCCGACGGAAATAAATCAAATGAACCAAATGAACCAAACACGCTTCGCTTTTATTCTGTGATGGGGCGTACAGCCACGCCACAGTAGCGGTCGATGTGCCAAATATAATACACGAACTCGCCACCAAAGGTGAAGCCGAAGCTGAGGTAGGACGCGCAGTGGTCGAAGTAGTAGCCGTCGTACGGCGTAGAACTCCAATAGCAGCCAGAGTCGCCCTCATTGTAGACGAATGACCCGAGACGGTAGCCCGCAGCAGGAAGGAAGATGCAATGTCCGTTAGGTCCTACCACCCTAGCACCATTCACTCCATTTATTTGTGTCCACTCCCATTCGCAATTATCCACCAATTCCTGCATTTCATCTCTTGTCGGCATTCTCCAGCCTCCGCCCCAGTTGGCGGCAGCTGCATCGTATTGTGGATTACCAGAAATATCTGAATTAATTGTCGACTCTCTATAATCCCATTCTCCATCTCCATCCGCATCAACCCAATGCTGATAGTTTTCCAATGTGCATTCCGCTTTAGGGCTAGTCTCCCCCCATGCATAATAGTTGCCGTAGTCTTCTGGAGAAGAAGCTCCAACGTTACATGTTGCCCATTTATTGCCGCTTGGCAGCCCAAGGTCAACATATCCGTGGCCTCCTATTTCTCCGTCAGGGTCGCAAAAACCTTCCTCTGTCTTGAAACTTTTTTGGCTGCCATAAACAATTTCGTCCTTCAATTTGGCGTATGCCTTTACATAGTATGTGGTATTATCTTCAAGACCGGTCATATTACAGCTGAAACTTCCTGCTCCTGCTCCGCTTGCAGCACAAAAGTCATTTATATCTGGCTGTGAACTTGTACTCCAGCAAATGCCGCGCTCAACAATATTCTCTGCTTCATCCGACATGATATTGCCTCCACATATTGCGCTGTTTGTTGTTATGTCCGTAACAGATGAGGTGTTTACAATAGTTTCATATTTTTCTGTCGTAAAACTCTTCTGCTCGCCATAAACCACATAGTCGTACATCTTGGCGTATGCCTTAACATAATAGGTGGTATTATCCTCAAGTCCTGTCATATTACAAGTAAAACTTCCTGCTCCTTCTCCGCTTGTGGCGCATTGGTCGTCAACATCAGGTTCAGGGTTCTTGCTCCAGCATATACCGCGTTCATATATGTCGTCATCATAATAACATGAGACATTGCCTCCGCATCTCGCGCTTTCTGTAGTTACGTTAGTAACAGATGATGTTGTCACTTTGGTCTCTATTGTAAATTCAGCTTCAGAAACAACCTTTCCACCATCGTCATATAGTCGGGCATACATCACGTCATCTTCTGAAGAAGGTGTCCACTCAACGGAGACCTCTCCTTCATCGGCAATACCGTATTCCTCAGAAAACTCCCCGTCACCTTCAAACTTGACAAACTGAGACAATGGCGTAAGCACTTCTGTACCTGAGATATGGTTCCTGTCATATACTTTAAACTTAACCTCTTTGCCTTCACGCACCCTCATCTTCTGCTCCATTGGAACAAGCTCTATCCTTTCAGGGGAATGATACAATGTCTTGTCAACTATGTTAAAGTTATCAGTAGAGAAATTATGCGTCTCATATCCCATAAATCCCAAACTCAGTCCGCATGCTGCATCTATGCCTGTACTGCAATCAAGACTCCAGGCGCAGAAATCGTTGTCTGTTCCCAACATCTCTTCTTTAAAGCCTCCGTTCAATGTCGTCGAAAGATAAGGCTTGAAATCGAATGAAGGTCCTATAACGCTGTAAAGCATCAGGCTTACTCTCGGAAAGACCCATGCCTTCGCCTCTATGCTTCCATTTCCCTCAACGGTAGGCGGCGTGAAATCAAATGTGTTGGAAAACTGTTTTACAGGAGTCATTGAACCGCTCTGTGCCCAGTTGAATCCCAACTTGCCATCGGCATGGTCTTCAAAACCGACGTATGCAGACATTTCGCCTTTGGCTGTCAGTTCTACTTCTCTGAACAGATCTGATCTTAAAGTAACTTGTACAGGAACGCCATTAACAGAGAATTTAATTGGGATAGGTCTGAAGAAATTATGTTTCCAGATATCATATCCCTCTGAAAAGGAACATTCACCTTCTGCATCAAATCTAATCATTTGCTCAGTATCAAAATCACCTACTATGGATGTCTCTATACTTAGGGCTTTGCTTTTATACCTCTCCAATCCGTTCGCCATTATCTCAATCTCATTTCTTCCGCCGAAATTCATCTCCATCACAAGGTCTATATTAAAATTATATGACAATTTTTCCATATAAAGCTTATAGTTATCACCAGACAATAGTTCCATTCCATCTAAAGTATCGGAGAAATTCCAGATATTATGTGTGAATCCGAAGTTATCGTCTCTCGTTGCATTTAGGTCAATCTCACATCTGTTTCCTTTGTCATCATAATAGAAAGCCTCTATCGGATGAAAAACGTTGTTGCCTCTTCTACTGTTGTCGGTTGTCAGCGTTATTGTCGTATTCGCAAAAATATCGGTAAGGTACGCCTGAGATGTTTTCATGCTGAGCGTGTTCCCTTCAACCTCAACACTCTCAACAAAAACATATCTGATAATGCTGTCCTGGTCAATGGTAATGACAGAACCCGGAACAATACTTGGCACCTCGCCTGTAAAATTAATCGAATAGTCGCCAATACTGTCATTAGATGAAATTATGGAAGCATTTTCCCAATCAATAGGCACATAGTCGGGAGAGACTATTTCATCTTCAACAATCTCCTCTTCATTTTCATTATCATCTAAATTCTGCTCATCATCTGGATTGTTAGGATTACATGAAGTAATAAACATAATAGCGGCAAACATACTTGCCAATAAATAAAAGAAGACTTTCTTCATAATGATATTGTTTAATTATTATTATCGTAAAAAATATAGTTAGATAATAGTTAGTCGTCAATAAAGTATGCAATTATACGAAATTTAACAATTCAACTTACAGTATATTATAAAAATATTTTACGCATCGGTAGTGGGTAAAACTATAATTATCAGATAGTTTTTTTTTAAAAAAAAAGCACTTTATGTATTTATTTAATATCATTAAAAAGTATAAAAACAGAGAAAAAATATCACGAAATAGAGTTTTTTGCTGTGAGCTGAGAGCTGTTTTGTTCAAAGCTCGCAGATCAATGCTCATCGCCAATTGCGTTAGGGATTGCAGCGGCATCCTTTTGGAGCGCAGCGGAAAAAGATATAGCGGAAAGCCCGACGCGAAGCGGAACGCCCCAAAAAAAAGACTAATGACAAAAGGCTAAGGTTTAAAGTTCAAAGTTCAAAAAAGTCCGTTGTCTGTTGTCTTTATACAAAAAAGCTGCCGTCATTACAACAGCAGCTCTTCATAAATTATGAATTATGCATTATGAATTATGCATTAATTTCTTGGCTTAAGTCCCAAAATCTCTCTTGCTTCGTCTGAAGTTGCTACTTCACGGCCGAGTTCTTTAGCGAGACGAACGACCTTAGCTACTAATTCGCCGTTTGACTTAGCGAGGACGCCTCTTGAGAGGTATAAGTTATCTTCAAAACCTACTCTTACGTTACCGCCCATTGCGATGGCAGCAGCAGCGATTGGGAATGCGTGACGGCCGATACCTGTTGCTGTCCATGTTGAGCCAGCAGGGATAGCGTTGACCATCCAGCAGAGGTTAGCTACTGTAGCTGGTGTACAGCCTGGAACGCCGAGGACGAAGTTGAACTGCATTGGAGCAGCAGGGACTTCACCTTTACGAGCCATATTTAAGATAGTGTCGATGTGACCCATTTCGAAGCATTCGTATTCTGGCTTGATGCCACGTTCTAACATACGTTTGCCGAAAGCACGCATTGTTGGCATTGTGTTGTCGAAGATTTCATCGCCGAAGTTACATGTGCCGCAGTCTAATGTTGCCATTTCTGGAAGTGGGTTTGTATCTGTTGACTGTAGACGTTCGTCTGGTGTCATACCGACAGCGCCGCCTGTTGAAGGGATCAAGATTACGTTAGGACATGCTTTGTAGATAGCTTCTTCGCATTCTTGGAAACGAGCAGCGTTTTGTGTTGGAGTGCCGTCGTCGAAACGAACGTGAAGGTGAACGATAGCAGCGCCAGCGTCAACGGCTGACTTAGCTTCTCTAACGATTTCCTCTACTGTATAAGGAACAGCAGGGTTTTGTTCTTTAGTTACTTCTGCGCCGCAGATAGCAGCAGTAATAATGAGTTTTTCCATCGTGTAATATTTTTATCTTTCAATTCTTTGACATTGTTTTGGAACTACGCATGTGCCGCTAGCACGACAAACGACGATTGGTTCTGGCAATACGTCAGCTGCTGAGTCAGAGATGTCTGGACGTGGGATGATAACCTTACGTGCTACGAATTCCATCTTACGTGATGTGTTGCCGATTTTTGTAACCCAGCCTTCTGCTTCGATATAGTCGCCAGCGTAAACTGGAGCCAAGAATTCGATATTGTCGTATGCGCAGAAGAGACCTTCGTCGCCGTCTGTCATGATTAATAATTCTGTTGCAACATCGCCGAAGAGGTGTACCATGTGAGCTCCGTCAACCAAGTTACCGCCGTAGTGAGCGTCTTTTGCACTCATACGTAATCTAATAAGTGATCTATATTCTTTTTCCATTTATATATCTTTTAAATTGTTAATATCCTATTTCATTTGCGACGCATCAATGTTTGTTGACTTTATTGGGAACATTGATACGTCTCTACAATTGTAAATTGTCAACTTTTATTTTTCTAAATAAATTCCGTCAACGAAGATACCAGAAGCGTGGATTTGTTCTGGAGCTATTTCGCCTCTCTTGACTAGTTTTTCAGCTTCAACTACTACGTAGTCAGCTGCCATTGCCATAAGAGGATTGAAGTTTTGTGATGTTCCGAGGAATACCATGTTACCGTCTTCGTCAACGATGTTAGCGCGCAAGTAAGCGATGTCGGCTTTCAATGGTTTTTCCAAGATATAGTCTTTACCGTCGACGTTGACGATTTGTTTTCCGTCCTGGATCATTGTTCCCAAGCCTGTTGGAGTGAGCACTCCGCCGAGACCTGCGCCGTATGCTCTGATACGTTCAGCGAGTGTGCCTTGTGGTACGTATTCAACTTCGAGAGTGCCGGCATTCTTTTGTGCAGCGGTTTCTTTGTTGGTTCCTGTATGTGAAACGATAGCTTTCTTAACTTGATGATT
Source organism: Bacteroidales bacterium (assembly GCA_017561025.1). Lineage (GTDB taxonomy): Bacteria > Bacteroidota > Bacteroidia > Bacteroidales > F082 > Limimorpha. The sequence continues at coordinate 11,283 of JAFZDU010000020.1, read as the reverse complement.
AGCGACGAGTTTGCCGTGAGCAACATTGTCGTATGCTGTGTCGTTTGCAATGATAGTAAGATCTTTAACGCCTTTCTCTACGATAGCATCAATAATTTGAACAGCACTTCCTACTCCGAGGAATCCGGCAAACATGATTGTCATACCGTCTTGTACCTTTGCAACGGCTTCTTCTAATGTTATCAGCTTATTCATATATCTCAATTTTTAATTTTAATTCTTAATGTAATAAAGTGCAAATATAACTTTTTTTCTCAAATCATTTACATTAATTAAACAATATTTTTCGAAGGGGAAATGAAAGGGATTTTAATATTACCCTAAGCTTATTTACCTGCAAAATAAATCTTGACTTTTGTGTTTTAAAACCTTATATTTGCAGGAATAAAATCAATATAACATAAAAAAAATCTCTATAACAACATAGGACAATGCCTTAAGGCACTGTCCTGAACAAATTGTAATAATGAAACGATTAATTTACATATTGCTTATTTGCCTATTGATATCTTGTAATGACAAAGTTCCTGTCATCAGTAGCGATGATTTCAAACAGGATGTACATAGTTTCCCGTTTAGTACATATAATATGTTATGTGTGGAACTGTATGAAGATAATCTGTATCATACCAATCGCCTTGACAATAGGCATTTGCTTTTATATGATTTTAAAAGAAATATTATTGACACCATAATAAGCGACAATAAAGTTATTGACATTATAGTTGTTAATGATAGTAGTATTTTTTATACAGATTATCAAATTGGTAACTATCTCTTGAAAAATGCAAATGATAATTCTTATGACTATTTTAAAGATGTTCATAATACAGTTTCTCATCCTTATTGGAGAGATGATTATCAGTGTATATCGGTATTTCCAACACAGCCTTTAACAATGACTGATCCTAAATCAGGCATTGTCTCATGTGTCAGAAAACACATTTTTGCTGAAGATTATTCAGTGATATTGGAGAATGACATACCAGTGTATCTCCGTTTTGAGATTGCTGCTGATTCTAGTATAATACCCGTGTCGTTCTTTGGAGAATATCCCAAAAATCATCCGAAAGAAAATTATTATGATGGTGGTATTCTATATTATTTTTACAATCATAAATCAAAAGAAATAATTACTCATACCGCTGTTGACGATTATGTGGTATTGTGCGATTCTATGGGAAACAAAATCCAAGATGTTTATTTTGGAAGCCAGCTTTATCAATATTCCCCATTTTCTATTGACAAGAAAAACAAGATGGCTGAAAGCATTAATCATTACTATAGCGCAACCTTATATTCTTACATAGGATTCGATGAATATAGAAACATATACTACAGATGGATGAGTCTGCCTCGCGAAAAAGATGAAGATTCCATGATAAAAGAAGATATCGTTGATTATATTCTTATCGTGGCGGATGAAAAATTCAATATAAAATACGAAGTGTTTTTTGACGGGGATAAGTATTATCCTATTCCCGCTGATGATTTAATTAACGAGAAAGGACTTTTAATATATGAAAAAGAAAACAAGGAATGGAAAGGCTCTCACACTGCTGCTTGGTTTGTTTTTAAGTAGCTTAATGTTTTCGTGTGAGACGATAAACAAAAGTAAAACAGAAGATGTGTTTTCAAGAGAAACCAAAATTTTCTATTGGTATGCAGACAGTTTAAACATAAATATCCCAAATGAGAAACATACTTTTTTTCTTGTGCCGGACTATTCATGCAGCGGATGCGTGGTGAAAACAATAGACGTATTGTTTCCTGAAACAGACAGTTCAACATTGATAACGACACCTCGTATAGCGCAGAGATACATCAAAGAAATAACCGACGGAATCATCATAGACACCAACGGCCTGGTTTGCAATTTGAATTGGGATTATTATAATATCATTGAGATTCAAACTAAAAACAACAAAGTCATTTTTGCAAAAAGTTATTCCTCAGAGGAATTCGTTGGAATGTAAAAATAGAGGTTTAATGATATCTTTAAAAATCAGAAGACAATAATTCAAGAAGCAGATAACATGTGTTCTATACGTCCTTTATCCCTAATTACTTCTCTTATAAATTAAGATTTTATCATCATCAGCTTTCCTTTAAAACATATTCATTTATAAAGTTTTTTTCAAAAAAATCATATTTTACAACCCATCAATCTTTCTCAAACATCATTTCGTATTCTCTGTTATCTGGCGATGGCAATAATTCTCCGTCGGATATAGCTGTAAAGACAGAAACAAGTTCCTTCTCGTTCTTATCCTCGCGAATGTATTGTTTCTTTAATTTCGGTTTGATGCTCTGCGATGTAATATCAACGACATTACGTTTTATGGTCTTCTCTGCCGTCTCGCCGAATCCCACGTGCCAGCAGTATTTTCCAACTATTTCATTCTTCGAATTAAAAACGATAAGATGCACAGCAGGATGCAAAACCTTATTGCCGTTATGCGCCTCGCAATAAAGCGCACGACCCATAATATTTCCACGTTCATTTACTATCGGAAGGAAATCCGTAGGATTGTTTTCTGGTTTGAACTTTGACTGTTGGCTGTTGGTCATCGGCTTTTGGCTATTGGATGAACTTTCTGTCACTTCGACAAGCTCAGTGACCGTATTGGTGCCTGAGCCTGTCGAAGGCAATTCATAACTTCCCGTCACTTCGACAAGCTCAGTGACCGTATTGGTGCCTGAGCCTGTCGAAGGCAATTCATAACTTTCTGTCACTTCGACAAGCTCAGTGACCATATTGGTGCCTGAGCCTGCCGAAGGCAATTCATAACTTTCCGTCACTTCGACAAGCTCAGTGACCGCTCTTTGCTCACGGCTCATAGCACGCAGCTCATAGCTTTCAAAAACGCCTTGTATTTCAACAGTTTCAACTCCTCTCGGAAGCTTCACCTCTATCCTATCACCTTTCTTCTTTCCTATCAATGCTTTAGCAATCGGCGACACAAACGAAATCAGTCCTTTGGAGGCGTCCGCTTCGTCAACGCCGACAATACGAACCACCTTATCATTGAATTTCACGTAAGATCCGAAGCTCACAACATCTGGATTGGCTTTAGTAGGATCAATCAAAACAGCGGCAGTGATGCGCTCGGAAAGCTGTCGCATCTTGGCGTCGATATAATTTTTCTGTATGTAATTGGATGCTGCTTCTGCACGTTCTTTCTTAAGATTTTCCATCTCTTCGTTTAGAAGCACAAGACCTTCCGGCGTGACATAATTAGGCACACCCTGAGGCAGAAACGCTCTCGGCAAAACCATAGGGACCTCTTCCTGGTCACCCTCTTTAACAAAACCGCGGCTCATTTTTTTTAAGACTACAAGTCAACAAGACCACAAGACTACAAGTTTGTGCTTCTTTTACAAATTACAAAAAAGACTACCGAACAACAAGCATGTTGTCTTGTTGTCCTGTAGTCTTGTTGTCTTAATTAAACATCATCTCAACTTTACCGATTTGAGTGTCTACGCAGTCGTATGATGCTGCGAAACTCATTATGGCATTAAGCACATGTCTGCTTGGCTTTTCGTTCTTGTAAGCTTCCTTGAGTGATTGTCTCACTTCTGTTTCGTATGTGCTTTCGAAATTGTTTCTCTGTAATAAAAGTGTAGATTTATAATCCATAGGCAAATTGTTTAATTTCAAATACGCCTACTTAACGCATAAAAATCTCACTTTATTTTATGAAACTTAAAAATTATTTATCGTGAGTGAAAGATTGTTCTCTTTCGCCATTTTTCTTAGGTTGATGATAGCATAACGCATTCTTCCTAAAGCAGTGTTAATGCTTACGTTAGTAGCTTCAGCTATGTCTTTGAAAGACATATCGGCATACATTCTCATATTGAGAACTTCCCTCTGTTCTTCCGGCAAGAAATCGATCATTTTGCGAATGTCGTCGTAGACTTGTTCCGTCACCATTCTGTCTTCAATGGAAAGGTCGGTGATTTTAGCATTATCGATCAAGTCATAGTCTTTATTGACTGAATCTGCCATTGGAAGACGCTGTGATTTACGGAAATGATCTATGATGAGGTTATGCGCAATACGCATAGCGAATTGTATAAACTTACCTTCTTCTTTATAAGCACCCGCTTTGATGGTGCGTATGATCTTTAAAAATGTATCTTGGAAGATATCATCAGCAAGCTGTCTGTCTTTGACAAGCATTAAGATGTAAGAAAAGACCTTATTTTGATGACGCTCTACCAACAATTCAAAACTAGCGACGTTACCATTTCTGTAACTGTCGACCAATTGTTTGTCACTTAATATTTCTATCATTATTTTCTCTTTGTATTGATTAAAGAGTAAAGTTTATTCGATAGTGCGTCTCCTATTTTTTTAGTTATACAATAATTTCAAAATTCTTTCGTAGAAAGTTTTGCAAATATAAAAAACTTTTCTCTACGTTCCAACATTTTTTTGTAAATTCGTAAAAAATTTTTCAGGCCTATATTTATGTAAATAAAGATGAAAAGACTAGAGAATATCGACATACAAGGTGCAAGGGTTAACAACTTAAAAAACATTAGTTTAAGCATTCCAAAAAACAAATTTATCGTCATTACCGGGCTCTCTGGTTCCGGCAAATCTTCATTGGCGTTCGACACGATTTATGCCGAAGGTCAGCGTCGTTATGTAGAGAGTCTGAGCGCTTACGCCAGGCAGTTTTTAGGAAGGATGACAAAACCTGATGTCGACCTCATAACAGGTCTTTCTCCTGCCATCGCAATTGAGCAGAGAGTCAACTCGAGCAACCCGCGTTCCACTGTAGGAACAAGCACTGAGATTTACGAGTATCTCAAACTTCTTTATGCAAGAATAGGCCGCACCTTCTCACCTATCAGCGGCGTGGAAGTGAAACGTCATCAAGTCAATGACGTGGTCGATTTCATCATAGAGCAAAAAGGATGCGCGGTTTACATTTTATCTCCTATAATATTGCCTGAAGGAAGAAAAGCAGAAGAGCATCTCAACATTTTATTGCAGCAAGGCTTCAACCGTCTTCTCATCGACGACAATATGGTCAGGATTGAAGATTATATAAAAGGTAAAGACTTCGCCAATATTAATAATGTAAGAATCATGATCGACAGGATGAAAGTAAACGACAGGACTTCCGACAACATTCCTCAGATTTCAGATTCCGTACAGACCGCACTCTACGAAGGTGGCGAAAGCTGTATCGTTCTGGTAGATGACGGAACTTCGCGCAACGAACATATTTTCTATTCTCGTTTTGAAGCCGACGGCATCACTTTTGAAACTCCTACCACTCACCTGTTCTCTTTCAACAATCCTTACGGAGCTTGTCCAGTCTGCGAAGGCTTCGGCAACATCATCGGCATCGACCCCGACCTCGTGATTCCAGACAAGTCATTGTCAATCTACGACAACGCAATAGCATGCTGGAGAGGCGACAAGATGAGTGCATGGAGAGACCAACTCATCCGCACCGCTCGTCACTTCGATTTCCCTATCCATAAGCCTTATTACGAACTCACGCAACAACAGAGAGATCTGCTTTGGACAGGAAACAAATATTTCTCAGGCATTAACGACTTCTTCAAAGAAGTAGAGTCACAGACATATAAAATACAATATCGCGTGATGCTGTCACGCTACCGAGGCAAGACCACTTGTCCAGAATGCAACGGATTACGTCTCAGAAAAGAATCAAGTTACGTCAAGATTAACGGCAAAAGCATCACTGAATTATGCGAGATGTCGCTGTCAAATCTCAAAACATTCTTCGATGAGCTTGTTTTAAGCAAGACAGAACAAGATATAGCAGAGCGCCTTCTTACTGAGATAAGAAACAGACTCAACTTCTTGATAGAAGTAGGTTTAGAATACCTCACCTTGAATCGTGCAGCCAACACATTATCAGGCGGCGAGTCACAGAGAATCAACCTCGCCACTTCATTAGGCAGCTGTTTGGTAAGTTCAACATATATATTAGATGAGCCAAGCATAGGTCTGCACACACGCGACACGCAGAGACTTATCAAAGTGCTGAAGCGACTCCGCGACATCGGCAATACCGTAATCGTGGTTGAACACGACGAAGAGATAATACGTGCAGCAGACCATATCATCGACATCGGTCCTTACGCTGGCATCAACGGCGGCGAGGTCGTATTCGAAGGAACTATAGAAGACATGATGGATCCAAGTAGAGACGTACGTCCAGTAGCATCTATGACGATGAAATATCTTTCCGGAGAGAAGAAGATTCCTGTTCCAGCGCGACGACGTAAATGGAACAACGCCATTGAATTTATCGGATGTATGGAACACAATTTAAAAAACATAAACGTCAAGATACCATTGAATGTGCTTACCGTCGTGACAGGCGTCAGCGGATCAGGAAAATCCACCTTGGTAAACGACATCATATACACCTCATTAAAGAAACATTTTGAAGGAACGTCAGACAAGGTAGGAGCCTTCGGCAAGATTCAAGGCAGCCTCATGGCAATACAAGCTGTAGAATACATCAACCAGAATCCTATCGAGAGATCATCGCGTTCAAATCCTGTGACTTACGTCAAGGCTTTTGATGAGATACGACAGCTTTACGCAGAGCAGAAACTTGCAAAGAACAGAGGATTGAAGCCAGGATATTTCTCTTTCAACGTAGCCGGAGGTCGCTGCGACAACTGTCAGGGCAGCGGAACATTGAAAGTAGAGATGCAGTTCATGGCCGACATTTATTTAAAATGCGACGTTTGTCATGGCAGCCGTTACAAGGAAGAAGCTCTGGAAATAAAATTCAAGAACAAGAGCATCAGCGATTTGCTTAATATGAGCATCGATGAAGTAGTGAATTTCTTCGAAGAAAACAAAGAAGGTGAATTCAAGAATATAATAGAAAGAATCATCGCTAAGATGAAGCCTTTGCAAGACGTAGGTTTAGGCTATCTCCAAGCGGGACAGTCGTCATCCACATTGAGCGGTGGCGAGGCACAACGTATCAAGCTAGCTTCATTCCTGATAAACGGCACCAACGAGAAACCCACCTTATTTATATTCGACGAGCCAACAACAGGACTTCACTTCCACGATATAAACAAGCTGTTAAAGGCATTCGAGGCATTAATCAATAATGGTCACTCCCTCATCGTCATCGAACACGATCCTGACGTCATCAAGGTAGCAGACTGGATTATAGACCTTGGTCCAGAAGGCGGTGACAAGGGCGGCGAACTTCTCTTTGAAGGAACGCCGGAAGAACTGATGAATTGCGAAAGATCATTTACGAGGACATCCCTGAAACTCTAAGCATTTGTGTTTATCGCCCTCGCAAAGGAGCGAAGAACGCAAAATTGAATGCAGCGTTTTAAATTAAGAACGCCATTGCGTTAGGGATTGCAGCGGCATCCTTTTGGAGCGCAGCGGAAAAAGATATAGCGGAAAGCCCGACGGCAGAGCCGGAACGCCCAAGAGAAAGACTACAAGGCTACAAGTCTAAGAGATAAAGGCTAAAGATTTTCTCTGTTTTTTTTATATTTTCAAGTTGTTTTTTCAATAATTTTATAATAACTTTGCGATAAAGTTTTGGACGCATTCGATGCGTCCCTACTAACACACTCTATCAAACAACTATTAACTTCAAACCTTAAGCATTAAACTTTAAACTAAATATCATGGAAATTTGGCAAATTTGGGTCATCGCAGCCCTTGTATTCTTCATCGTCGAAATCTTCACCAGCGGTTTCGCAATTGCATGTTTATCAGTAGGATGTCTATTTTCCGCAGTAGGCGCAGCATTGAAATTATCAATGACATGGCAGGTGGCGTTCTTTGCATTAGGAGCATTCCTCGCATTCATCTTCATCCGTCCTTTTGTGTTGAAGCTTATGAACAAAAACGCCGGCACTAAGATTAAGACCAACATGGACAATGTGATAGGAAGAAAAGCCGTTGTCACAGAGAAGATTGAAAGCGACGGATACGGACGCGTCAAGATTGACGGCGACGACTGGAAAGCAAGAATGGAAGACGACAGCGAAGCTGAAGTAGGCGAAAAAGTCACTGTCGTATCATACGAAAGCATAATATTAACCGTAAAAAAATAATCACTATGGGTTCACTCGTAATTTTAGGAATCATCGCGTTCATCGTAATGATATTTGCCTTGAACGGATTAAAGGTTGTACCACAATCAGAAACAAAAGTCATTGAACGTCTTGGAAAGTTCCACAGCGTACTTCCAGCAGGTTTGAATATCATCTGGCCTATCATCGACAGACCGAAAGCTGTTTACGTTAGAAATCAAAACGGAAGAGATGTCCTGACAAGCAGCATCGACCTCAGAGAGCAAGTCTATGATTTCCCAAAACAAAACGTTATCACAAAAGACAACGTAACGACAGAAATCAACGCGCTTCTCTATTTCCAGATTGTCGAGCCAATCAAGGCTGTCTATGAAATCGACAATCTTCCTAACGCTATAGAAAAGCTCACACAGACAACACTCCGTAACGTCATCGGTGAACTTGAATTAGACGAGACATTGACATCACGCGACACCATCAACGCTAAGCTTCGCGCTGTGTTGGACGACGCTACAAACAAATGGGGCGTTAAGGTAAACCGCGTTGAGTTGCAAGACATCACACCACCTGCATCAGTACGTCAAGCGATGGAAAAGCAAATGCAGGCAGAACGTAACAGACGTGCCGAAATCCTGAAGGCAGAAGGTGAAAAGACATCAGCGATCCTCAAGTCAGAAGGTGAAAAGACCTCACAGATCAACAACGCCGAAGCGGAAAAAGCAGCAGTTCTCCTCAAGGCAGAAGGCGAAGCACAAGCAAAGATATTGCAAGCAGAAGCAGAGGCACAAGCCATTGCAATGATAGCAGAAGCAATTAAAAACACCAAGACCGACCCAGCTTCTTACCTCTTGGCGACCAAATACATCCAAACATTGGAACAAATGGTCAGCGGCAAAGACAACAAGACCATATATATGCCATACGAAGCATCTAACATGCTCGCATCATTGGGCGGAATTAAAGATATTTTTAATAAATAAAATGTAGAGACGTATCAATGTTACCTGCATATTAACAAACATTGATGCGTCTTTTATAAAGAATCGAACAAATATAAATTCATGAGACGTATCAATATGTTTTATTGCAGGATATATTGATGCGTCTCTACAAGTTTTTAAAAAATGGAATTATCAGAAAGACAGAAGAAGGTTGTAGATAAGTTAAACGAATTGGAGATACCATTCGACATTCATTTCCATCCTCCCATTCCTACAATTGAAGAAGCTCTCAACTATTGGAAAGAGTTCGACTCTACCCATTGCAAGAACTTATTTTTCAGAAACCATAAAGGCAACAGACATTATCTTGTCATATTCCACTGCATGAAGCAGCTTGCCATCCATGACCTCGAGCAAAGACTGAAGCAAGGCAAGCTCAGTTTCGCGTCAGAGGCAAGAATGGACAAGTATCTTGGGCTGAAACCAGGAAGCGTCTCACCTTTCGGCATCATCAACGACGAGGAAAAACACGTATACCTTTATATCGACAAGAACCTTCTCAAGGCAGATAAACTGAGTTTCCATCCAAACGACAACACTGCCACTTGTGTAATAAGCAAAGACGATTTGATCAAGTTTTTGGACATAATGGGCAACGGCTATGAATTCATCGACTTGTATGACGAATAATTTTTTTGAAATACAATTTGTTTCTTTGGTTAAAAAAATGTAATTTTGCACACGATAACGGAAAAGACCCAAAAGGTCTTTTTCTATTGTTTCACGAATTATATTTTTATGGATTATTCCCGATGTATAAAACCTTGTGTTGAATCAGAAATTGGCAAATTGAATTATGTCTTGTTGCACGCTCCAGGTCCGGAAATCGAGCATATGACACCAGAGAACGCACACAGATTTCTATTCAGCGACATATTAAACCAACGCGAAGCTTATAACGACTATAAAGATTTCCAAGGCACTTTAAGAAAAGTAACCAACGTTCTTACAGTAAGAGAACTACTCGAAGGAATACTCGAAAAGCAAGAGATAAGAAACGAGCTTATTGAAAGCATCTGCAAAAGAGAAAAGCTAGAGTTCTTGATTCCTGAATTGGGAAACTTATCAAACACAGATTTAGCCAAAGCATTCATTGAAGGACTCGAAAACGACAACTTCAAAGAAAAATATATCATGCCACCAGCACCAAATTTCTTCTTCATGAGAGATGCGTCATTCACAATGTACGACAATATCATGATCAGCAAGATGGCGACTACAGTGCGTGACAGGGAAAGCGCCATACTTCAGGCGATTTACAACAACTCCCCTATCTTCGATGTCGAGACCGTTAACCCTGTCGAGAAATATGCGCCAAACGCAATAGGTAGAGTTGAAGGCGGCGACGTCTTGATTGCACGTCACGACATCATCTTGAGCGGATGTGGCATCAGAACAAGCAGAGAAGGCATAAATGCTATGATTGAACATCTCAAGACCAAAGGCGGACGCAGGCATTTAATTCTTCAAGAGTTACCTCATGAGCCAGAATCATTCATTCACCTGGATATGGTTTTCACTCTTCTTGATGTCAACAAATGTATGGTATTCAAGCCTGTCATCCTTAATCCACAATACAAGACAATCCACTTTGAAATTGATGAAAACAAAGAGGTCAAGATTCATGAAGAAGAAAACCTCATCGTGGCATTAAGAAAACTCGGCATGGATTTAGAACCAATCTTCTGCGGCGGTGACAATGAATACGCAATGGCCAGAGAACAATGGCACAGCGGTTCCAACTTCTTCACCTTCGCTCCAGGCAAAATCTTAGGTTACGAAAGAAACTACAACACAATAGAAAACCTCGGAAGACATGGATTCGAAATCTTGACAGCAGCTGACGTTGCTTCAGGAAAAGTCAGTGTCGACGATTATAAGAACTGTGTCGTTGCATTTAAAGGCAACGAACTCTCACGTGGCGGCGGCGGCGCACGTTGCATGACAATGCCGTTACATAGAGATGCGGTTCAGTGGTAAAGACTACAAGGCTACAAGTTATACTAAGAGGCTGTCTAACAAGTGAAGTGAGCCACAAAGTTTTTTGTCCAAACTTTGTGGCTCACTTCACTTTTTTTTGTTAAACGGCCTCTTTATTTTGAACGCATTCGATGCGGCCTTACAAAATCTTGTGGGACAAAAAATCTGTAGGGACACATCGAATGTGTCCTTATAGCTTTTGAATGCATTCGACGCCGCA
>JAFZDU010000126.1 GCA_017561025.1 Bacteroidales bacterium | reverse complement strand
AGAACATCCGATGTCTCCGCTTTAAGCAATGAAGAATTGGCTCTGCTCTTGCAAACTGCCGACAAACATCTGAACAACATCACTATGCGGTTAAAAGAGAAATATCCCAAATTAAACAAAGACGACATGATTATATATGTCTGATACTGCTCAATACGGAGGAATATAATCTGCAATATTTATTGGGAAGAAATAGAAAGACCGTATGGTACAGATTGAGCAAGATAAAAAGTATGATGAATTTGGAAAACAACGGCGATATTTTAACTTTTGTGATGAATAATTTTATCAATTGATGTGATTGTTCTATATTTAAAATATTGAATATTAAAAATATAGGATGATTCTTGCCGCAAAATGTAACATTTTTTTCTTTCTATTTTAGGTTTAATGAATTAACTTTGCGATTATTAAATTTTAAATTTAACTTAAACCTAACAAATTATGAAGAAAGTACTATTATTCGCATGTATGCTGTTATTACCATTAGTGGTATTCTCACAATTCCCTCAACCATCATGGGATTTGATTCCAAGTGATGGACCAACACCAGAAAGGGAACTCAAGCCTGTAAACTTTATTGAAAGTAAAGACGGATGTTATCTTGTTACTTTACTTAGTAGAAAAGCAACAAAAATAATTAAATTTAATGATGAAGGTGATGTGTCGCATGAAATAGAATTACGTCCTAGTAGTGATAGTTATATGTATTATCCGACAATAGATAATCATAATGATACAATAAATGTTTTTATTATGGAGCTCGTAAAGGATGGAGAATATACAGTATCGGTTATGAAGCATGCTTATTTGTTTGATGATTTCAGTATGAGTGAACAAAAAGAAATTTGGAGAAAAAACTTGTTTTATGAAGAGTTTGAAAATATTGGATTAAGTACGCCAGCATTAATGGATCGTAACAGTTGTAGGACATTTATGTTTGTGTCCACGGTTTTAGGAGGGCAACCTAAAATTGACATATTGATAAAAATTGATACTAATCTAAATGTTATTGCAGAAGCCATATATGATGACTATGAAGATATGAGTAATATTAACTATGGATATAGTTTGATGTATAATGCCGATTCTACGCAATATTATTATGTTTCATATGCTAAAGATTATCCATATTGTTACTTTATGAATGTCCTTGATATGGATTTTAATTTAGTGGAACAATTACCGGTTGAATCGAATCCTGCCGCAAACTTGCTAGGTTTTGATGGATATTGGTGTCAAAATCCGTATGATGGTAAAATATATACTTTAGGAGAAGTCCTTCATCCAAATATAAAATCTGAGATATGTGCTTTTAAAATTGATATTGGTAATGATGATGTGGATTTTTTAAGACTATCATATACTGATGAGAACATAAGAAATACTACTTTTGTTGGTACCAATCTGTGTTTTTTACCCGATGGGAAAATTATAGGATGTGCAATTAATGATAGTGGACTTTTTCTTGAATACAAGCCAGATGCTTATTATGCGTATATACCTGTTTTTGATACTAAAATGAAAAAAATATCAGAATGGTATTATACGCTAGGAAATAATTTTAATCAATTTTTTAGTTATATTCATTATTCTAAGGATGATGGTGTGATAATGTCTGGAAATGTTCGTTATATGATCAATGATGAAATATATTGGGAGCCATATATTGTAAAATTCCCTGCATCAGCATTTGATACTGAAAACATCGAAGAAGCTCACGCTCATGGTCTTCATCTTGCCGTGGCTTATCCAAATCCGGGCGGCGATGTGATGAATATCAGAACAGGTTTGAGAAATGCTGTTTTAACGGTCTATGATATTAACGGAAGAAAGATTCATGAAGAAGATATAACAGATGACGTCACTTCTGTAGATGCTTCGGGTTGGCAAAGTGGAACCTATATTTGGAAATTAGGAATTAGGAATGAGGAATTAGGAATGAAGGAAGTGGAGACAGGAAAGTGGGTGAAGTGAATAGGTTAGAAGGTGAAAAAAGCTTCGCCAGAACGCCATAAAAAGTCAACAGACAACGGTCAACAGTCAACAGACTTTGGGTATGCAAAAAAAAGAACGGTAGGGGATTCTATCGTTCTTCTTTTTTTTTGTTGTTGTTGTTATGCAAGCATACTGCATAGGTATTTAATGTGTTTTTAATGTGTTTTTAGTGTTTTTAAGAATTATTGAAAAATAATAGTTTGATTGTTAATAAATTACAAAAAATAAAAAATATTATAGAGAATATGGGAACTGATTTGTGGCGATCAGTATATTTGCAATATCGGAAATCGAAAAAATATAACAAGGGTTAAAAGCATTGAAAAATGAAATACGATAAAATTATACCGATGCTTTTTTATATATTCGCAAGAATTTAGAAACACAGGGTTAAAAAATTATGTCAAAAAACAATAATTCATTCATACGTTATAAGGTGCTGGACAGATGTTTCCGCGATAATATCCATCGTTATTTCATTGAGGATCTAATCAGTGAGTGCGAGAAGGAGTTCAAGTCGTTGGGCATCGCCGCTAAAGTGAGCCGCAGGCAGATTTTTGAAGACATCCGTTTTATGGAGAGTGAAGATGGATGGGGTATTAAGCTGAATCGTCTGAAAGATGGAAAGAGAATATACTACCGTTATGAAAAAGGTGGCTCAAAAAGAAACAGTTCGCTGACGGAGATGGAGACGATGCAGTGGAAGAACGCTATAAATACTCTGGATCGTTTTCGTACGATGTCAGGATATGAATGGGTCAATGACGTTATCGTCAATTTGGAGTGCAGGTTGGGCTTGAATGGATATAGCGAGGAAATCATATCTTTTGAGACAAAAGGCAAGGGCGTGATCAAATTGCCAGCCATACTGGATGCTATATTGAACCACAAGGTTTTGGAAATGAGGATAGAATATGGTTATAAGCGTTCTACTATCACGATGCATCCTTATTACGTGAAGCAATCGAGCGGAAGATTGTTCGTCTTTGGTTATTATTACGGCAAAAACAAATCCAAAGCTAAGGTCGGAGTGTTTGATATGGATAGGATTACGAAACTGAAACAGGTAGATGATGTGGAGTTTGTTCCAAATACCGAGATCGATTACTCTCATAGATTTGATGATGTTTTGGGAGTGCGTCTTCCTAGAAGGGGCGTCAAGAAGGAACATATCATACTGCAATTCGATGAGAGTTGGTTTAAGACAATATACAATACCCCGATTCATCATAGTCAGAAGATTGTAAATAAGAAACTATGTCGTATCAGTCTTGACCTGAGACCGACCAAGAAACTGATTTCCCAGTTGCTTTATTATGGATCAGCTGTTGAAGTGAGATCGCCGGAGTCGTTGAAAAAGATGTTGATGGAGGAATTGGTTGGAATTACGGCTAAGTATAAGAAGTCGGAGTTTAAAACGCTGAACGTCATGCATATGCACTCGGTAAGAACTCCGAAGTCAAAAGAGATTCATCGTGATAAAGCATATAAGAATATAAATGAATTCGATTTCAGGTTAAATCATGGATATCGCAATTCTAGTAATCCTATATCGTCGTATATAGAAAAGCCTGAGTCAAAAATAGGATGGTGGCGTAGTTATCCTATTGATACGATAGTTGGATATGTCAGGGATTATTTCCTTGGAAGTAATGTCAAGAAAGTTGTTGATTTTGATGGAGACGAACAGATAATTGTGAGATTCCCTAACGTTGAAAGCAATTGCGAACTGGTGAAAAAGGCATTGCGTATTTGCGGATGTAGTCTGGTTAATGAAAAGTCAGACGGTATTATAGATGGAACGGAATGGAAGACTTTGTATTTTGAATCGCAGGCGACTTCGGAAGAATAAAATCTGAATAGTACAGAAGTGTCAATGATGTCATTTAATTCAAATAATAAATATTTATATACAAAATACATCATTGACGCTTCTCTACAATGAACTTTGAACTTCTTGTAACAAAAATAAAGATGTATGGTATATACTATAAACAATATTAAATCATAAAGTATAAATACATCTGCTATGAAACAAAACAATAACAACTATCAACTGGATTCAATGGATGAGCTTCGTCCTGTGGCGATTTATGTTCATGGTCTAGCTTCGGGTGCTTCGGGTACAACGTTTAATGTCCTCTCGCGCAAACTGAAAGAATACAGGTGGATCACGACGGATTTTGGAGAATGCATTGAAGAAAATGTGGCAATACTTGACGGTATGATTCGCTCGAATAATCCTTCCTTGATTGTCGGAACTTCAATGGGAGGTTTGACCGTTCTCTATGTTAATGCTCCCGATGCTGTAAAGATAGTCTGCAATCCAGCCTTGTCAATTGCAGATTGTGTACGTAACACTATCGGATTGGGACAACATGAATACTTCTGTGAGCGTCAGGATGGTAAGCGTACATTCGAACTCAATGAAGAAATGTGTGTCGAGTGGGAGAGTTATATCGCTAGTCATAAGCCCTTGCTTGCTAAGAAAAACTATGCCATCTTTTCTGCAAACGATGAATTGCTTGGCAATGAAGCGGCTCGTATTGCCCAGCATCTTCTTTCTGAAAGTGGTTATAACGTATATATAGACCCCAAAGGTGTTCATCGCATCACATCGTCAACTGTCAAGATTATCAGTAAGATTGTAAATGAAAATAACAAAGACTATTGAACTAAGAACTTTGAACCAAAATCCTGTAACATATTTTCTTTCATTAAGTATAAAGTAATGAGTAGTGAGCAATGAGCATTTTTTTGCTCGCTGTTCATGACTCGTAGCTTATGGCAAAGTCTTTAATTGTGGGAGTAATGCGGTTCTGCTCATGATTAAAGAGAAAAAGTTAATAAATAGAAACCGCCTTAACAATTATGAAAGAAGAAATAATTGATGGTATCAAATACCGTCTCGATGAGGACGCATTGACAGCAGAGGTTATTGAACTCAAAGATGCTTTGGAACACGATGAGACCAAACTGACTGCAGAGAAATTAATGAAAATGATGTTTAATGGTTACGAGGGTGATATAATTATCCCTGAGACTGTTGTGTTTAACGAACGCACCTATCGCGTCACAAGTATTGGTGAGGAGGCTTTTGCGGGTAGCTACTCATTGAAGTCTGTCACTATCCCCGATAGCGTCACGAGCATTGGGGATGGGGCTTTTAATGACTGCGAATCGCTGACCACTAAAGTCGAGATAGGAGAAAAAATAATAGATGGCATTAAGTACATTCTCTATTGCAATAGGACCGCAAAGGTTATCCAAAAGAGTACTAGATACAAAGGTGATATAATTATCCCTGAAACCGTAGAGTTTAAAGGAGTCACTTATCGCATCACGAGTATTGGAAAGAGAGCTTTTGAAAATTGCGAAAAACTGACCTCTGTCACGATCCCCGACAGCGTCAAAAGTATTGGAAAGCATGCTTTTGATTGGTGTTTTGAATTAGCTTCTATCGCTATCCCTGATAGCGTCAGTAGTATAGGTGATAGAGTTTTCTCTGAGTGTTTTGCTCTAAAATCCATTACTATAGGCAATGGTGTCACGAGTATAGGAAAGACAGCCTTTATGTGCTGCAGAGCACTGACCTCCATCACATTCCAAGGCACGATAGCGCAATGGAAAAAAATAGAGTTAGGTGGTGGTTGGAATGACGAGGTTCCAGCCAAAGTCGTTCACTGCACAGATGGCGATGTGAAGATATAAGTGATGCCGCGGTGAGGATATAGTGTTTAGGTAACTTTTATAAATTGTTTTAAAGAGATTTATATAAATATGGAAAAAACAAATCATAATTTGATGGCTAAGATGGCCTTAAGTTTAGAGAAAATAAAGGTGTTAATGCAGGAAAAAGGATTTGTACATTTTTATATTCCTGACCAGTTTGATTATGATGAATCCATTGACGAATACTTCGAAGATGAGATATGTGATGACGGCAAAAACCTTTTTGCAGGGTATCGGGCTGAGGGATGGAATGCAAATCTAAGATATACTATCAATGGTATCTATTTTGAGAATGGCGAACTCAGTTTTGATGTAGCTTCTTATGTGTATTTCTACATTAGTGAAGAAACCGAGCCAAATAATCCTGCTGAGCGCATGAGTGTAGCAGAGGTCGTAGAGTTGGCAGAGCGTTATGATGATTTAGATTATGACCTATGCATGGTCTTAGATCACTATATTGAACTGCTGAATCGATACGATCACGAGAATGCGTATATAGAAAATCCGGCAGCCCCAAAGCGTTAGGGATTGGAGCGGCATCCTTTGCGAGTGAAGCGATAGCGGAACGAGCAAAGATATAGCGGAAAGCCCGACGGCGATAGCCGGAACGCCCAAGAAAAGTTGAAAATTGAAATTTGAAAACGCAAAGTTAGCAGCGAGCATTGAGCTATGAATTGTGAGCAAAACACCCAAATCTCACGGTTCACAGCAAAAAAATGTGGACAAAGTCCGTTGACTTAAAAAAAACTAAATGAATATGGAAAGAAAATTAAAGATTACAATAGAAATCAGTCAAGATGAATGGTATATTCCATACGAAGATGTCATCTATCGCTTGGATGGATATGTGATTTCAGACCTTGAAGAAGCGTCATATCCGGAGTTTGATGTGTATCATCAAGAGGAGTTTCTGTTTCATACTTTAGAGGAAGCGGAAAGAAAAGTGGCAGAATTGGCTGCTGAAAATTCAGAAGACAGATACTGCTTCTTAATTCGCGAGGTGCCAGTCGGAGTTCTTTGCCATCATTCATGGTCGCAGCGAACACGAACTTATACCCGTGATGGTAAATTGTTTGCGGAGAGCGCAGCTTCTAGTGTTGCAGATAAAAACGATGATTATGAACCTTTCTACGGCAGAGATAAAGACGAGTTGCAATTTCGTCCCGGTGATTTGGTGGAAGTGCTTAGAGGCGATTCTGTCACTCTTGAGATTGTTTATTCGCTTCCACTTGACAGAGCTACTGTTGAAGAACGAGGACTGGCAAATAGACGATTTGGGTTATGCTTAGACTATACTGATGATGGTTATACAACTCTCGATGGCGATGAGGGATATATGGAATGCCATAGCCATCCAGAGATAGTACAATGTTTTCCAGCAAATACTTTGAAAATGAATGAAGATTTTAAGAAGAAATTGCTAAATGGATATCAGAAGTGTGTTTAATCTATCAAACTTGTTTTATTTTACAAAACTAAAAGGGATAATTCTGAAATATAATACTATGACACGATTTGAATCTGATATTTTTGATTTTAACAACATTCCGATGTCGGAGTTGGACAAAGCGTATATTGATTACGAACCTTTGTATGATACGGTGGATTGGTATTTCGAAAAATAATAATTATTATGATAAAGACATTTGAACAATTCAAAAAGACATCATCAAAACCAATAAAACTATTAACAAAAAAGGAATATTGTGATAACATTTATTTGGAATCAATGAAAGATTATTTCGGCGATGATGTTCCAAATTGTGTGTATGAAGCGATTGAATCAGGAAAGCATATAGATTATATATTAGAAGATTTGAAAACACGCGAGATAATTCCGATAAACGCTTCTGACGCAAATGATTTGGTTTATGTTAAGAATTACGGAAAACTCTATCATTTCTGCACAGGGGAAAATGCTAAAGTCATAGAAAAAACAGGTTTGAGAAGCAAGTCTGGAGAATGCGGATGTTTGCCAGAGCGAATTTACGCTTACGCATCGTGCAAGAATCTAAATAAAATACCTGATATATATGATAAAATAACAAAGCTCGTGGATTCTGTTGATGCCGAAAAATATGGAATTTATATATATCGGATTGATTTGGAAAAATCTAAAAAAGGCACATATATAAATTTTTACAATGATGATATAGTGCACGACGAAGATGTTGTATATACATATAATAATATCCCAGCAGAATGCATGAGGTTAGTAGATGTTTTATATACCGATGAGATGTTATTGGAAATGGCAAGCATTTCACAGAATGCCACGGGCTTGGATGTTGTTGTTTGGGTGCAAACCAACAATGCACAATCAATTGGAAAACACAATCTGCCACAAATAAAATTCCAGAACAACACGTCAACAAAAGTCCAACTCAATGAGTTGATTCCCATTTCTATATCAGACAATCCTGAAATATTATTGGAAAACAATGATTTGAATAAAATTAAAATCAGTCAAGCACAAATAAATGAGATAAAACAGTGGATTGTGAAAAACAAAGAAATATTGATTGATTATTGGAAAGAAAAAATAACAACAGATGAATTGTTCCAAAAACTAAAAAAGTAGGTTTATTTAATTAGTGGATAATTCCGATTTTTTTAACATTTTCACAAAATACTACATATATATTCAAAAAAAGATTACTTTAGCAAGTCTAAAGATAAATGGCAAAAGTTTATGACCGGTTCAATGGTCATAGCCTTAGTTCAGAATCCTTAATACATTAACAATTAAAACATAAAGATATGGCAAAATATGAAATAAAAGATGGTGTGGGAATTATTCCAGAAGGAACAAAAGTGATTGAAGATAGAGCGTTTTATAAATGTAGGGAAATGACAAGCATAGAGATTCCGTTTTCTGTTACGGGAATAGGTGAAGCTGCTTTCTGTTGTTGTAGTGGATTGACAAGCGTAGTTATTCCATCATCGGTTAAAAGTATAGAACATGATGCTTTCAAGGGTTGTACTGGATTGACAAGCATAGAGATTCCAGATACAGTTACGGAAATAGATGAAGGTGCTTTCGAGGGTTGTACTAGCTTGACAAGTGTTGTTATTCCATCTTCTGTTACAGAAATAGGTAAATGTGCTTTCGGGGGTTGTACTAGCTTGACAAGTATAGTAGTTGAAGATGGCAATGAAGTATATGATTCACGAGAAAATTGCAATGCAATAATAGAGACGGTGTCGAATAAATTGTTATTGGGTTGTAAAAAAACTGTTATCCCAGATTCAGTGACAAGTATTGGTGAATCAGCTTTCAGCGGTTGCAGTGGATTGACAAGCGTAGTCATTCCAGGTTCAGTGATAAGTATCGGTAATGGTGCTTTCAGTGGGTGCAGAGGATTGACAAGCGTAAAAATTCCCGTTTCTGTTACAAGTATAAGTGATTATGCATTCTGCGTTTGCACAGGTTTGCTAAGCATCGTTATTCCATCTACAGTAACAAGTATAGGTATAGGCTCTTTCTTAGGTTGTAGTGGATTGACAAGCATTGTTATCCCAGATTTAGTGACAAGTATTGGCGAATCAGCTTTCAGCGGTTGCACAGGATTGACAAGCGTCGTTATT
>JAFZDU010000125.1 GCA_017561025.1 Bacteroidales bacterium | reverse complement strand
CCACGCCGTATCACCGGTACTTCAACAAAATATCAAAGAAAAGTTGCTCAAGCTATCAAGAGAGCACGTCATCTTGCATTGATGCCTTACGTAGCTGACTTATTGAAATAATAGGAGGACAAGACATGGAAATTATTCTTAAACAAGATGTTAAAAATTTGGGATATAAAAACGATATCGTAACAGTAAAACCAGGTTACGCTCGTAATTTCTTAATTCCACAAGGTATGGCAATCTTAGCCACTCCATCAGCACGTAAAGTTTTGGCTGAAGAAATTCGCCAACAAGCTTTCAAACAAGAAAGAATAAAGAAAGAAGCTACAGAATTAGCACAAGTTTTAGAAGGCTTATCATTACGTATCCCTACTAAAGCTGCTGACAGTGGCAAAATCTACGGTTCAGTGAACAACGTTCAAATTGCTAACGCTATCAAAGAAGCTAAAGACTTAACAGTTGATCGCAAGCAAATCATCATCAAAGAAGACAGCATTAAAGAAGTTGGTACTTACAACGCTGTTATCAGATTACACAAAGAAGTTTCTGTTGAAATTTCATTTGAAGTTTTCGCTGAATAATCCTAAACTGAAAGATTTTTCATATTAAGGTTTTTTGTATTTGGGCCGAAGAATTCCTTTCTTCGGCTTTTTTTTAAAAATACTCATCATTTACAGACGCATCAATGATGTAACCAAATAAAAATATTTATTATACTAAAAACATATTTGACACGTCTCTACATTAATAATCATGACAAAGAACGACATAAAATTCATCCAATCTCTCAAACAAACAAAATTCCGTAAGGAATATAAAATGTTTGTCGTTGAAGGAAACAAACTAGTCAGCGAACTAATAGCTTCAGACTTTAAAATCGAAAAAATCTTAGTTACCGAGACATGGCTGGAGAAGTTTCCAGAAATGTCAGCAAGTTTGAACTCTTATGAAATAGTCAACGAAAAACAAATGGAACAGATGAGCAGCATGGTGACGCCCCCCGGCATCATCGCAACAGCCCACACTCCTTCGTATAAAATAAATCCAAAAGACGCTGAAACAGAATTCATACTCGCTCTAGACGGAATCAACGATCCCGGAAACCTCGGCACCATGATAAGAACAGCCGACTGGTTCGGAATCAATAAAATAGTATGCAGTCAAGACTGCGCCGATGCTTGGCAAGCAAAAACAATACAGTCTACAATGGGATCTATATTCAGAATTAAAATCATTGAAACTGACTTAAAAGAATTCTTGTTAAAGACTCAAAGAGATGAAACAAACTCCGCAACTCCAATATACGGCGCTTTGATGGAAGGTGAAAACATCTTCACAAAGAATATTGATAAAAGAAACGGCATCATCATCATTGGCAGCGAGTCTCACGGAATAAGAAAAGACGTGCTTCCACTTGTCACTTCCCCTATTCACATTCCTAGAGGCAAAGGAAGTCAAACTGAATCACTGAACGCTTCAGTAGCAGCAGCGATAATAATGGCAACAATAACCAAATAACAAAAGTTTCACATAATAACACATATTGAGCATTGCTAGAAATAACATAAATTTATGTTTCTAGCATCAAATCGTTTTCCTAAGTATATTCAACTTTTGGACTGGTCTCTCTCCAAGCATAATACTGACCATAATCATCAGGAAAATAAGCTCCTTAATTACGCGTAGCCAATTTCAAACCAGATGGCAAAACAAATCTATATTATTAATGTCCTTCTATTATGCCATCATCCATCATGTTTACATAAATATTGACTTGTACAACTATCAAGACCTATTTCTTCATAAACATGATTTTTAGTTTCATAAATTAATTTAATCAAGTCGCATATATAACTTCACAACAATTTTATATTATTTTTGTTAATAAAAGTAAAAACATATATCTTATCATGAAAAACTACATCATTGAATCAATCATTATCGCAGCTGGTTTATTCCTAATGGGATTATTTCTGAAAAACGGATTAGACGGTTTTTCCAACAAAGATCGTGTCGTCAATGTCAAAGGTCTCGCAGAGATGGAAGTAATGGCAAATAAAGTCACATGGCCTCTAATGTACAAACAAATCGGCAATGACTTGAATTCTCTCTATACTGAGATATATTCAAACAATGAAACAATTTTGAAGTTCCTTGTAGAAAAAGGCTTAAACAATGAAGAAATTGCTGTCAATGCTCCTGAACTTGTAGACCTTAATGCTGACAGATATTCATCAAACAAAAACGACTACAGATATATTGCCACACAAGTTATAACCGTAACAACCACAAATGTAGATTTGGTAAGACGCCTCATTCAAGAACAAAGCGAGCTGTTAAAACAAGGCATAGCAATCACTGGTGGCGACTATATGTATAATGTGCGATATGAATATACAGATTTAAACAACATAAAACCTCAGATGATTGAAGAAGCAACAAAAAATGCTCGAGCAGCTGCTGAGAAATTCGCATCTGATAGCGACAGCGAATTAGGAAAGATAAAACGTGCTTCCCAAGGACAATTCAGCATCAACGACAGAGATGAGTTCACTCCTTATATTAAAAAAGTAAGAGTTGTAACCACTATTGACTATTATTTGGAAGATTAGTTATGAGTCTAAATCAAACGTACTGTATTAGTTCAAAAAATGAAAGACGTCACACCTTTGGCGTCATTTTTTTGTGTCAACAGATTAATTTCAATGGTATAGAATATTATCTTTTTGGGCGTTCCGGCAAGCCGCCGGGCTTTCCGCTATATCTTTGCTCTCTCCGCTATCGCTTCTCTCGCAAAGGATGCCGCTCCAATCCCTAACGCAAAGGAATTTATAAAAATAGAACCAATGGATTTTTAGAAACTCAATAAACCAAATATGAATCTTGTCCTTTGCCATTAATCATTATTCTTACATATTAAAATTAGTGTAATTTTAACACATTTATTTATTGCTAATTTAAAATCCTTTCTTATCTTTGGGGTAAAATTACGCAATAACATGAAGGAGTTAAAATATTGTTATAGATACCCTCATCCGGCCGTTGCAGCCGATTGTGTGTTATTTGGCTACGACGGTAATAACATAAAGATTCTGTTAATACAGCGAGCTAATTATCCATACAAGACATCTTGGGCTTTTCCTGGCGGATTTATGAATTTGAATGAAACAGCAGAAGATGCTGCACGCCGCGAATTAGAGGAAGAGACAGGCCTGAAAAATGTTGCTGTAAGGCAATTCTACACATTTACTGAGGTCGAACGCGATCCTAGAGAAAGAGTCATCAGCATAGCACATTATGCATTAGTAAGAATATCTGAAGTAAAAGCAGCTGATGATGCTAAAGATGCCAGATGGTTCTCCTTAAACGAAATTCCAAATCTAGCCTTCGATCACGATATCATACTCAACAAAGCATTGACAACATTAAAAGAAAGAATTTGCTTTGAACCTATAGTGTTTGAATTATTACCGGATATCTTTAAAATGTCGGAACTGCAAAACGTATATGAAAATATACTTGGCATCAAATTCGACAGACGCAATTTTTACAAAAAGATGAATAAACTTGGAATTCTCACTGAAGTAGAAGGTCGCGCCAAAGACTCATCAAGAAGAATACCAATATTATATCGCTTCAATGCTGAAAAATACGCAGAATTAAAACAAAAAGGATTTAGATTAGAATTTTAATTAGCATGAAAAAAGAATTTCACAAGATTTCATAAATGAGTTAATAGATAAAGAAATATTCGTTTATGGAAGTAATTTAGAAGAAATGCATGACGTCATAGATGTCATAAAACCATATATTTTTATAGAAGCAATCTATAATTATTTATTAGACTAAATATCGAATCTTAAAGAAGAATATTATATTTGCTTGTCAAAAAAAAATTAATTTAATTATTAACGTAAAAATTATTAACAATGGTAAATAGATTTATCCTTAACGAATTATCATACTTCGGCCCTGGAGCTCGTAAAGAACTTCCTAATGTAATTGCACGTTTAGGCTTTAAGAAAGCAATGATAGTAACAGACAAAGGGCTCATTAAATTTGGTGTTGCAAAGATGGTTAGCGACGTTCTTGACGAAGCCAATATTCCATACGAAATATATAGTGAAGTAAAACCTAATCCAACAGTAACAAACGTACAGATGGGCGTTGAAGCCTTCAAGAAATCTGGCGCAGATTGTTTGGTAGCTATAGGTGGCGGTTCTGCAATGGACACTGCAAAAGGAATAGGCATTATCATCAACAATCCAGAATTTGCTGATGTAGTTTCTCTAGAAGGCGTAGCTCCAACAAAACATAAGAGTGTGCCAATTATCGCATTGCCAACAACTGCTGGTACAGCTGCAGAAACAACAATCAACTACGTTATCATCGATGAAGAGAAGAAAAAGAAAATGGTTTGCGTTGACCCTAATGATATACCATGCTGTTCTATCGTTGACGCAGAGTTGATGTATTCCTTACCAAAAGAAACAACAGCAGCAACAGGCCTAGATGCATTGACACATGCTATTGAAGGTTACATTACAAAAGCTGCATGGGAAATGTCAGATATGTTCGAATTAGAAGCCATAAGAATGATCAATAAATATTTACGCACAGCAGTATTTGAGCCTAGAAATCCTGTTGGACGTAACGGTATGGCTGTTGCACAATACATCGCAGGTATGGCTTTCTCTAATGTTGGTTTGGGCGTTGTTCACGGCATGGCACACCCGATGGGTTCATTGTTCGATATACCTCATGGAGTGGCCAATGCTATGTTATTACCAACAATTATGGAATTCAACGCACCAGTATGCCTTGAAAAATATGTTGAGATTGCAAAAGCAATGAATGCATATAAAGAAGGTATGAGCAAGGAAGAAGCCGCTGCTGCAGCATGCAATGCAGTAAAAGAACTTGCTATTGAAGTAGGCATTCCACAACACCTCACTGAAATAGGAATCAAAGAAGAAGACATTCCTGCACTTGCAGAACAAGCTATCAGCGATGTCTGCACACCAGGTAATCCAAGAGAAGTCACAATAGAAGATATTATTGCATTATACAAGAAAGTTCTTTAAAAGAAACTTATTAATAAACACAAAAGCAGCGGAATATTTCCGCTGCTTTTGTTTACCTGAAATTATGTAAAACCACTGCATTAAAATCCATGAAGATTCATAAACGGGAAGACAGTGCAAAGTGATGAGAACAGTGAAAGGCGCAGCCACAACATACAGACTCCTCATTCTCTTTGCGTCTCTGCGCGGGGATGGGGACGCATGAAAACAGAAAAGCCCCAGCGCTATGCTGAGGCTTCCGCTATAAGGGCGGCGACGACCTACTTTCCCACAACTTAATGCAGTATCATCGGCGCTGCGGGGCTTAACTTCTCTGTTCGGAATGGGAAGAGGTGGACCTCCGCGCTATAGTCACCGTATGTCTCTCTGGATGTCTTGACATCGTACGGAAGAAAAACACACGCAACTGCAAGAGAACTCGCTCTCGTGCTGCCTTCTACGTCTACCTTATCAAGGTACGGCAAAGCTTTCGGGCTATTAGTACTGCTCGGCTGAACACATCACTGCGCTTACACCTGCAGCCTATCAACGTGGTAGTCTCCCACGACCCTTATAGGAAATCTCATCTTGAGGTGGGCTTCGCGCTTAGATGCTTTCAGCGCTTATCCCGTCCGAACGCTGCTACCCTGCGGTGCGGCTGGCGCCACAACAGGTACACAGGAGGTTCGT
>JAFZDU010000019.1 GCA_017561025.1 Bacteroidales bacterium | reverse complement strand
GGTGAAGTCGAAGGCACAATCACTTTCGACAAGGTGTTGTTGATCGAAAATGAAGGCAACACAAGGGTAGGCACCCCCGTCCTCCAAGGTGCTAAAGTTGATGCTAAGATTGTTGAGCATCTCAGAGGTGACAAAGTTCTTGTTTTCAAAAAGAAAAGAAGAAAAGGTTATCAAACATTAAATGGTCATCGTCAAGAATTGACAAAGATCATGATTGAAAATATTTCTGAATAACAAACCTGAAAAAATTTAAATTATGGCACATAAAAAAGGTGTTGGTAGTTCATCAAACGGTCGTGAATCCCAAAGTAAACGTTTGGGCGTGAAGGTTTACGGTGGTCAAGCTGTTATCGCCGGTAACATCATCGTCCGTCAACGTGGTACAAAACACAATCCAGGTGAAAACGTAGGTTGCGGTAAAGACCATACTCTTTACGCACTCACAGACGGTATCGTTGAATTCCGTAGAAGAAGAGACGATCGTTCATACGTTTCAGTTATCCCAGTTGAAGCTGAAATCACTGAATAATCGTTAACATAAAACGAGACAGAAAAAAATCCCGAATTTCGATTGAAGTTCGGGATTTTTTTTGTTGGCGTCGTTTTACGCGTTAGGGATTGGAGCGGCATCCTTTGCGAAGCGGAGTGATAACGGAGAGAGCAAAGATATAGCGGAAAGCCCGACGGCCTAGCCGGAACGCCCAAAAAAATGACTAATGGCAAAAGACTAATGGCTAAAGTTTAAGGGTCTTAGTTCAAAGTGAAAAAAATCTGTTGTCTGTTGTCCGTTGTCCGTTGACTTTTTATTATCTTTGCACAAAATATAAATTATCATGTTAGTAGTTTCTTACATAAGAGAACATAAAGAAGAAGTTATCAAACGCTTGAGTATAAAGAATTTTACTCGCTTTGAATTATTAGATGAAGTATTGCAACTCGATGACGAACGTCGCGCAGTGCAACAGGAAAATGATGAGGCTCTCGCTGAAGCCAATATGCTCGCTAAGAAAATAGGCGACCTCTATAAACAAGGCAAAGCTGACGAAGCCAACGAACTCAAACAAAGAAATACAGAACTTAAAGAGAAGACTAAAGTTCTCGCCGAACGCGCTGAAGAAATCAAGACTCTCCTTCAAAACAAACTCGTCGAGATTCCTAATACACCAAACCTCGAAGTTCCTTGCGGCAAAACAGCAGCCGACAACTTGATAGTAAACCAAGAAGGTGAAATGCCAAATCTTTATGAAGGCGCCGTTCCTCATTGGGATTTGCTCAATAAATATCAGCTCGCTGACTTCGAACTCGGCAACAAAGTAACAGGCGCAGGATTCCCATTCTATAAAGGTGCTGGCGCTCGTCTTCAACGCGCTCTCATCAATTTCTTCCTCGATGAAGCAATAGAAGCAGGTTACTACGAAATTCAACCTCCAATCCTCGTTAACGAAGCATCAGCTTACGCTACAGGTCAGCTTCCTGATAAAGAAGCTCAAATGTATGCTGTGCCATTGGATAACATGTATCTCATCCCAACAGCTGAGGTGCCTGTAACAAATATCTTCCGCGATAAGATAGTCCAGGAAAATCAACTTCCTTTAAGAAATGTGGCTTACTCTAACTGCTTCCGCCGTGAAGCTGGTTCATGGGGCAAGACAGTACGTGGTCTTAACAGATTGCATCAATTCGACAAGGTTGAAATCGTGGAAATAGCTCACCCTGACACATCTTACGAAAGATTGGAAGCAATGAAAGAACACGTCGCTAACCTCCTCCGTAAACTCGAACTTCCTTTCAGAGTATTACGTCTCTGCGGTGGTGACATGAGCTTCACATCTGCAATGACTTACGACTATGAAGTATGGTCTGCAGCTCAAGAATTATGGCTTGAAGTAAGCTCTGTTTCTAACTTCGAGACATTCCAAGCTAACAGAATGAAACTACGTTTCAAAGATAAAGATGGTAACATCCGCCTCGTTCATACCTTGAATGGCAGCGCACTCGCATTGCCACGTATCGTTGCTGCTTTGTTGGAAAATAACCAGTGCGAAGAAGGTATCAGAGTACCTAAAGCGCTCCAAAAATACACAGGCTTTGAAATTATTAAGTAAATTAAGCATAATATTGATATTGTCTTCATTGATGGCTTGCTCTTCTGCTGAGCCATCAATGAAACGTATTAATGAGTTGACAAAACAACTCGGCAAAATCGAGAAAAAACAGGAAAAGACAGATGCAGCTTTCGATAAACTTGTGGAAGATTGCGCTCGTCTGGATGACTTCCTTAGAGAAAACAATAACCCAAAACCAGAAATGCAACTGCTTCGTGCTTATCTTCAACAATATGAAGATGAACGCATGTTGATTGATAACGATATCGTTTATTCTACCTCTCAAATCAAAAATCTTAAAGAAGACTTTAAAAGCGGCCTTTATGATGAGGCGCAAAGAGATGAATATCTTAAATCTGAAGAGAAAGTGGTGAATAGAATTGAGGCTAAATTAGACTATTTCCTCGATCGTTTCGAAAAACAAAGTGAATTCATTAAATCTGTTGAAAAACAATAATCTACGATGAGAAGTGCTCTGCGATTGTTTTTCATATTGTCTTTTCTGATATTGATGACTTCGCCTGTTGTCTCACAGGTGCCTCTGCAATCAAAAGGGAATCCTCAATCTCAGAATACACAATCGCAACGTCAAGTTGATGAGCAACTTGCACGTAGTTTCTATAATAATAAAGAATACGATAAGGCGGCAGATCTGTATCTGAAGCTTTATACTAGCTACAATAGCTATCATTATTTCTCTCAATATATTGAATGCCTGCTTTTCCTGGAAAACTATGACGATGCAGAGAAAGGCTTAAAAACGTTCATAAAGAAAGATAATACCACGAATAAGTGGAAAGCTCAGATTTCTTTGGCATACATATACATAAAAAATAATGAGACAGAGAAAGCTGATAAATATCTTAAGAAGCTGATAAATGATCTGCCTGAAGAAAAGAGTGTCTTTGTTCAGGTGGCTAGCACTCTTCGCACCCGTGACCTCGATGAATATGCAATCATATTGTACGACAGAGGCTCATCGATTGATGCGATGAATTATAAGTTCTATATGGAAAAGGCGCTTGCTTATAACTCCATGATGAATTTTGAAAAGTCAATAGAGAATTATCTCCTTCAATTAGAAGTGGATCCGGATGATTATGAAGTCATAAAATCCAGGTTTTCTTTTATGATGCGATACGATATTGATGGCTCTGTGATTGATGAGATGCGTATGGCATTCTTGAAAAAGACACAGGACAATCCTGAAAACGTGATGTTCGCTGAGTTGCTGGTGTGGTTCTCTCTTCAGATGAAGGATTATGATATAGCTCTTAATCAGGAGATTGCCTTGGACAGACGTTTTGATGATAGAGAATTTGATATCATTTATCTCGCAAGAATAGCTCGCGACAACGAACAGTACGACATTGCAATAAAAGCATACGAATATCTCGTTAAGAAATCTAATGAAGGCGCTTATTATCCTGAAGCTGTCGTTGGACTTACTGAGGTGCAATATGTTAAGTCGCTATTGGAAAATTACGATAGAGAGTTTTATTCTACTTTTGAAAAACGTATCGAAAAGGAATGTGAAGAACTTACAGTCTCTGATAAGACCATACCTATATTGATTATCAGGTCAGAAATACTTACCTTCAAATTAGATGAGACTGACAAATCTATCGATTTGTTAAATAATGTTTTGGAATATAATCTCTCAAAATATAGTAAGGCTAAAATAAAAATGACGCTTGCTGATGTGTATCTTTATAAAGGAGAGATGTGGGAGGCTACATTGCTTTATAGTCAGGTAGACAAGTCGATGAAAGAGGAGCCTATAGGTCACGAGGCTCGTCTTAAGAATGCGCAGCTTCGTTATTATATGGGTGAATTCGACTGGTCGTTGGCTGTATTGAACATATTGAAATCTGCAACGTCAAAACTCATTGCCAACGATGCCATGTCGTTGTCGCTGCTCATAACAGATAATTTGGAATATGACACTATAGCGTTACAACGTCTTGCTAAAGCAGATTATTACATTTATCAGAAACGCTATGAACTCGCAAATCAGATGTTAGACTCTGTCAATATTTATAATCCTAACGAAGTGAGCATGCCTTATCTTTTAATTCGCAAGGCTTATATAGCGATGGAAAATAAGGATTATGAACTCGCTGATAGTCTGTATAAACGAGTATATCATGGTTATGCCGATAGTTATATTGCCGACAAGGCATTATTGGAAGATGCAGTCTTATTGGAAAGATATCTGAACAAAAAAGAAGAAGCAATGGATTGTTATGCCAAACTCATCGACGAATATACAGCTAGCGTCTATGTGGCACAGGCACGTAACGCTTATAGAAGAATTAGGAATGAGGAATTAAAATTTAATTAGAATATGGAACAGAATCAATATAATAACTTAGTCAGACCTAAGAAGGCTTTAGGTCAGCATTTTCTCGTCGATTTGAATATCGCAAGAAAAATCGTCGATTCAATGTCAAACGATGTTAATGTTATCGTGGAAGTTGGCGCCGGTATGGGTGTGCTTACTCAATATCTCATTCAAGACAGTTTGGAGAAACTTCGTGTTGTAGAGATTGATACTGAATCTATAGAATATCTTAAAAATGTCTATCCTCAGTTGGGTGAAAATCTCATCCATGGCGATTTCTTGAAGACAGATTTAAGTAAGTTTGCATCAGAGAAGATAGGCGTGATAGGTAATTTCCCTTATAATATCAGCAGTCAGATTTTCTTCCAGGTTTTGAAGTATCGCAATCAGGTTGATGAGGTTGTAGGTATGATACAGAAAGAAGTGGCAGAGCGCATCGCTGCAGGTCCAGGAAGCAAGACATACGGAATCTTGAGCGTGTTGCTTCAGGCTTGGTATGATATAGAATATCTGTTTACTGTACATGAAAACGTTTTTAACCCACCACCAAAGGTGAAGTCTGCCGTCATCAGAATGAGACGTAATAACGTAAATCAGTTGGATTGTGATGAGAAGACTTTTGTTATGGTTGTAAAACAATCATTTAACCAAAGACGAAAGACTTTGAGAAACTCGTTAAGAAGCATGATTCCTGCTGAAATCATCCAAGACGAGATATTCAACAAACGTCCTGAACAGCTCTCAGTTCAAGAGTTTATTGAGTTGACAAAGATGTTGAAGAAAAAAGACTGATTTTTTATTTAATGTTTCATTTATATTTTTTATTTTTGTACTTAGAACTATAAAATAAAATTTATGAAAGAAATATCAAATATGATTAGTATAGTTGATGATTTTTATACATGTGATAAGATTTATTCAACTGGAAAGTATGATAATATGTCATTCCTAGAAGATTTCCTCACTATAGCATACGATATGACGTCTTCTTTTGTGAATTCGATTCCCAAGAAGGAACGTAAGAAATATGGGCAATTTTTTACCTCAAGAAAGATTGCTGAATTCATGTCATCTCTTTTTACTATAGATTTTACAAAACGAGAGATTAGATTGTTGGATGCAGGTGCAGGTACAGGATTATTGACGGCAGCTTTGGTTGTAAAATTAAGAAACAGCGGTTATATTGGTAAAATAACAGCAGTATGTTATGAGAATGATGAGAAGGTGTTGTCGGTCTTATCAAATAATTTGGAGAACCTAAAAGAAAATTTTGATATAAAATATGAGATAAGGACTGATAATTATTTATTATCTCAGCAATTTTCAGAAATAGATTTGTTTACAGAAACTGTTGAGCAGTATGATATGGTTATAGGTAATCCTCCATATCTAAAAATTCTTAAGGATGCTCCAGAAGCTAAATCTATGTCGGAAATATGTTACGGAGCTCCAAATTTATATTTTCTCTTTTGGGCGATGGCTATTCACAATCTAAAAGATAACCATGAGTTAGTGTATATTGTTCCTCGCTCTTGGACATCAGGTGCTTATTTTGAACGTTTTCGTAAATATCTGTTTGATCATTGTGTTATTACAAATATTCATGTTTTTGGAAGTCGTGATAAGATTTTTGATGGTGAGTCGGTTTTGCAAGAAACAATGATTGTCAAGATTAGAAAGACAAAGGTGAAGCCAAAGTGTATTCAAATAACATCGAGTGAGACTTCTGATTTCTCCGGTGTTAAATCTTATGAGGTGGATTATAATACAGTAGTAGCTGATAATCAATATGTATTTCTTGTTACAAATGTAGAAGAAGCAGAGATACTTTATAGGGTTAATAGTCAGACAAATACATTAGAGTCTGATGATTTACGTATGCGTACTGGTATAATTGT
Source organism: Bacteroidales bacterium (assembly GCA_017561025.1). Classification (GTDB taxonomy): domain Bacteria; phylum Bacteroidota; class Bacteroidia; order Bacteroidales; family F082; genus Limimorpha. The sequence continues at coordinate 10,141 of JAFZDU010000019.1, read as the reverse complement.
GGATTTTCGTACAAATGATATACTTAGAGATTATCAAGAAGATGGGTCATATCCTCTGTTTTATTCACATCATATAAAGGATGGGCGTGTTTCTTGGCCTGTTGGTCGTAATTCAGAATATATAGTGACTGATAAAAATAGTTATTTACAGGAAAATACAGATTATTTGTTTGTTAAGCGTTTTACGTCTAAAGAAGAAAAACGTCGTCTTCAATGTGGTATTTATCTGAAATCAGACCATAGTCAATATGAATATATCAGTACACAGAATAAGATTAACTATATTAAATGTGGAACACCTGAACTTGCGTATGGTTTGTTTGTTATATTGAATTCTTCTCTATATGATGCGTATTACAGGATTCTAAATGGTTCTACTCAAGTTAATTCAACGGAAATTAATTGTATGCCAATTCCGTCAAAAGAATCAATATGCCAGATGGGAAGAGAATTGATGGGAAAAGAGTTGACAGAGCAAAATTGTGATAAGATTATAGACAAATGGATAAGATAAAAAAGATAAGAGAACTTCTTGAAAGTATTGGTATGCCGAGAAAACAGCAGTCTGATATTTGTGTGTTGACAATTTTAGGCATGGGAAATATTAAGAAAAGAACTAAATGGATTAATGCAACCAATGAATGGTTAAGAATACATGATATAATTGCATTTGTCAATAATAACTACAATGTGACTTATGCAGAAAATTCACGAGAAACGTTTAGAAAACAAGCACTGCATCATTTTCGGATAGCGGCGATAGTTGAAGATAATGGAATGGCTACAAATAGTCCAAACTATCGCTGGCGATTGACAGATGAGTTTGTTGAAATTTTGCGTAATATCAATATATCTAAAGAGCCATTGTTGAATTTTAAAAATAATCATGGAAGTTTAATTGATATGTATTCATCTAAGAAAGAGATGAGAAAAATGCCAGTGAAAATAAATGGCGATGATTATACTTTCAGCATAGGTGATCATAATCAATTACAGAAAGCAATAATTGAAGAATTTGCTCCGCGTTTTGCTCCAGAAGCAGAATGTCTTTATGTTGGCGATACAGTTCAAAAGAATCTTGTAAATTTAGAAGAAAGGTTAAAACAGTTAGGTTTTGTAATAACTCTTCATGACAAAATGCCAGATGTAATCTTATATCGCGCAGATAAAGATTGGATTTATTTCATCGAAGCTGTGACATCGGTTGGGCCTATGGATGCGAAGCGTATTCAAGAAATTTCTCAAATGACAAGCTCTGTTTCGTCTGGTAAGATATTTGTCACGGCGTTTCTTGATTTTAAAACATACAAGAAATTCTCTGAACAATTAGCATGGGAAACTGAAATTTGGATTGCGGAATTTCCAGATCACATGATTCATATGAATGGAGATAAGTTTATGGGTCCAAGATAACTTTAAATTCATCTCGTGTTAAGCGAAACGTCTTGTATCTTTTTGATGGATTTGTTGGCTGTGAAGAAGGCTGCGACGCTGCCTATTATAGCTATTGTGGTAAATACCAATACGACATCGGCGAATTGTAAAGCTACAGGATATGCGTCGATGATGTAGTTGCCTTCGCCATTGCCGAGGCGTATGATTCCGAAATATTGCTGTACCAGAACAGCAGCTATTCCTAATAACATTCCTAATATACCACCAACGACAGAGATTAGAAGTCCTTCGTTGATGAAAATCTTTTTGATTAAAGTCTTGTCGGCTCCCATAGCCTTAAGTAATGTGATGTCTTTGTTCTTATCTATTATCAGCATGCTCAAGGTGCCGATGACGTTGAATGTAGCCATTATCAAGATAAAGGTAAGTATGAGATATACTGCCATTTTCTCGGCCTTCATCATTTTGTATAAAGTCTCTTGCTGTTCATGTTGGTCATAGACTTTATAATCATCTCCGAGAATGTTTTTGATCTCTTTCTTGATACGTCCCAACTGCCTTTCGCCATTTGTCTTTATACTTTTGTCATTTATGAAGATTTCTACATCAGTGACAAGATTGTCGTATTCCATCAAATTGGCGAGCCAATTGATAGGAGCTAACACCAGGCGTTCGTCTATATCCTGCTGTGTGGAAAATACTTTTGTCACTATGAGTTTAGAACTGTTGAAGCTGTTTTCAAGATTAAAAGAAGAAGCATTGCCTCTTTTTGGCACGTAGACCTGAACAGAAGAATAAGGCTGATAAACATTTATTCCTAGGAAATAAGCCATGCCAGCACCTGGTACGCCGAAGTCGATGTCGTTGTGTCTTATGTCGAAAGTGGTGTCGTTTAGAATCGTTCCTCTTACGCGAGCTATTTTGTTATAATCCTGAGGGACGCCTTTTACTTGGCCAATCTGCTGTTTGTTGTAGTTTTTAAAGAGAACGTCTTCTGTTATGGTAGGGAAGACGTAATCTACGCCCTTGATTTCTTTTAATTTTTCTAAAGGAAACTCGTTTAGGTTAATAGTCTTTCCTTTCACAGCGCTGATGTTGAGGTCGGGAGAGAGCTGATGGATCATGTCAGATATCACCACGTTGAAACCGTTGAATACCGACAAAACGAAAATCATGGCGAAAGTCGCGACACAAACACTTATTATCGAGATCCAAGTGACAATATTAATAAGATTGTGACTTTTTTTCGCCAGAAGATAACGTTGCGCTATGAACGAAGGGAGATTCAATTGAAATAAACAATTAACAATTAACAATTAACAATTGGCTAAGGTCTAATGGCAAAAGTCTAAAGGATTAGTTTCTTATCTTTAGCCATTAGTCATTAGTCGTTAGTCTTTAAGAAGATGGTCGATATTTTCTATATAATCCAGAGAGTCGTCTTCGAAGAACTGGAGTTCTGGTATTATTCTGAGCTGATGTCTGACGCGGTCGCCCAACATTTTGCGGATGCCTTTTGAAATGCCGTTGACTTCTTCAACGACTTTTTTCTTGTCTTCCATCTTAGGTCCGAAGATGCTGAGATATACGCGAGCGTATGACATGTCTGTTGTTACATTGACCTTTGTGACTGAAATCATCACATTGCCATTAGCTTTGATTTCTCTTTGAAAAATCTCGCTGAGTTCCTTCATGAGGAGCTTTGATATTTTTTGTTGTCTCTTAGTTTCCATACTGCAAAAATAATGATTTTTTGTTTAATGAATTACGTTTAAGGCGCAGGAATTTATTTTTATTTTTCCTGACGATAAAATGTCCAAGTGTCTGTGTGTCCGTCAGAATAGGTGTATTCCCACATCAGTTTTTCTTGTGTCAGTTCAGCGAAATGGAATTTGGTCTCGTGAGCTATGCCTTTGCTTACACTTTTGATAATTTTATGTGCCAGTTCGGTGGATTTTTCTTCATCGCAGTTCTCGGTAATATCTTCCATCAATTCCATGCGGAAGCTTTCTTCTATGCCGGCGAAATAGAAGTCTTCGCCATCGACGCTCCACACGCTAGGACTGACGTAGTTGAAGATCCATGTCGCCTTGCCGCCATCGTTGAAGTTGACGACATAAACCTGACGTGCCGAGTCGAGGGCGCATCCGTTGTCGTAGAAATCCATGGTGCCTGTTTCATGTACGTCGACATTTCCTTCAGCGATGTCGTAGTTCCATCCATGTTCATAATGGTAATGACCTTCCACCTTTGGTTTGTAACATGAAGATAACAATCCGATTGTCAGTAATATAAATAATGCCTTTTTCATAATGTTTATTTTTTTTGATACGCACGTCCGTGGGTTTCTACGTGAGATTATTCTTTATTCTGTGAATCCATTATTATTGTCACAGGACCATCGTTGATGAGGGAGACTTTCATGTCGGCGCCGAATTGTCCGCATTGGACAGGGCGACCTGAGATTTCAGCAAGACGTTTTAAGAAAGTCTCGTACAGAGGAATCGCCTTTTCTGGGCGTGCTGCTCTGATGAAACTTGGTCGGTTGCCTTTCTTTGTCATGGCGTGCAGGGTGAACTGACTTACGACGAGAAACGAACCTTCGATCTGGTTGATGTCGAGGTTCATGGCGTCGTTTTCATCGGAGAAGATGCGAAGTTTCGACAGTTTGTTACAGAGCCAGTCGACGTCTTCATCGGTGTCGGCGTCTTCGATGCCGAGGAGAATCATCATTCCTTTTTCAATTTTTGATATCATTTCTCCAGCAATAGTTACTGATGCTTCGGAGACTCTTTGTATAACTATTCTCATTTTAAATTTTGTTTACTTTCCAATAACCAGTTTTATTTGAACCAACACGTTCGATTATTCCTTCTGATTTTAAACGTGAAATATGTTTTTCAACAGCTTTTGCAGTGATGCCAATTTGAGATGCTAAAGACGATGCATTTAATGTTCCATCTTTTTCAAGCAAAGAAATGATGATGTCTCTGCTTTTTATTTTTTCTTTGGTTGTAATTTCTTTGACATTTTCAGTCTCGCCAGTAGAATGTAAGTAGTTTTCGATTTCTTTGTTAAGATTTTTTATCATAGTTTTGGTCATAAACTCTCTGAAAATGTTGAGATCTTCATTCTCTCGGGTTGCGACCAATGCTTTTATATACTCTTCTTTGTCTTCTTTCAAAATCTTCGTAGGGATAAGTCCGAATTCGAATTGTAACATATTCATTATCAAACGTGCCATACGACCATTTCCGTCAGCCCATGGATGAATTGTGACTAAATTATAGTGAGCATCGAAACTTATTCGGTATAATTCAGATATGCTTTTTGTTGAAGAAAATTGACGTTCGATATTTAGTTGTTTGCAAAACTCTTCTAATTTGACAGGCACTTTGCTGAAATTCATGTACGATTTGCCACCAATGCCTGCTGTGACGTTAAGCAAGCGTAACTCGCCTTTTGAAGATGAAAAATCACCTAATATGGTCTTGTATTCTTTTCCGGTGTTTTTCATCACCAAAGCAGAAAGCATAATTAGAATATCAATACTCAATGGCGTATGATTTTTGATTATTTCGAAAGATTTTTCGTATGCAACTTTCAAGTCGAGGTTCATGTTTTGTTCCTCGAGACTTTTTCCATGCAGACTCACGCCATCGTCAAACATAATCATATTTTCCAACTCTGTGATTGTTGAACCTTCAATGGCAGTTGAATGAGTTATCAGAGAATATAGATAGAATTTTTCATAATCAATCTGATTCTCGATACCTAACCCTCGATAGCGCATTATAATATTTTCAAGTTGATTGCTCATAACGTCATGTTTTTGCAAAAATAACATTTTATTCCCTACTTTTTATTTTTTATTCCCTACTTTTTTGATTTTTATTCCCTACCTTTTTTAGTTGAAAATGTAAAATTAACTTTCAATTTTCAGTTTTCAATTTGCCCCTTTGCGTTAGGGATTGGAGCGGCATCCTTTTGAAGCGCAGCGGAAAAAGATATAGCGGAAAGCCCGACGGCGGAGCCGGAACGCCCAAAATAGAAACTCAGAATTTCAGAACTTCAGAATCTCGGAAAAGTGTAGGTTTTAAGGTTTAAGGTTCAGAGTTTCAATGGTTCAGAATTCTTAGTTCAATGGTTTTCCCTCTAGTCCCTCTCAACCCTCCAAAAAACTTGTTGTCCTGTAGTCTTGTTGACTTGTTGTCTTTTTTATTATCTTTGCCAAATTATAAGAGCGGCGAGATTTTGCCGTTTTGAAAATAACAGAAAAATGAGATTATTTTACAGAAAGTATGGCGATCCTAAAAACAAACCGATAGTGGTTATTTTTGGATTATTGGGAGTTTCGGAAAACTGGGATTTTTTTGGAAAGCGTTTCGCTGAACTTGGTTATTATGTGTTGGTTCCGGATGTTAGAAACCATGGTCAGTCGCCGCATTCCGATGTATTTAACTACGACGTTTTAGCAGGTGATATAAAACAAATGATTGATGAAGAGAACATTACAAAATGTTATCTTCTCGGACACAGCATGGGCGGCAAGATAGCGATGCGTCTGGCATTCGACTATCCTGATATGGTTGAAAAACTGGAAATTTTGGACATCAGTCCACGCGCCTTCGACCATCCGATGGAACATGTTGGCTTCATCGAAGCCATGTCGAAGATAGATTTAAGCAAGGCAGAACATCGCTCTGATGTTGAAGCTGAGCTTTCAAAACAAAACTATGAGAAACGACTCCTTCTCTTTTTACTTAAGAACTTGTCTTACAGTCACGAAAACGGTTTCCGATGGAAGCCATATCTCGAAGGTATAGCAAAGAATCTACCTGAGATTGGCAAAGGTTTCGATGAGAAATATCATTACGACGGCCCGACATTGTTCGTGAGAGGCGCTCAGTCGGATTATATCATCGAGAAGGACTATGAATATATGAGACATCATTTCCCAAATTATGAAATGGTGACATTGGAAGACGCTGGACATTGGATTCACGTTGATGATCCTGAAGGATTTAACAAAGCGACAGAAGAATTTTTTTGTAACAAATAAATAGTTTCAGATATAGATATGATACCAGAAAAAGGAAAACTTATTGATGTCTTGAGGGAAGTGATTTATTTTCCTAAAGGAGACAATATCATTAACTTAAAGATGGTTGACGATATTGAATTAAAAGAAAACTTGATTCGTTTTCGTCTTTTGTTTGAAAAAGTGGAAGATGAGAAAAACCAGATACTCATCGACACAGCAACACAGATGTTGAAAGCTGCTTTCGGCGATATTGAAATTGATATCGTTGCAGCATCACAAGAGAACGCACTTTCAAAAGTAAAACATATTATCGCAGTCGCTTCAGGCAAGGGCGGCGTTGGCAAGTCAACGGTATCTGTCAACCTCGCTATCGGCTTGGCTTTGCAAGGCATGAAGGTGGGTCTGCTCGATGCTGACATCTACGGACCATCGATTCCGGTTTTGTTCGGCAATGAGGAGACACGTCCTCTAGGTTACGACCGTGACGGAAAGTCATATATGATACCTATTGAAAAATATGGAGTCAAGATGTTGTCTATAGGACATCTCGTTGATAAAGAGATGCCTCTCATCTGGCGTGGACCTATGGCGTCAAATGCTTTGAGTCAGCTTCTACTTGACACCGACTGGGGTGAACTCGACTTCTTGGTCATCGACATGCCTCCTGGAACAGGCGACATCCAATTATGTCTCGCACAGAACTTTAAGTTGTCAGGTTCTGTTATCGTGACAACACCACAGAAGGTTGCTCTCGCCGACGTACGTCGCGCAGCTAACATGTTCCGTCATGAAGGCGTCAATGTGCCAATCCTCGGTCTGATAGAAAACATGGCATATTTCACACCATCAGACATGCCTGAGAAGAAATATTACATCTTTGGCAAGAACACAGGCGCTGACTTCGCAACAGAGTTAGACATGCCATTGCTCGCGCAGATACCAATCGATGAAAATATCTCTGTAGCAAACGACAATGGAACGCCATTCTCTTTCAATGGATTCTCTCCAGTTGCAGCAGCCTTCGAAAAATTAGCTAAGAAAATCGTTGAAATGTTCTAATCATGGAAAAACAAGAGTTAATACAAAAGATTCAGAATATCCTTATCCAGGTCAGACCTTATTTAGCTGCCGATGGAGGAGGAGTGGAATTCGTTGATTTGACTGACGATATGGTCGTTTTAGTCGAACTCACAGGTGCATGCGGCAGCTGTCCCCACAGCACAAGAACTCTTAAAAACGGAATAGAAAAGACTATAAAAAGCATTCTTCCGGAAATTAAAGCAGTAGAAAACGTTAAATAGTTAGGAATGCGGAATTAGGAATGTGGAATTATTTCAATCCATTCCTAATTCCTAACTCCTGATTCCTAATTCCCAAATCGTTGTTACCTTATCTAAAATATCGCCTAAAGTCGCAGGGAAAATTCAGGTTGCATTCTCCTTTTGTATATGATTTTTACGAAGAGGTCTTAGAACAAATCACTCGTGAAAATTGGAGAGAGGAGTTGTGTAATAAACTGAATGCGTTTCTGTTGTCGAAGGAAGATGTCTTTAAGGAAAACGACGTCTACATCATTGAAGAAGACATACATCTCACGAAAGAGAACGAGATGAAATGGAATGCGATGAAGAATATGGAAGACGTAAGACTCTCTATCGACTGCTACCATTTCGGAATCATCTTCAAGATGGAAAGAAAAGAAAAACAACACTTTGTATTGAGTTCTAGGAAATTCAGAAAATCAAAATCTCAGAAGAAATAAGAGCTAAGAACTATAAACTTTTAAACTATGATATACACTAAAACCGGAGATAAAGGAACCACATCATTGATAGGAGGCACTCGTGTCGGCAAGGATGACATTCGCCTTGAGACATACGGCAGCTTTGATGAATTGAGTGCGTTTGTCGCTGTCCTCGGCGACTCGGAAGGCGTCGATGCTCATGAGGTTGAAGTCATGGACAGGATACAAAATTGCCTTTTAGTCATGGAGTCATGTCTGGCGTTAGAAAGTCAATCGTCGACGGAAATTTCGAAATATATTCCTCGTTTGACAGAGGACGATGTTACGTTCTTGGAACATGAAATTGACGCTATAAATGCGCAGTTGGATTCTTTAAAGTATCTAATTATACCAGGAGGCAACATTTTGTCATCGAGAGCGCATGTATGCAGAACAGTATGTCGCAGAGCAGAGCGCAACCTTGTGCGAATGGGCAGAGAATATGAGGTTGACGACGTTTTGAGACGTTTTGTAAACCGACTTTCTGACTATTTTTTTATGTTGTCGAGATATTTTATGAAAAAGGCAAATGTTGCAGAAAAGCCTTGGAAACCAGCAAAATAAGATTTTTTTAAAATATTTTTGAAAAAACACTTGACTTTTTATATATAAATAGTAATTTTGCGCCCGAATTTTAAAACCATATAAAAATGTACTGGACATTAGAATTAGCATCAAAGATGGAAGACGCACCATGGCCAGCAACAAAGGATGAATTGTTGGAATGGGCAATGAGAGTTGGTTTGCAACAAGAAGTTATTGAAAATCTTTCAGAGATAGAAGACGAAGGCGAGATATACGAAAGAATCGAAGATATTTGGCCAGACTATCCAACAAAAGACGATTTCTTCTTCCACGAAGATGAATATTGATTGGTTGAAGAGGTTTAAAAACCTAAATATCAACAAGTTAAAAAGACCGATTGGGCAGTCCAGTCGGTCTTTTTTTGTCTAAAAACTGCCCAAATACTGCCCAAGAACTATTACCAAATCCTCCTGAAAAGAAGAGTAGTAAATGAGGGAGGAGAGACTGCCCAAACACTTCCCAAACACTGTTCTACAGTCTTTTACAAAAAAAATGAGCGAACATACAAGACCGCTCATTGAAGTCAAAATATTACCCATAATTTCTGTTTCTACTGCCCTGAAAAAGAAAAAGGACAAAACCGAAGTCCTGTCCTTAATTTAACCTAACTTAATATTGAGTTTGTCGCCAACCTCTTCTGCAATCGTGTTTGGCAGCAATGTCGCATATACTTTCTCCGTAACCATCGTTGAAGCGTGCCCTAGCATTGAAGAGGTGGTCTTAATATTAACACCTCCGTTGAGTGCCATTGTTTTGTTACAAAATAATATTGTTGGCATTTTATATTCATTATAAAAATATTATTTTCGTATATGTAAAAATATTATTTTTGTATATGTAGAAATTGATACTATTGAATAATGGCAATGAATGATATATTAATACTCAGTGATGACAAAACAACAGTGCTGTCAGTTGAAGACAATGATGTAGAATCTGTAGTTATTCCCGATAGTGTAACAAAGATAGGGAATGGAGCCTTTTCAAGATGTTCGCATTTAAAGAACATAGATATTCCTGAAAGTGTTACGGAAATTGGTGATAAAGCATTTTCTGGATGTAGTTCTTTAAAGAGTATAGACATTCCCAATAGTGTAACTAAAATTGGAGTATGGGCGTTTAGTGAATGTAGTTCATTGGAGAGCATAGATATTCCTGAAAGTGTTACGGAAATTGTAGAATTGGCATTTTCAGGTTGTAGTTCATTAGAAAGCATAAAAGTTTCAAAAAACAATTATGTATATAAATCAGTAGAAGGTATATTATATGACAAAAAAATGACATCTATCATCCGTTTCCCTATGAAACATAAAAATGTGGCGTTTGTTATTCCT
>JAFZDU010000124.1 GCA_017561025.1 Bacteroidales bacterium | reverse complement strand
TTGCATGCTTTATGTTTTTTCTTGGAATCTTTTCGCCTTTCTTTCAATCACATAGCTCGCTATGTTCTTTCAAGAAAAACAAAAATCTTCTCAAAGAAAAATTCATAAATCATTTGCAAAGCAATTTATAGAAATCCCCTTATAGAATTCTGAATTCTTAATAAGCCTTAAGTTTATCGCCTGTTTGTTCGATGATTGCTCTGTAGTAATCTTCGCTATATTTAGGTTGTTCAACTTTTGGAGCTATATATTTGTGGCTTTTTGGAGTTGACTGAGCTGTCTTGATGTTGAAGTCCATATATTTTACGAATAAATATTTGTAGAATTCTCTCCAGTCTGCTGTCAATCTTTCAGCTTCTCTACATGAGAATGATGTCAAGAATTCAACTGCTTTAGCAGGATCTGCCTCGTAAAGTTTTGCTGCACGAGCATCTGTATGAGCGACAGCTTCAACCCAACCTCTTTCGTAGTTAGCTTGTTTTTCTGCTATTTCTGGGTGGATATATTCATATTTTGTGTAAGCCCAGTTTGTTACTTGGTTGAAGATCCAGAATGCTGCTGTCTCTGAAAATTCCATGATACCGCCATTGCCTTCGCGATAGCAAAGAGGAATTTCTGTCATACATGTGTACATTGGGCAATATACTGTGCTTGCTGCATCGTCGACGCCGAACCAGATGATACCGCCGATTTCTCTGATTGTGTTAGGACGGCATTGTGCTACGAATGAGAATCCTGTTTGCTGTGTTGCTGTAGCGCGTTCGTGAACGTATGAAACGCCATCAACTTCCCATCCCATTGGACGTGATCTGTATGGACAGTGGAATGGACCAGCGCCAACGTCTTGTGACATATCGAGTTCTGTACCTTCGAGGTGATCACGCATGAATGCCATAACGTCTAAAACGCTAACTTTTTCATTTGGCTTAACCCAGAGAGGCATTCTGTTTGTTGGGAAATTTTCAGGAGTTTGGCATTCACCGCTTACGTAAGGTTTAGCGCGCATGATGTTTCTGCCTGTTGCATAATCCCAATATTGATCCATGCCGTCAACGACTTGGTTGAACATAGCCCAAACACGCATATCACATGCTCTTGCACCGCTGAAGTCTACTGGAGCATAGACGTCAGAGAATGAGAATTGTCCGTCAGGACCAGCATATAAATTGTTTTTCTTTGCAAATGAGATAACGTCTTCTGCATAAACACAGTCGATGTTAGCATTCTTCAAAAGTTTGTCGATATTTTTTGAAGTGATACTGTTTTTGTTTTGCTTGTTAGCCAATGGGAAAGTTGTGATACGAGCTTGGTTAGCGTGAGCTGAAACATAACCGTCTGGCACGCGGCGAGCTACCCAAACAGCGCCTTTTTCTTGACCTTTACCGATGAGTTCCATGATCCAGACTTCGTTAGGGTCGGCGATTGAGAATGATTCGCCATCACTCATATAACCGTAGTTAGCAACCAATTCAGCCATTGTCTTGATAGCTTCACGAGCTGTCTTAGCACGTTGTAATGTGATGTAAATCAAGCTGCCGTAGTCGATAAGACCTTCTGGATTACCTAAGTTTGGAAGACCGCCATATGTTGTCTCAGCGATAACGAGCTGCCATTCGTTCATGTTACCAACAACGTTGTAAGTATGAGCAACTTCTGGGATTCTGCCTACGTATCTTCCTGAGTCCCAATCAACGATTTCTCTCATAGCTCCTTCTGGATAGTCGGCAGCTGGATAGTGATACAATTCACCATAAAGTACGTGTGAGTCTGCTGCGTATGAAACGATAGAAGAACCGTCAGCAGAAGCACCTGGGGTGATTAAGAAGTTTGTACATGCCTGTGCAGGTTTCATAAAAGAAACTACGCACATCATAACTAAAAGTGTTAATAGTTTTTTCATATCAAATAAATTTTAATGTTGTTAATCAATAATTTATAATATCTCTCTAATATTTTTCTCGTCAATCTGAATTTGTTTTTTCAAGGCATCGAGACTCTCGAATTTCTGTTCGCCTCTAACTCTTTTAACAAAACGAACTTTTATCTCTTTATCGTATAAGTCACCATCAAAATCAAAGATATGAACCTCAATATTTTCTATTTCATCATCATTGATTGTCGGTTTCTTTCCGATATATGTCATTGATTTATATTCTTTTCCTTCATAATCAACGTATGTTGCATAAACACCTGGAGTTTCAATGAGACGAAACTCTCTTTCCACTTCGATATTTGCAGTTCTATAGCCTATTTGTCTGCCTATCTTATTTCCAGAGATGACTTTTCCAATATATGAAAAATGATATCCGAGAAGGGCGTTAGCACGCAAGACATCGCCTTGCTTCAATGACAGACGTATCTTAGTAGAGCTGACTGCTATATTTTCAACATCGTGTGCTTCAATACGTTGTACCTTAAAGTTATATTTCTCTTGCATCTCATTGAGTAGGTTGAAGTCACCCATTCTGTTATTGCCGAAATGATGGTCATAACCTATTACGAGTTTCACTGGATTTATATATTTCAAGATATAATCGCGAATGAAATCTTCTGATGAAACACGTGAGAATTCTTTTGTGAAATTCACAACAACAACATTGTCGATACCTGATTTCTCTAGAAGCTGAAGTTTTTCTTCCTGCGTTGTTATGAAACGAAGGTTTGCCGCATTGATATTAAGGACTTGTCGAGGATGCGGATAGAATGTAATCACAACTGTCTCACCACCAATCTCTTTCGCTGTCTTCACCATATCTTTCAGAATAGCCTGATGACCTAGATGAACGCCGTCGAAAGTGCCGATAGTGACTATTGCGTTAGGTACTTTTACAAAATCTGAAAAGTTATTGTAGATTTTCATATCGCAAAATTCTCGATTATATATTTGGCAATCTGCACCGCATTGGTGGCAGCGCCTTTTCTGATGTTGTCCGAAACCACCCACATATTCAAGCCTTTTTCTATGCTGAAGTCACGACGTATACGACCGACGAACACCTCATCCTTGTCGAAAGCCTTAACTGGTGTAGGATATATATTTTCACTTGGATTGTCGTAAAGAACGACACCGGAAGCTTTAGACAATATGTCCCTAACTTCATCTATGTCAAATTGCTGTTCGAATTCAACATTGATGCTCTCAGAGTGTCCGCCATAAACGGGAACACGAACCACTGTAGCAGTGACAGCTATATCTGAATGTAAGATTTTGTTGGTTTCAAAAACGAGTTTCTCTTCCTCTGCAGTGTAACCCGTATCGGAGAAAGAACCGCCATGAGGAATCACGTTCTCATGAATCTGGTGTGGATATGCTGGATTGTCAGACACTTCACCTCTTTGTTCAGCAGCTAACTGATTAAGACCTTTATGACCGCTGCCACTAACCGACTGATATGTTGAGATGACAAGACGCTTTGCATTATATCTTCTATGCAATGGAGCTAAAGCCATCAGCATACATATTGTAGTACAATTAGGATTTGCAATAATGTGATTATCAATTGTGATGTCAGAAGCATTTATCTCGGGAACCACCAAAGGAATGTCTATATCCTTACGCCATGCAGAACTATTGTCGATAACATAAGCCCCATTAGCTGCAAATTTCTTGGCATATTGAAGCGAGACTTCAGCGCCAGCTGAGAATATAGCGATATTTGGTTTTTCCTCAACAGCTTGATCTACAGATATCAAGGTATATTCATTGTCTTTATATAAAATCTTCTTGCCAACAGATTTCTCTGATGCTGCTACAATCAATTCGTCAAAAGGCAGATTCTGCTCAGCCAAAACCTGTAACATCTTTTGCCCCACCAAACCTGTTGCACCTATAACAGCTATTTTCATTCGTTTAAACATTTTTAGTTAAAACCAGCTTTTTCATCATCTCTGAAGTCCGTTTTTAACATTTATTAACACAAATGTTAAAAATAGTTAAAAATCAAGAACTTAAAGAAAAAAGCTGTACTTTTACCTGCAAAAATACGAATTTATTGCTAATCTTTAAAACGTAAAATGTAAAAAGCTAAAAACTATGAGACCTATTTTATTATTGGCATTATTATTATCCGTTTGCGGATCATGCCCCGCACAGATACATGACGATTTCTCTGACGGCAACTTCAATGAGAACCCAAGCTGGTCAGGCTGCGACAGTCTCTTTATTATCAATGATGAAAAGCAATTGCAACTGAATGCAGAAACAGCAGGCAACGCATGGTTATCTGTCAATTATGAAAAATACAAAGAAACAGAATGGCGCTTTTGGATTAAAGAGAAATTCTCTCCATCTTCAAAAAACTTCTGCGACGTATATCTATATTCCGACAATATGAATCTTAAAAAAAGCAATATTGCATATGTCTTACGTTTCGGGGAATCTGGCAGCGAAGACGTTGTAGAATTACTAAAACTAGAAAACGGAACACAGACTACATTATGCCGTGGCAGCGACACATTCATAGCTTCCTCTTTCTCTACATTTATAAAGGTAACTTACGACGAATCAAATACATGGAACATATTCATCGACAAAGAAAGCAACAATATCTATAAATTGGAAACATCAGCCTTCGACAACACATTCGAATCCTTGAACCAGAATTCTCATTTTGGTTTCAGCTGCACATTCACCAACAGCAACATAAAACAATTCTATTTCGACAATATATATATAGGTGTAAAGATAATCGACAGCATAGCACCAGAATTAGTGAATTGCGAAATAATCGATGATTTTAATTTACTGCTGAATTTCAATGAGGCAATAAGCGAAAACTCTTTGACGAAAGAAAACTTCATCCTTGAAAATAAGAATGTTAACCCTAAAAAAGTAAGTTATGGAAATAACATTTCTACTTTGATTTTAGAATTCGAAAATGAAATAGAAGAAGGAATTTATCATACTATAAGAATAAAGAATATCGATGACCTGGAAGGAAATATATCTGAAGAAATAATACATAAGTTTTTATATTACAATGCAAAAGAGTATGATATTGTCATTAACGAAATAATGGCCGATCCATCGCCTAAGATTAATCTGCCCGATTGGGAATATATAGAATTATACAACACTACAGACTTCCCTATCAATATAAAAGACTGGAAATTCATCATTGGAAATACAGAACATCTAATATGCGAAAGCATTGAAATACAAACTGATGATTATCTGATTTTATGTCATGATTCCGCTGTGGATAAATTGTCGAACTATGGAAAATGCTTGGGATTTAATTCTTTTCAAATAAGCAATACCGGAACAAATCTGACACTGGTTGATAAAGATGACAACCACATTTCTCATATAGACTTCAACATATCATGGCATGATACTAATTACAAAAAAGACGGGGGTTGGTCGTTGGAACAGATTGACGCTCAAAATCCATGTGCAGGCGAAGCTAACTGGGGAAGCTCCATTTGCAATGAAGGAGGAACTCCAGGAAAAAGCAATTCCATTAAAAAAGAGAATATTATAATTCCCAAACTCGATTATGTAAATCCTATTTCAAACAATATCATCGAACTCTATTTCAATCAGAACATGAATGTTGAAACATTACAAAATGTTGAAAATTATTTCATTAAAGAAATGCAGATTCATCCTGACGAAATTTATATTCCTGCAAATGAGAAAACTCACGTCGAACTTATTTTCGATCGTGAGTTTGAAGAAGAAAGATTATATACTCTTAATATTAATAATGTAAGAAACTGCAAAGACATCGTTCTCGAGAAAGAAATCGACGCCGTCTTCGGAATTCCATCAAAATTTAATAATAATGATATAATCATCAATGAAATCCTGTTCCATCCTATCTCTCCTGGAGTTGAATATGTCGAGCTTTACAATCGTTCCGACAAAGTCGTCGACTTGAGCAAAATTATGATAGGCACTATAAAAAAGAGTTTCCCAAATCCAGCTGATACCGTTGTCAAGGAAATAAGCAAAACGGGAAAGATCATACTTCCAAAATCATATATTTTACTATCTACTGACGGTGAAATTGTCAAATATCAATACTATAGCGATTCCGACGACTTCTTGGACATAGAATCACTTCCTTCTTTACCTAATGATGAAGGACATGTTGTAATATGTGACAAAAGCAGAAATATTATCGACGAAGTTTTCTATTCAGAAAAGATGCATTACGA
Source organism: Bacteroidales bacterium (assembly GCA_017561025.1). GTDB lineage: Bacteria > Bacteroidota > Bacteroidia > Bacteroidales > F082 > Limimorpha. The sequence goes on along the minus strand of JAFZDU010000124.1, from coordinate 75,039 downwards.
TTTGCTTATTGAGACACAAGGAGTTTCACTTGAAAGAATTTCATCAGAGAATCCATCATACGATAAAAACAACTGGCATTCTGCAGCTTATAATGTAAATTACGGAACACCAGGATATATAAATTCAATGTCGGACGACATGATAGAAGTAAATAATGATAATGAGGTAAATATTGTTCCGGAAGTTTTCTCACCAGATAACGATGGCTTTGACGACATCTGCAATATCTATTATGATTTCGATGAAAATGCTTACACTTTAAACATCAAAATTTTCAATTCAAAAGGGATATTAGTAAGGAATCTATTGAATAACAGTCTTATAAATAATAAAGGATTTATCTCTTGGAACGGATGTGACGACAACAACCATCTTCTTGATCCAGGAATTTATGTTGTTCAAGCGGAGATATTCGACTTGAAAGGATTTGTAAAAAGAATTAGAAAAGTTACAGTTTTAGCAATAAAAAAAAGTCCGTAAGCGAACTTACAGACTTTCTTTTATCTATTATTTTTCTTAAAGTTTCATTGAAACACCGATTGAAGTACCTGTGAAACCACAGCCGCCGAATTCGATGCCAACAGCGAATTTGTCGTTAAAATAGTAACGAGTACCTAAATCGAAGCCGAAGCTGAGACCGCTAGTGTGGAGACCAATTTGGAGACCAGCGTATGTGTCTAAATTGTCAATAAATTGATAATGGAAATTACCTCTTGCTGCTAATGTGAAAGAGATATTGCTATCGTACATAAAAATACCAACTTGACCACCAACAGAAATAGCGTCTTCGCCATTAATAAGATCATCTACGATACCGTAGTCAGCAGCAACAGCGATAGGAATACCACCACCGCCAAAACCTAATCTTGCACTACCAACCAATTGACCTTTGCTCATTGTTGATTGAGCTTGAGCACCAATTCCTAAGAATAAGAATGCTACTACTAAAAGTAAAAATTTTTTCATGATTTTAAAATTTTAAGTTGTTAATATTTTGACTACAAAAATAACATTTTTTTTTAAAACAAAAGTTTTTTTCTATCTTTGTATAAAATAAAAATTACTAAAAATGTCGAAGATTATTGGCTCATTAATGAAGACTGTCTATTCTGTTGGAAATATCCCTATAGATATGAAACAGAAAAGATTAGATCCTATAAAGGCACAGACTAAAGAATTGAAGAAACTGCTAAGGAGAGCATCTAACACATCTTTTGGAGAGCATTATAATTTTGAAGAAATTCTCGAATCTGACAATGTTCTTGATACATACAGAAAAAATGTACCAATCTTCGACTACAACACAATGTACAAGAATTGGTGGTTCCGTGCATTGAACGGCGAGACATTTGTCACCTGGCCTGGAAAAGTTAAATATTTCGCATTAAGTTCAGGAACATCGGAGGCGTCGAGCAAGTTCATACCAATTACCAACAATATGTTGGCATCCATCAAGAAAGCGAGCCTTAGACAAATACTGGCAGCAACAAAATACGACTTTACTTTGGATTTCTACAACAAAGGATTCCTGATGATTGGCGGCAGCACCCATCTTCAATATAATGGAACATATTATTCTGGCGACTTGTCCGGGATTTCTGCTGCCAAACTGCCTTTCTGGTTCGAGTATTTCTATAAGCCAGGAAGAAAAATTTCCAAGACAACAGACTGGAACACCAAACTAGACGAGATGGTAAAAAAAGCTCCATCATGGGATATCGGAGTTCTTGTTGGAGTACCTTCCTGGGTACAGATACTTCTGGAACGTATCATCAAGGAATATAACTTAAACACAATACACGACCTTTGGCCTTCTTTATCGGCATACGTACACAGCGGAGTTGCTTTCGCACCTTACGAAAAAAGTTTCGAGAAACTATTCGGAAAACCAGTAGTTTACAGCGAAAGTTATTTGGCATCGGAAGGTTACATCGCCTATCAAGTTAACCTTAACAAGCGCATAATGCAGCTCATCGTCGACAATGGAATCTATTATGAATTCGTTCCTTTCAATGAAGACAACTTCGACGAAGACGGTAATATAAAACAAGACTGTCTATCACTTACAATAAGTGAAATTGAAGAAAATGTAGATTATGCAATACTTCTTTCAACGAATGCAGGAACATGGCGCTATCTCATAGGTGATGTCATAAAATTCGTCAACAAAGAAAAATGCGAAATAACCATAACAGGCAGAACGAAACAATTCCTCAGCCTCGTCGGCGAACATCTGTCGCAAGACAATATGAACCAGGCCATTGAAAACATCTCGAATGAATTCCATGTCGAAATAAACGAATTCACAGTAGCAGGTTTCCGCAATGAAAACTCATTTGCCCATCATTGGTATCTCGGCTGCGACGAAGCTCTCGACAAGGATGCTGCAATAAAAAGAATTGACGAACATCTTAAGGTTTTAAACGATGACTATCGCGTTGAAAGAGATGAAGCTTTAAGAGACTTATATATAGACATCCTGCCTACACAGGCATTCTACGACTTTATGGAAAACACAGCCAAGATTGGAGGAGCTACAAAATTCCCTAGAGTCTTGAAAGGCAAGAGATACGAAGATTGGAAAGATTTTGTTTCATCATTAAACAATAAGAGATGATTTTTTGGGAAGGCGTAGTAATAGGGCTATCACTTGCTCTTGTAATGGGCTTCGGTCCTTCATTTTTCACATTGATGCAGACAAGCATCAGCAGAGGCTTCAAATCAGCAATGCTTCTCGACATTGGTATCCTGCTAAATGACATTATGGTTGTTTGTCTGATGATTATGACAAATCTACAATTCAACATCACCGATGAAAAAAACCTCATTTATGCTGGAATAAGTGCTGGAATAATATTGATAATATTCGGCATATACACATTTAATCTGTCACCAAGCAAGATTATCAACAAAAGCGAGAACACCAACCTCAGCATACAGAAGATGAATGAGAAATTCGACGACGAGCCATCATGGTACATTTATATCAGCAAAGGTTTCCTCATTAATATTTTCAATCCTTTTGTATGGATATTCTGGATTACCTGCGTTGCCACAGCATCCAGCAATTTCAGCGGAGACAAGTATTCAATGACGATATTCTTCACAGGAATATTCACAACAGTGATGGTGTTTGACATAATAAAAACTGCCGCTGCATCTTCACTTCAAAGATTCTTTACCGAAAAGATGTTAAAAAGACTGAATCAGCTGACTGGAATTGCGCTTATACTTTTCGCTTTGGTTATTATTATCAGAGTGGTTTTCTTCCCAATAAGCATGTAAGAATCATTCTTCAGAAAACTTGATGTCCTTTACATTAAGCTGAAGATTGGTTTTACCTTGCCAGAAATTCTTTTCTATACAATAGCAAATTGAGAACGGTTCTTTTGAATGAACTCTCATATAGTCATCGCCTTTTTGGAATGCTATACCTGCGAAGACTGATTCTGGATCATGCTTCTGGTTTATGGTAAGCTTGAGATGTTTCTTATTTCCGACTGAACGTGATGTTCCTGTATCAACAACATTTCTAGAAAGGAATACTGGAGCCATATTGCCTGGTCCGAATGGTGCGAATTGTTTCAGCACTCTTACGAATTTAGGTGTAATGTCGGAGAAGTCTATTTCGAGGTCTACGTTCAATTCTGGGATAAGTTCCTCTCTGTCGATATGTTCTGACACATATTCTTCAAAGCGTCTGGAGAACTCTGCGAGGTTTTCTGGTTTCAATGAAAGTCCGGCAGCATATTTATGTCCTCCGAAGTGTTCCAACAAATCTGAACAGTTGTCTATTGCATCGTATATATCGAAATTCTTTATTGAACGTGCTGATCCTGTGATAAGGTTGTTAGAACGTGTCAATACTATTGTAGGACGGTAGTAGGTATCAGTAAGACGTGATGCCACGATACCGATGACGCCTTTATGCCAGTTTTCGTTAAAGATGACAGTACTTTTAGCGTTAAGTATTTTCTCGTCTTGTTCTATCATGGCGAGAGCCTCTTCTGTTATCTTGTTATCGAACTCTCGACGTTTAGCGTTGAGATCGTTTATGGAGGCAGCCAGTTTCTCGGCATGTTCTTTTCTCTCAGCGATAAGAAGTCTTACAGAATCGCTGGCTTTTTCCAGACGGCCGGCTGCGTTGATTCTTGGTCCAATCATAAACACCAAGTCACTGATTGTAACTTCTTTGTTAAGCACATTCTGAGGATGTTCTGAATCGCTTGGCATTTCGTCTTCCACGCGGAACACATTAGCATGACTTAAGACAGCCTCGAGTCCTGGACGAGGGTTTTTATTGATAAGGAGCAGGCCATAATAAGCCAGCACTCTATTTTCACCTGTTATAGGAACTATATCGGCGGCTATACTTACAGCAACCAGATCGAGGAGTTCATACACCTCTTCGATTGGTCTGTTCAAACTCATCGACAGAGCTGTAATTAGCTTAAAGCCGACACCGCAGCCCGACAGTTCTTTATAAGGATATTGGCAGTCGGCACGTTTTGAGTCGAGCACTGCCACAGCATTAGGTATCTCGTCGCCTGGACGATGGTGGTCGCATATGATGAAATCGACATTACGTTCGTTGGCATATTCAATCTTATCGACAGCCTTAATGCCGCAGTCAAGAACGATGACGAGGTTGAAGCCGTTGTTGGCAGCATAGTCAATACCTTTATATGATATTCCGTAACCTTCGTCGTATCTGTCAGGGATATAGAATTCTATTTTTTTCTTGCTGATGAAATTCTTGAGATAGGTATATATCAAGGCGACAGCCGTTGTTCCGTCAACGTCGTAATCGCCGTATATCAATATCTTCTCACCACCTTCATAAGCCTTCTTGATACGTTCTACAGCCTTATCCATATCCTTCATCAGGAAAGGATCATGCAGATGTGTTAAAGAAGGTCTGAAAAAGTCTTTCGCGTCGTCGTAATTCTCAATACCACGTTGTACAAGCAAAGTAGCGAGATTTTCATCGATTCCTAAGACACTCGATAAATTCTCAACAGTTTGTCTGTCAACATCTTTATTTATTATCCAACGCGTATTCACCATAAAATATTTTGAACTTGTAAAATTACAACAAATAATTGCTTTTTCCAAGTTTTTTAACGAAAATAAATAAAAAAAATATTTGTTTAATTTTCAATCATTTAGAAAGAAAGAGATAGATATTGACACAAACTTGTCAGGTTCTATACATAAAAACTGTAATAGTAAATCCGACAAATTTCTTTTTGAAAAAAAGTTCCTGAAATACTTTTTTTAATGAGATATATTTGTTAATATTGCATATTGTTTAATTTAAAATTCGTTGTCCCTTGAAAAAGATTAAAAGTTGTTTAATATCAGTCTTTTATAAGACTAATTTAGATAAAATAGTTGCTTTGTTGAAAGAGCAAAATGTTCAGATTTACGCAACAGGCGGAACTTATGATTTTATTAGAGAACTTGACGACAGTGTAAAGACTATAGAATCATTGACATCATATCCATCAATTCTCGGTGGCCGCGTAAAGACATTGCACCCAAAAGTATTCGGCGGTATATTAGGTCGTTTGCAAAACGAACAAGATGTCGAGGAAATGAAGCAATATGGAATTCCAGCCTTCGACCTCGTTATCGTTGACCTTTATCCTTTCGAAGAAACAGTGAAGTCAACAGACGATCCTGCCAAGATTATCGAAAAGATCGACATTGGCGGCATCTCATTGATTCGTGCTGGTGCAAAGAACTTCAACGAAGTAGTTATCGTTCCTGATTCAAAATACTATAATGAATTCATGGAAATGTACAAGAACCAAGACGGCTGCACAAGCATTGAAGACCGTAAACGTTTCGCTAAATACGCTTTCGCAACAAGCTCACATTACGACGGAATGATTTACGACTGGTTCGCAAAAGACTCTGAAACATCAGACCTTAACATCCACATCAGCGACCATAGCGAATTGCGTTACGGCGAAAACCCACACCAAAAAGCTATGTTCTACGGCAAACTTGATGAAGTATTCGAAAAACTCCATGGAAAAGATTTGTCATACAATAACTTGTTAGACCTCGAAGCTGGCCTAAACCTCATCCGTGAGTTTGAAGAACCAACATTCGCAATCTTGAAACACAACAACCCTTGCGGCATCGCTTCACGTCCAACAATCGCTGAAGCATATCAGGCAGCATTGGCTGGCGACCCAGTATCAGCATTCGGAGGCGTTTTCGTAAGCAACAAGCCAATAGACATTGAAACAGCTAACGAAATCAACAAGATTTTCTTCGAAGTTATTGTCGCTCCAGAGTATAACGAAGGTGTATTAGACATACTCTTCACAAAGAAAAACAGAATCGTATTGAAACTCAAATCAAACGATTTCCCAACAAAGACATATAAGACTGCTCTTAACGGCATCCTGATGCAAGAACGCGACATCCACACTGAAACAGCTGAAGATTTCAAGACTGTTACAAACAAGAATATCGAAGCTCAGGAAATAGAAGACCTCATCTTTGCCAATAAGATAGTAAAACATAGCCGCTCAAATGCTATCGTTCTCGCTAAGAACAAACAATTATACGCATCAGGTATCGGCCAAACATCACGCGTCGACGCATTGAGACAAGCTATAGAAAAAGCTAATTCTTTCGAGTTCGACCTCAATGGAGCTGTCATGGCATCAGACGCATTCTTCCCATTCGCTGACTGTGTTGAAATAGCAAACAAGGCTGGCATCACAACAGTTATACAACCTGGTGGATCTATAAAAGACCAAGACTCTATCGACTACTGCAACGCACACGATATGGCTATGGTATTCACCGGTTATCGTCATTTTAAACACTAATTAAAAACAAGTAAAAATGGGATTATTTTCTTTCTTCAATAAAGAATTAGCCATCGACCTTGGTACAGCCAACACACTTATCATATATAACGATAAAGTGGTTGTTGACGAACCATCAATCGTAGCTATACAAAGAGACACCCAGAAAATCATGGCTGTCGGTAAACGCGCTATGATGATGCAAGGTAAAACCCATGAAAATATAAAGACCATCAGACCATTGCGCGATGGTGTTATAGCCGACTTCCAAGCCGCTGAAGTAATGCTGAGAGAAATGATCAAAATGATCAAGTTCCATAACAGCATCTTCCCTCCTGCTTTGAAAATGGTTATCTGTATACCTTCAGGCATTACTGAAGTGGAAGAAAGAGCCGTTAAAGATTCTGCAGAACAAGCAGGAGCTAAGGAAGTAAGACTTATCCATGAGCCTATGGCTGCAGCTATCGGTATCGGCATCGACGTACTCGAACCTATAGGTAACATGATAGTCGATATCGGAGGCGGTACCAGCGAAATCGCCGTCATTGCACTCGGCGGCATCGTCAATAACAGATCTATACGTACAGCAGGTGACGACTTCACTGACGACATCATCGAATATATGCGTAAACAACATAATATGCATGTCGGTGAAAGAACAGCAGAGAAAATCAAAATCGAAGTAGGCTCAGCATTGACACAGCTCGACAACCCGCCTGACGAATGCGATGTTCATGGCCGCGACTTGCTTACCGGTATTCCTAAGATGATCAAAGTGAACTACTCAGAAATAGCATACTGCTTGGATAAGAGTATCACAAAGATTGAAACAGCCGTTCTCAATGCATTGGAACAAACTCCACCTGAATTGTCGGCTGACATCTACCGCACTGGTATATACCTCACAGGCGGCGGTGCTCTCCTCCGTGGCCTCGACAAACGTTTGCACACTAAGACACAGTTGCCAATACATGTCGCCGAAGACCCACTCAGAGCTGTCGCACGCGGTACCGGAATAGCACTTAAAAACTTCGACAAATTCCCATTCCTGATTAAATAATCCGGATTGATAAGGTCATGTACAACCTACTAAGATTTTTAAAGAAATATAGTAACATATTAATGTTTTTGATATTGGAAGTATTGTGTATCATATTGATGATAAACAATCTTCCTTATCAGAAACGTAAACTCGTAAGCACAGGCAACGCCATTTCAGGCAAACTGTTCAAGACAAAATCTAATTTCTCAAACTATTTCTTCCTCAAAGAAGAAAACCAGCTGATATTGGATCATAACGCCAAACTTATGAGTCAGTTACATAACAATAACGACACATCCCTAATTCAAGATTACACCAAAGACGATTATAGATTTATACCAGCTAATGTTATCAATAATAGCATCTATCATGCTAACAACTTCCTGCTTATCGATAAAGGCAGAAAAGACGGTATAAAAAAAGACATGGGTGTCATATGCGAAAACGGCATCGTCGGTAAAGTGGCTAACGTAAGCTACAACTACGCCTCAGTAATAAGCATGCTACATCCTTATTCTGTAGTAAGCGCCAGATTCTCTGATAACCAACATCTGGCTAACGTAACATGGGAAAATAAAGACTACCGCTTCGGAACAGTAAAAGACATACCGCTGCACCTTCAACCTCAAAAAGGTGACTCATTGGTAACAAGCGGTTTCTCTAATATCTACCCTGCCGACATCATGATCGGTACAATAGAAGAAATGATAGACTCCAAATCGAAAGATTTTAACACAGCTAAAATTCGATTCTCAACTAATTTTAGCACTCTTCGCCACGTTTTTATCATTGAAAACTTACACCAAACAGAAATAGATTCTCTAACATCAATTAAGTAAAAATGAATAACAGACTTATTTTAAATATTTTACGATTTGTTGGACTGCTTCTTCTGCAAGTTTTGGTGATAAATAATATCAGACTAGGCTATTATATCCATCCTTACATATATGTTCTCTTCATCTTCCTGCTGCCTTTTAACATCAAAAATTGGCAACTGCTCATACTTGGTTTTTTGACAGGAATGACAGTGGACCTATTTAACGGAACTCCTGGACTAAATGCAGCTGCTACTGTGTTCACCGCTTTCATAAGACCATACGTCATCAACGGATTGACAAGAAGAAAAGATATCAACAATAATGATGAACCTTCTCTCAATAGCATGGGATTCAGCTTGTTTATCATTTATTCAATATTGCTTCTTACAGCTCATAATTTCGTATTGTTCTTCCTTGAGGCATTTAGCTTCAAACTCCTCGGAACAGTCATATTACAAACAATGATCAGCGTGCCAAGCTCATTGATGCTGATTTTTATCATACTCTTGCTTTTCAAGAAATCAAATAGAAAATTAATATAAATTTAAAATTATGAAAATCAAATTATTGACATTAGTAGTCGCAACATTAGCACTCGTTTCTTGCAACAAATCAACATTCAATGTTAATGTTGAATTACAAAATGCTGAAGGCAAAATGATTTATTTGAAAAAAATGATCAATAAAGAATACATTGCCATCGACTCAGCTATAATGGAAAACAATATGGTTAATTTTATCGTTGAGAAAAACAACCCTACAACACATTATCAAATTACTGTAAAAGAATCAAATCCTATACGTTTCTTCAGCGAAAACAACGACGTTAAAATCTCCGGCGATTTGAAAAAAAGAGATAGCTTCAACACTACAGCTTCTTACGCTCAACAATTGGTTAATGAATATAATACAGAATATAAAAAATTCAACAACCAAAGAAAAGAACTGAGAGAAAAATTCCAAATAGCAGATCAGAACAATGATGAAGCTGCAATGAACAAATTGATAGAAGAATACGAACAGATATCAAAAAATGAAAACAACTACCAAAAATTGTTCTTGACTAAAAATTCAAACAGCTTCGTAGCTCCTTATATTCTTTATACAAACCGCTACAACTACGAATTGAATGAACTTGAAGACTTCGTAAATAATTTCAATATCAAGGAAGAAAGCGAATATTCAAAACTCCTCGATGAATATATAGCTGTTCTTCAACGCGTTGATATTGGAAAACCTTATGTAGACTTCTGTCAAGAAACTCCAGAAGGCGACTTGATGGCAATATCAGAACTCGTCGGAAAATCTAAACTTTTATTGATAGACTTCTGGGCTTCATGGTGTGGCCCTTGCCGTGCTGAAAATCCTAATGTAGTTGAAGTTTATAACGAATATCATGAAAAAGGCTTCGATATCATCGGCGTTTCTTTAGATATGGAAAAGGAAAACTGGATTAAAGCTATTGAATCAGACGGACTCATCTGGCATAACATTTCAGACTTGAAATACTGGAACAACGAAGGTGCAAAATTATATGGAGTATCTTCAATACCAAGCAACGTTTTAATCGACCAAAACGGCATTATCATCGCTAAAAACTTAAGAGGCGAAGATTTAAGAAACAAAGTAGAAGAAATTCTCAATTGAAATTGTTATATCTAAAAAACGAATATGAAAAAGATATTAATTTGCACACTAGTGTTATTTTCATTCTTATCATGCAGTAGAAATAAATTTACTGTAGACCTTGAAATGCAAAATGCAAACGGCAAGACAGCTTACCTTCAAAGAATGATAAATAATGAATTGATAAATATCGATTCTGCTCTTATCGAAAATAACAAGGCCAGCTTCAAAATTAAAAAAAGCGACAATAACGACGCTTATCATCTTTACATTAAAGGCTGGAGACGCGCTGTGCCTTTCTTCGCCGACAATCAGAATGTGATGATAAACGGCGATTTTAATGCTTATCACAAAATCGGTGTTACAGCATCTGAAACTCAAACTGTTATGGATGAAATCAATAGAAAATTAAGCAAAGCCGATGATCAAGTTGTTAAAATGATTGTTACGGAATATGCTTTAAATAACAGAGACAATGAATTGGCACCTTATCTTATATATAAATACAAATGGGCTTTCAAATTGAATGATTTCAAGGAATTGATAAAACATTTCTCTCGAGACTTCAACAGCGGATATTACGAAAAGATAAAAGAATATATCCAGTTGCTGGAACGTACTAATGTTGGACAACCTTATATTGACTTCACATTAAATAACATCGATGGTGAAGCAGTAACATTATCAGAAATCGTAGGCAACTCAAAGCTTGTCATGATTGACTTCTGGGCTTCATGGTGTCCTGACTGCCGCGTTGAAAATCCTAATGTAGTAGAGACATACGAATTGTTTAAAGATAAGGGGTTGGAAATAGTCAGCGTATCTTTAGACACTGATAAAGAAGCATGGCTCAAAGGAATCAAAGATGATAACCTCAGCTGGAACAATCATCTCTCTGCATTACAAGGCTGGAACTGTCCTGCAGCTAATGAATATGGAGTAGCTTTCATACCTCAGAATTTTATCATTAACAAAGATGGTATAATAATAGGCAAAAATATAAGCGGTGAAAATTTGAAACATTTTATAGCAAGACACACAAGATAAATAAAAAAAGGAGTTATGGAAAAAAATCATAACTCCTTTTTATTTTCTGACTTTATATCAGTCGATGAATTTTATTTTCTCTTTTATTCTAGGCTTAGCTTGAGGATGTTCATCAGGATAACCGAAACCTATAGCCATAAGCAATTCGTAACCTTCAGAGAATGATAGTTTATCCAAATAATCTTTAGCTTTCTCTGACTTCATAAATTGAACAGGAGCCATTTGTATGCAACTGCCAATACCATAAGCCCATGCAGCATTCACCATATTACCTGCGAGAAGTCCGCAATCAACTTGAGAACATAATCCTGGTTCCATTGCAATGAATACTACTGTAGGAGCATTGCGGAACATATTGCGGAAATTAGGGTCTTTCTTTGGATTACGAGGATGATCTTCATCCATGTCTGAAAGATACAAATCTGTAATTCCATTGATATAATCCTTGTTATCTACAACACGAATTTCCCAAGGCTGCTTATTCATGCCATTTGGAGCATATACACCGCATTCAAGTATGACATTCATAATATCTTGTGGCACAGGCTCGTCTTTATATGCACGAACACTTCTTCTCGTCATCAGATTTTCAACAATGATCTGTTCTTTGTTTATCTCTGTTGAAATAGTCTTGCTGTTTTGTTCGGTACAGCTGTTTAACATTAAAAAGCCTAAACCTAACAAACATAATAATTTAGCTTTTTTTATCATATTATTTCTTGAATTCTTTTTCGTAAATATCATGTAAATCTTCATGTGTCATTTTCATGATATCTTTATAATCCATATTTTTAGTCACCATTAACCATTCGAAAAATTCTTCAAGAAAAGAGTTTATTCCTGCAGAGTTTGCTTTGTGATAGAACAAGCTTAATTTCTTTTCAGCCTTGATATCATCGTAGCCTTCTTGTTGTTGCTTTAGCAATTCAATTAAGTTTTCCATATAGTTATTTTTTTTAAAGTTAATAATAAGTTTATTAATCTGTGAAAGACCCTACAAATATACAAAACGAAAATATTTTTGTCAATAACTTTTTTTTATTTTTTTTGTTAAAACAAATTAATACTAAAGCTATTAAATATTCTTGTATCTTATAAACCTTAAACATGATGATATGGTTCACCTTTTATAATAGTAAAAGCTCGATATAGTTGTTCAACGAAGATAAGACGTATCATCTGATGAGAGAATGTCATTTCAGAAAGGCTTATCTTGAATTTTGCCTTAGCATAAACTTCCTTAGAAAAACCATAAGGACCTCCTACAACGAAAATAATTCGTTTTGTTCCAGTATTCATCTGTTTTTCCATCCACTGAGAAAAAGCCACAGAAGAGAAAGTCTTGCCATTCTCATCAAGAAGTATCAGGTCATCGCCGGCAGTGACTTGCGACAATATCAAATCTCCTTCAAGTTTTTTCTGCTGTTCCTCATTAAGAGTCTTCCTATTTTTAATGTCTGGAATAACCTTCATCTCAAAAGGTATATAATGTTCCAGCCTTTTGATAAACTTAGTTATTCCTGTATCCAAATAACTTTCGTCGGTCTTGCCTATAACTAAAAACAAAATTTTCATAAGCAAATTTAAACATTTTTAAAAGAGTAAAATCAGATTTATTTTATAATTTTGAAAAAATTAAACATAAAATATAAAACAATGGATATCAATGTTTTTCTTAATAATATAAAGCAAGATTTTATAGAAAGCTGCAATTTGTATCATCAAAATCAAATTGGCAACAGCATCACAATTTATAATGACGAAAATGAATTTCCCGACATTGACGGATATGAACTTGCTATTATAGGCGTTGAAGAAGACCGTAACTCCTTTGATAATAAAGGATGTAAAGAAGCTCCTAACGCAATAAGAAAATCATTATATCAGCTTTTCAACCATTGGAAAGATATAAAAATCATAGATTTAGGAAATATCAGGACAGGATTTGGAATTGAAGATACATATTTCGCCCTTAATAAAGTTGTTATGACTTTGATGAAATATCACATAGTGCCAATAATTTTAGGTGGAAGTCAAGATCTTACATATCCTATATATCAAGTTTATGAAAACACAGGCAAACTGGTAAACATAGCAGCCATAGATCCGCGTTTCGATATAGGTCAAGAAGAGGAAGAATTAAATTCAAATTCTTATCTAAGCCATATCATTTTGCATCAGCCTAATTTCCTTTTCAACTATACTAATATTGGATATCAAAGCTATTATGTCGATAACCAAAGCATTAGTTTAATGAAAGATCTTCTTTTCGATGTTCATAGAATTGGAAAAATTAAAAATAACCCACAAATCACAGAGCCTCTTATAAGAAATGCTGATATCTTGACTATAGATACAGCTGCATTTTGCGCTGCCGATGCTCCAGGAGTCAGCTATAACTCTCCTAATGGTTTTTCTTCAGAAGACGGTTGTGTGATGACACGTTACGCAGGCATAAACCCAAAAATGACTTGCATAGGATTCTTTGAATATAACCCTTCTTTGGATATCAATAATACTACAGCAAATACCTTATCTCAAATGATATGGTATTTTATAGAAGGCTTCAGTCTGAGAATGAACGATTATCCAAGTCAAGACAGCAAAGATTTCAAACGTTATAACGTAAACCTTGACGATGTTAACGAAGATATAGTTTTCCTTTGCCATAAGGTAAGCGGTAAATGGTGGATGGATTTATCTTTCAAAAGCAAAGACAAGGCAAAATATGAACGCCATCATTATATTCCATGTTCAAGAGAAGACTATGACCTTACAATGGAAAATGAATTGCCTGACAAATGGTGGCAGTTCTATCAGAAACTGATGTAATCTTTATAAGACACAAAGTCGCAGAGACGCAGAGTCGCAAAGATAATTTCTCTGCGACTTTAATTTAAACCTTTCTATCTGGATTATTTTCCAGGAATGAAGACCAGCTGTTGAATGATTTCTTACCTTTTGGGATTTTTACTGTCTTTGTTTCTTCGTTGTCGCCTATTACATTAAGTGAACGTTGAAAATAATGACATACTGCCGCTGCTGTCGCATCGGTAGCGTCAAGAAATTCTGGTAATTGCTCAAACTTAATTATTTTCTGCAACATTAAAGCTACCTGCTCTTTAGAAGCTGCTCCGTTTCCTGTTATTGACTGTTTTATTTTTCTTGGCGAATATTCAAAAATGGGTATGTCTCTATACAAAGCAGCTGCCATGGCCACTCCTTGTGCCCTGCCCAACTTCAACATCGACTGTACGTTTTTTCCGAAAAATGGAGCTTCAATGGCCAATTCATCAGGATGATATTCTTCTATAATCTCCAGAACTCTCTCAAATATCTTCTTTAGTTTTAAAGCTTGGTTATCATATTGTTTCAACTTTAAAACACCCATCCTCAACAGTGACAACTGTTTGTCTTTCTGTAAGATCAAACTATATCCCATAACCATTGTTCCTGGGTCGATACCTAATATTATTCTTTCTTTTGCCAATTTTTATTATTTTTGTGGAATTAGAATTCATAATGAATCATAAAGCAAAAATAATAAAATTCACAGAACTGACAGTCAAAATAGCTATAGTACTGTTAGGCATTTGGATTTTATATAAGAGAGTTTTTGCAAATCAGGATGTTAGTGATGTTTTTAAAGAAATAAAGACTTCATTCACTGATAACAGGCAATTCATTTTGATGTTATTTGCTTTATTGCTTGTTCCTTTTAACATATTTTTAGAAGGCATTAAATGGAAGATACAGTTAAAGCCTATAGAGAAAATAAGCTATTGGAAATCTTTTCTTTCAATTTTCACAGGTATCAGCACTGCCATGTTTTTCCCTAATAGAATGGGAAATTTCATTGGAAGAATATTCATGCTTGAAAGAGGCGACAGAATAAAAGCCTCTTTAATTTCGGTAGTCGGTGGTTTTTCCCAAATGATAGCTACTGTAAGCTTAGGCTTGATTGCATCTTTATTTTTTTATGAAAAACACATTATATTAATAAGTGTAATTATATTCGTTCTGATTTCATTATTATTGATAATGTTTTTCAACATACATCTGTTAAAATATTTTCACTTCATTATACCTAAAAAATTAAAGGATAAGACAAGAGATTATTTTGAGATATTCTCACTTTATGAGAAAAAGGAATTATTTTGCATTCTAATGTTATCTTATATAAGGTATTTTCTCTACACCTTCCAATTCGTGCTTTTAGTATGGGCTTTCAACATCCCATTGACTTATTTCAAAGCCATGATACCTATTTCACTTACATATCTTCTAATGATGATTGTTCCTTTTATCACTATAACTGAAATAGCAGTAAGAGGCTCCGTCAGTATATTGGTCTTTGAAAAATGGTTGATGATTAACGACATAAATTCATCTTTAGGTGTTATGGTGTTTTCAGCAAGTTCGCTGCTTTGGATATTAAACATAGCAATACCAGCTTTTATAGGATTGATTTTAACATACAGACTAAAATTCTTTAGAAATAAAAATGAACTTTGAATTGCTTCAGATAATATTAAATATAGTTTTGGTGATAACTGCATTCTATATTGTTATCATAACTGCCTTCACTTTTGGACTTTATAATCTAAAAGAAAGATTTTGTCATGCAAAAAATGAAATAAATGTAAAAGTATCAGTCCTTGTAGCAGCTCGCAATGAGGATAAAAATATAGTTAAATTATTACAATCTCTTTATAATCAGACTTTTAATAAAGAATATTTTGAGGTAATAATTGTTGATGACCATTCAGAAGACAATACCATAAGTATGATAAAAGATTTTATAGAATCACATGAAGATATCAGCATAAAACTTTTGGAAGCCGAATACGAAGGCAAGAAAAAAGCCATCTCACAGGCATTACATCATTCTGTAAATGAATTGATTATAGTTACAGATGCCGACTGCTTGCTAAAAGAAAGATGGATTGAGAGTATTGTATCTTTCTATCAGGAAAAAAAATGCAAGATGATATTGGCTCCTGTTTTGTTGTCGCCAGCCAACAATTTATTCGAAAAGATTCAAGTTTTAGAACATTTGAGTCTGATTGGCAGCACTGCAGGCTCAGCAGCTATAGGATTTCCTGTCATGTGCAATGGAGCGAATATGGCATACGAAAGAAATGCCGCTTTGAAAGTTGAGAAATTACGTCACGACTTCAACATAGCTTCAGGCGACGATATGTTTCTTTTAGAACAATTCGTTAAAAATTATGGTCATAAAAATGTAAGATTTTTGCTGGACAAATCAGCTATTGTAAAAACCAATACTTGTAAGACTGTAAAAGAATTTTTCAAGCAGAGAAGAAGGTGGGTATCAAAAAGCAAGTCATATACCAACTGGAAGATTATAGCTACAGCATTGGCAGTATTATTTTTCAATTTAAGCATAGTTTCCTTGTTTTTAAGCGCCTTTTTCATACCTGCGCTTTGGAGTCTCTATATTTTGTTAACATTGCTTAAATTCCTCGTAGATTTTCCAATTTTGAAAAGCATCACAAATTTCATGAATCAAGATAAAATATTGAGGTGGGCATTGCCTCTTGAGTTCATATATCCATTCTATGTTGTTTTCACAGCAACAAGCGGATTGTTTTCAAAAGTTAATTGGAAAAGAAATTGACACGCACTTGTTCTTTTATTTATTTATAAATTAATTTTAAAAAATATTAATAAGAAAAATAGAATGAATAAGTTATTGTTGATAACTCGTTATATCGAATATAATCAATAAATTACATCGATTTTTTATGTTGATAACTTTGTAAAATAATGTTAATAATGATGGATAAAAATTGTTGAAAAGAGAAAATTTGTTAAAAACTCACAATTTTTAAAATTTTATTAACAAAAAACAGAGTTATTAACAATAAAATTGTTGATAACTATTTAAGCATTGAATTATAGCTAGATAGCAATGTTGATTGAAATGTGAAAATTTTCTAAAATGTTCATAATTAGTGAGAAAAAAGATTTTATGATTTGAAATAATTTTTAATTTTGTAAAAAATTATCAACAATTGTAGTATGAAAAGATTAATTCCTATAGCTTGTGATCATGGTGCATACACTATGAAACAATATCTCATTGAAAGACTGCAAGAAAGCGGTTATGAAGTAAAAGATTATGGAACAGATTCTGAGGCTAGCGTAGATTACCCAGATTATATCCATCCAATTGCACAAGATATTCAAGACGGCGTTTATCCGATGGGTATCATACTTTGCGGAAGCGGCAACGGCGCACAGATGACTGCCAATAAGCATCCTAATGTAAGAGCAGCATTATGCTGGAATGTTGAATTAGGAAAATTGGCTCGTCAGCATAACGACGCTAACATTTTAACACTTCCTGGTCGTTTCATCAGCAATGAACTTGCTTGGGAAATAGTTCAAGCTTATTTGACAACAGATTTCGAAGGCGGACGTCACGCCAACAGAGTTGCTAAAATAAACTTACAGTAATATTTTATGAATGATAATGGTATAGTTTTCAATCAAAATGCTAGGAATATTGCATTCGACGATGAGCATCATGAAATGATGATGTCTCGTTATCAATATTTTGTGCTTAATTCTGAAAACTATACCAAATATTATTCCGACCTTGAACTCGAAAAACAAAGGGCTTTCAATATTAGAATTAAGGCATTAAATAAACTTGACAAGCTCTTGTTTGATTTCGATACCAATTTTACCAAAAAAGGAGGCAAAATACTGTGGGCTAATGATGCCGATGACGCTAGACAGATGATTTATAATATTATAAGTCAGGAAAAAGTCAAGAGAGTCCTAAAATCTAAAAGTTCTACATTAGAAGAAATAGAATTGGCATCATATCTTGAAAATAAGAAAATAAAAGTTGTCGACACCAATATAGGCAACTTTATTTGCGATCTTTATAAAGAAGAGCCTTATAGTATTCATTCTTCTGCATCACACAAAACCACATCACAAATTGCTGAAATTTACACACAAAAATTCGGCATAAAGGAAAACTGCAATGCCAAGCAGCTTACAAACTGCACCCGACAATTATTAAAACAAGACTTTTACAATCCTGAGGCTATTGTTACAGGTGCTAATTTCCTGATTTCAAATACTGGTACTGTAGTTATAACAGAAAACGAAGGTAACATATTGAAATCATCAACATTTGCTCCTATCCATATTATAGTTGCAGGTATTGATAAGATGATAACTTCTGTTGATGAGTTGTCTGTCTTGTTGCCTATGTCATCAATTTATGAACCTAACAAAAATTTATCTTCATTTTATACATTAATAAACAAAGCTATTGAAGAAGGAGATGTAAGTCAGAAGTTATATCTGGTTTTGCTTAATAACAACAGAACAGAAATTCTAAAGAAAGAGAAACAAAAAGCTATTTTGTCTTGTATCCAATGTGGAGCATGTTCAGATGTGTGTCCGGTCTTTAACACAATAGGTGGACATATATATGAAAACCATATTCCTGGACCTGTCGGTTCTATAATATTGCCGATAACAAAAGGAATGGAAGAATATTCTCATTTCTGTTCATTATGTACCTCATGCGGAAGATGCAATGATGTATGTCCTGTTGATATTCCTATTAGAGACTTATTTTTAGAAAACAGAAAAGATCTTGTTAAAGATGATAAGTCGTTGATTGGAGAAAGAAACTTTCTTTCACATCTGGTAAAGAAAATGAGTAGCAGAAAAAATATGGATAAACATGGCTCAGGATTTAAAGATATAGAATTAGGATATTTTGTAAAAAAGAAATGGGGAAATAAAAGAGAGCTGCCAAAATTTGCAAAGGAATCTTTTTCACAGTATTGGAAAAATATTAACAAACTAAATCAATAAAAAATGAAAAGAACTTTATTACTTTTATTAGCATTATTCGTTTCAACAATGATGTATGCTGAAAATTTTGTCATGATCAAAGTTAAAAATCAACAAAATTTACAAGAATTATTTTCAAGACAAGACATTAACATTCATTATTACAATGATAACTTTGTTCTTGCAACATCAGAAAACCTTAATGAAAATATGATTTTGTTAGATGAAAATTCATTCGCTTCTAACGAATTATATTTCATCGTTTACTGCAACGAAAATGAGCAATCAACTTATGCAACAAACGAAAAGAACAATATGGAAGTTCTTTATTCAAATGCTGACATGATGATTGTAAAACCTTTGAATGCAAACTTGAGACCAGCTAAAAACGATGGTATGATTGCTATCAGCAATACATCTGCAAAATTAGCAAAGGCAACTCGCGACTTTCCTTCAGTAACAGAAGAAGATGAAAAAGTTAGAGAATTCATGGATCAAGTAAGCATTGAAAACTTGACAGCAACAGTTGAATACTTACAAGCTTACGAAGAAAGATATTACAACTCAGAAAAGGCTTACGATGCTGCTAACTGGATTCAAGAACAATTTGATAATTTGGAAGTTCTTGAAACAGAACAATTCCCAGTTTCATACTATGGCAATCCATGTGCTCCAAATATCATTGCTATTCAATGGGGTACTAAAAACCCAGAAGAATATGTAGTTTGCGGTAGCCACTTAGATTCATACAGCTACTCAGGTATGTGTCCAGGTGCTGACGACAATGCTACAGGTGTTGCATCAGTTTTGGAAGCAGCAAGAATCTTGTCACAATATTCATTTGAACGTTCTATCATCTACTGTGCTTTCGGCGCTGAAGAAGTTGGTTTGATTGGTAGTGCAGCATACGCAGAATATTGCGCAGAAATGGGTATGAATGTAGTTGGATATTTCAACAACGACATGAACGGTTACTTAAACCCAGGTTCAGAAATCCACATCGACTTGATCTATCCTAACAGCGTTGAACCAATCGGTGAATATTATATGAACCTTGCTAATGTTTATTTCCCAGAAATGCAAGTTCGTCACGTTAACTTCAACCAAGGCGACAGCGACCACACATCATTCAACCAAAACGGTTTCATGGGTATCTATCCTTTCGAAGATTATCAAAACTATAGCCCATATATCCACAGTGGCAACGACCTCATCGGACCTAGCGTTAACTCATTCGAAATGTCACAACGTTATGCACAAATGAACATCGCTTGCGTTTCAACATTAGCAGTTTTAGATACAGAATCAGTATCAGAAAATATGGCTAACGTTGTTGCAATGTTCCCAAATCCTGCTAAAAATGAATTGACAATTTCAAGCGGATTCAACGGTAACAACGAAGTTCAAATCATCAACTCTGTTGGACAAATTGTTAAAGAATTTTCATTCATCGGCGAAACAACAGTTAACATCAATGACTTAAATACTGGTGTTTACTTTGTTAAAGTTATGGGTGAAAATACAACAACAGAAAAATTAGTTGTTAAAGAATAATTTTAATGTTAAAAATTATTTAATATGAAAAAATTTGCATTATTATTCATCTCAATCTTTTTGATGTTGTCGGTCAATGCACAGACTGTCATCACAAAAGATTTTAACAACTATAATGAAGGTGTTTTAAACGGACAAGATAACTGGGTTGCAAGAGCACACAGTGCAGGCGGCGGTCAAATGAAAGTCGACTATTTAGGCGACGGATTGCCAACAACACCAGATGAGACTTTAGGTGTATTCTTCAGCAATGCTAACACCAATTACGGTGAAATTGCAACACATAAGTCAACACCTGACTTTAAATTCGATTTCTCAGAAGGCGGTACTATTGAAGTTGAAATAGATATGTATTACGACTGGTGGGGATCAGTTTTCGGTGTAGGTTATGACGCTGACGGCGATGGCGTTGTTTTACCTCCAATGAACTATGAGCCAACAACACCAAATCCTAATTTGCCAACACAAGACGGCGGTATCTATTTCACAACATCAGGTAAGGCAAGTACAGATCCTAAGTTTGCTAACGGTATAGTTTTGCCAGACAACACAATGCCTGTTAAATTCTCATACGATGCTTCAGTGGGTTGGATTCGTTGGAAAATCATGATTGACCTTGAAGCTAACGATGGAGCTGGTAGCGTTACATTATTCGCTGACTTCGGTTGTACAGGTGAGTTCCAGCCAATTCCAGAAATACAAGGTTTGAATGCCGGTTTGACACCAGGTTCAGGCGACCGTTTCGACCCAGCAAAATGGGACGGTATCTTCTTCTTGAACAGTTCTAAAGCTGCTTACGATAACTTGTTAGTACGTCACATCCCAGCAGGTTTGGCATCACAATTTATCGATTTCGAAAACATCCCTGATCAATTGGTTTTCGCAGAACCTATTCAATTGCAAGCATCTGCAACATCAGGATTGCCTGTTACATTTGAACTTTTACAAGGTCCAGCAACATTAGATGGCAACACATTGACATTGACAGGCGAATCAGGTATCGTTAAGGTTAAAGCTTACCAAAATGGTAATGACACGGAATGGCAAGCAGCTCCTCCAGTAACACGTACTTTTGAAGTTGTAGATCCAGAAGAATTCACTCCAGAAATCACTATTCGTCGTCCTTATGACGGAACAATGGTTTATGTTTCAGATTTGAATTCACCTGTTATGTTGGTTCTTAGCGCTTATATCGAACATGGCGACGCTATTAAATTCGAATCAGTGACATGTGACGTTGACGGTGAAGAAATTAAATTGATGACAGCTTATCCAGATGACCCAACAAACGGTTATTGGTATGCTTCATGGAAACCTGCTGACTATGGAACATACAACATGACAGCAACTATCGTTCAATCAGGTGGCAAAACAACAAGTGTTTCTAATACTTTCGAAGTTACAAACACTTACGATAACATCAGCGTAACAGCGATGAACGGAGATCTTAAGATCACTCCATCACAGCAATATGGTTATAATGAATATGCGTTCCCAACACACGTGGGCGCTTTCAACAATATCACATTGCAATATGACCACAACTGTATAGGCACTTGCGACCCTTACGACAGAGTTGGTTATTGCCGTGTTAAGAACTATCGTGGTGAATGGGTTGAGCTTTATCGTTATGTGACACCTTTCGGTGGCGAGTGTGAAGATCAATTAGATGTAACAGACTATACAACAGTGCTTCAAGGTTTGGTAGAATTTGAATTATATTTCCAAACATGGAATGGCGACGGTTACGATCCAATCGCTATCTTCGATTATACTAAAGGCACTCCTGAATATAAATATATCGACATGAACGAATTGTGGTTCGGTATCTTCGACTTCGGCGATTATGCTAACCAACAACCAGTTCCAGAAATAGATTATTATTTCGCTCCTGAAACAGAAAAGGCTAACTTGAAGATAATCACAACAGGTCATAACTGGAGCAGCGGTACAAACAACGCTTACAACACAGGCAACGCTGCTGAGTTCTTGGAAGCAACTCATAACATCATCATCAATAACAACAAGGTTTACGACCAACATTTGTGGCAAACATGTAACCCTAACCCTGCTGGCTGCCAACCACAAGCTGGTACTTGGACTTACAACCGTTCAGGATGGTGCCCAGGTTCTTTAGGTATGGTTTGGGATTACAGTCTCAACGATTACGTTGCTGCTGGTCACGCTAAGTTGTTCTACGAATTCGACCCATCATACATCGATGAATGTCACCCAAATCACCCTGATTGCGTTGATGGTCAGACATGTACTTACTGTTCAGCAGCCGACAACCCAATCTTGAGAGTTTCTGGCAAGGTCGTTTCTTACAGCAATGACGTGAACTCAATCACAGAAGTTCCTACTTTAATCGACCACAAAGATCCATTTGAAGTCAATTTGTTGCCTAATCCAGCAAACGATGTCTTGAGATTGACAACAAACTATGAAAAAGGAAAAGTCTGTGTTCACATTTTGAATATGCAAGGACAAGAAGTTCGCAACTTTGTATTCAGCGAAACAACAACAATCGACGTTTCAGACTTAGCACCTGGAATGTATTTTGTGAACGTTATCGGTGGACAAATGGTAACAAAGAAACTTGTTATTAAATAATGCAGAATTCGTAATTCACAATTCATAATTAAAAAGCGTTACTTCACAATGAGGTAACGCTTTTTTAATATTTATAAGTTAATTATGCATTATGCATTAAGAATTATGAATTGAATTATTTTCTGTCAAAGAAAACGCTTTTGCCGCTTACTGAGAGTGGGAGAGCGAGTATCATGCTGCATTCAGGCATGAGCTTGAGGTCGAGAGCTGCCTGACCTACAGAGAACATGACGCGGCTGTCTATTCTGAAGTCGGCGGCGAGAGCTGCAGCAGAGCCTATCGCGATGCCGAGGTCGTTGGCGTTGAAGAAACAAGGCACGTTTTTAGGTTTGTCGCCGCATGTTGGGAAACCGCATGCTGCGCAGTTCAATCCGAGAGGACTTATCTTCATTCCGAATAAAATGACGGCGCCGCTGTTCATGATATTTTCTGCGTCGCGGTTAAGGAATTCCATATTGCGTTCAGCAGCAAGTTGACGCATCTTTTTCGCCAGAGCGACGATGGTGTCGTCGGTTGCTACAGCGAGCACGAGGTTGTCGGTGCCTCTTGCCTTCGGTGCGGTGCGAGCAGCACACATTAATTTATTGGCGATGTCTTTGATATTTTCGTTACGGATGTCTTGTTCAAAAGTTATCATGATGGTTTTATTTTAAGTTTAATGAAAGACAAAATTAAGGAAAAAAAGTTTAGGAAAAATTTATCAACAAAACATATTTAAAGATAAAAAATAGTATCTTTGTAGGTAAATTGGTGGCTATACAGCCACCTTTTAAAGAATTTATAATCTTAAATCAAAAAAATTATGAAGTACTTAACATTAGAAAAAGCTATAGAGGCATGGAATAAAATTCAGCCTTTATCAGAAGATGACAGACAAAAATTGAGTCGTAGATTTACTGTCGATTTTAATTATAATTCAAATCATATCGAAGGTAATACTTTGACGTATGGTCAGACAGAGATTTTGCTGCTTTTTGGAAAGGTTATAGGTGAAGCAAATATTAAGGATGTCCAAGATATGGCTGCAAGTAATGTTGCTTTAAAAATGATGAATGAAGAGTCTTTAATACAGGATTCATCTTTAACTCAAAATTTTATTCGTACATTACATAAAATCATGTTACGTGAAGATTATACTGTTTATAAAAATCTTCCTGGAGGTTTTACTACAAGTTATGTAATTCACGCTGGTCAATACAAGACACGACCAAACAGTGTCATTACTCGTTATGGCGATCGTTTTGATTATGCTTCTCCAGAAGAAACTCCTGCTTTGATGACAGATCTTATAGATTGGTATAATCAGGCTGAAAAAGAAGGAAAGCTCTCGCCTGTTGAATTAGCAGCTTTATTTCATTATCGTTATATAAGAATACATCCTTTTGAAGATGGAAATGGGCGTATAGCACGTTTGATTATGAATTACATTTTATCTAAACACGGCTATCCAATGATTGTGGTACGTAGTCGTAATAAATGGGAATATCTTGAAGCTTTGCATCAAACAGATTTATTAGTTGGTTCAAATCCGAATGTTGGAGCGCAAGCATCTATTGAATCGATAAAACCTTTTATGCAATATTTTACAGGATTAGTGGCTCGTGAGATTTATAATGATGTATGTTTTTTAACTGAACGTGATGAACTTCTTTGGTGGTATGATGGAGAAAGAGTTGAATTTCGTTCATTGAATTATGCTAAAATATTGAAACTAATGATGAGAGAACCTGTTGTCACTCTTGATTATATTCAAAATGAGTTAGGTATCAATATGTCAGCAGTAAAGAAATTAGTTAATCATTTATTGAAATGTAATTATATAGAACGAGGCGAAAAAAATGGTTCCTGGCGTGTCTTTATCACACCTTCTATTTACTAATCTTATTAACACTTCACAGAAAAATATTTATTATCTTTGCACCTTAATTAATATCTAATAAAACTTCATAGACAATGGAAAATAACGACAAACATTTTAAACGTTACACAGTAACGACAGCATTACCATACGCTAATGGCCCTGTGCATATCGGTCACTTGGCAGGCGTATATATCCCAGCCGACACTTACGTTCGTTATCTGCGAATGAAAGGCGAAGAGGTTTTGTTTGTCGGCGGCTCCGATGAACACGGCGTGCCTATCACTATCAAAGCTGAAAAAGAAGGCTGTACTCCTCAAGATATCGTCGATAGATACCACAATATAATCAAAGATTCTTTCGAAAAACTCGGCATAAGCTACGACATCTATTCTCGTACAAGCTCTAAGACTCACCATGAGACAGCAGCTGCTTTCTTCAAGAAACTTTACGAAGAAGGCAAATTCATCGAAAGAGAATCAGAACAATTCTTCGATCCAGAACGTAACAAGTTCTTGTCAGACCGTTATATCATCGGTACTTGCCCTAAATGCGGCAACGACCACGCTTACGGCGACCAATGTGAGAAATGCGGTTCTTCAATGAGCCCTGATGAACTCATCAACCCTCACTCAGCTCTCAGCGGCGCTGAACTCGTCAAGAAAGCAACAAAACACTGGTATCTTCCTTTAGATCAATACGAACAATGGCTCCGCGAATGGATCATCGAAGGTCATAAAGAATGGAAACCTAATGTTTACGGACAAGTAAAAAGCTGGTTAGACAATGGATTGCAACCTCGTGCTGTTACTCGCGACCTCGACTGGGGCGTTCCTGTCCCTGTTGAAGAAGCAGACGGCAAAGTGCTCTATGTTTGGTTCGATGCTCCTATCGGTTACATCTCTAACACAATAGAAATCTGCAACGAAAGAGGTACTGACTGGGAAAAATGGTGGAAAGATGAAGAAACAAAACTCGTTCACTTCATCGGTAAAGATAACATCGTGTTCCACTGTATCATATTCCCTTGCATGTTGAAGGCTTACGGCGATTATATCGTTCCTGAAAACGTTCCAGCTAACGAATTCCTTAACCTCGAAAACGACAAGATCTCTACATCTCGTAACTGGGCTGTTTGGTTGCACGAATATCTCGAAGAATTCCCTGGAAAACAAGATGTACTTCGTTATGTATTGACAGCTAACGCTCCTGAGACAAAAGATAACAACTTCACTTGGAAAGATTATCAAGACAGAAATAACAACGAATTACTCGCTATCTTCGGCAACTTCGTAAATCGTACTTTGGTTCTTACTCATAAATATTTCGAAGGTAAGATACCAGCTATGATCAACCTCAACGAAAAAGACGAAGCTGCTATCGAAGAAATGAATCAATATCCTGATAAGATCGCTAACCTTCTCGATAATTACAAATTCCGTGAAGGCTTGTCAGAATTGATGAATCTCGCTCGTCTTGGTAACCGTTACCTCACAGAAAACGAACCATGGAAACAATTCAAGACAGATCCTGAAAGAGTTAAGACAGTTCTCGCATTGTCAATGCAGATCGTTGCTAAACTCGCTATCTTGTCAGAGCCATTCTTGCCATTCTCAGCTAAGAAGTTACAATCAATGATTGGCTTGGAAGTAAGCGGATGGAATCAAGCTAAAGAAACAGTTTTATTGAAAGAAGAAACTGCTATCGGTGAAGTTGAATTGTTGTTCACAAAAGTTGAAGATGAGACTGTTGCAGCTCAAGTCAATAAATTGGAAGAGACAAAGAAACAAAACGAACTCAACGCATGGGCTCCAAATCCAATCAAACCTAACACCAATATAGATGAGTTTGGCAAGATGGATATCAGAGTCGGTACTGTTTTAGAATGCGTTAAAGTTCCAAAGGCAGATAAGTTATTACAATTCTTGATTGACGACGGTATGAACAAACGTACTATCGTTTCAGGAATCGCTAAATATTATCCAAATCCTGAAGAATTAGTAGGCAAGCAAGTATGCTTCATCGCTAACTTCGAGCCTCGTAAGTTGAAAGGCATCGTCAGCGAAGGCATGATCTTGTCAGCTGAAGACAAAGACGGAAGATTGGTTGTTATGTCACCAAGTCAGCCTGTCGCTCCAGGAAGCAGTGTTGGATAATTGACCATTAACAAAAGGCTAATGACGAAAGTCGAAAGACAGACAAATTTTAGCCATTAGCCCTTAGTCATTAGCCTATTTAAGAGAAGGATAGAATGCATCAACGATGTGTTCTATCTTTTTTTCGTTATTAGGGTTTACAACAATCGCAATGATATCGAATCTAACGTCTAAGTCATATTGATAGCGGTTGACGTATGAGTTTGCAGCCCATATGAGGTGACGTTGTTTGTAATAATCGACGGTGATTTCAGGGTCTACTAGACATTTGCTGTGACGTGTTTTCACTTCTACGAATACGATAGTATCACCGTCTTTTGCGATGATATCCACTTCTTTGTGTCCACACACCCAATTAGTTTCAAGGATTTGATAATTCTTTTCAAGGAGATACTCGAGCGCAAATTGTTCGCCCAAAGCACCTAAGTCGTTATGAGATGCCATGTTTCAAAAAAATATTGGTTTTCGTAGGTGCAAAGATATGAAAATAGTTCAGAATAAGGTATTATTCTTCCTTATTATTTTCCATCATCATCTGCCATGTTTTTTCTGCAGCGAGCTGTTCAGCGCCTTTAATGGAATGGTCGGAGGCTTGAGCGTATTCTTTGTTGTCTATTTCAACTTGGATGACATAGAGTTTGTCGTATCCAGCTCCTTTTGATGATATCTGCTTGAAGTTGACATTATGTTTTTCTTTTTGTCCCCATTCGAGGAGTTTGCTCTTGTAGTTCTTTTCGTTTTTCTCTAGTTCTACAAGGTCGATATGCATTTTTATCACGCGGTTGACGATAATCTTATATGCGAAGTTATATCCGAAATCGAGGAAAAGTGCACCAGTGAAGGCTTCGAAGGCATTACCACCCATTGACTTGAACTTATGCTGTTCGTGTGATTTTGCGTAATGGATAAGGTCGTTGAGGCCGAACTTTATTGAAAGCTTGTTCAATGAGCTTCTGCTAACGATTTTAGAGCGCATTTCGGTGAGGAAACCTTCTTGCTTTGTTGGGAACTTCTTGAACAGGAATTCTGCCACTACAGAGCTTAAAACGGCGTCTCCGAGGTATTCTAGACGTTCGTTGCTGATAGTGAGTCCTGATTTTGTTTTTGAGGATAACGACTTATGTGTGAAAGCGAGTTTATACAACTCTATATTTTTCGGATAGAAGCCGAAGATGTTATGGATAGAACTTGCCAATGCTCTATCTTCACTATTTTTATATCTTAAAAATGCAAATAGAGACAAGGCTTTAGTTTTTATTGATGTTTCTTAAATATGATACTTGCGTTATGTCCGCCGAAGCCGAATGCGTTGCTCATGGCATAAGTCATTTCTTTTTGACGGGCGTTCCAATAGACGATATCTAGATTAGGGTCTATTGAAGGGTCGTCGTTGAAATGGTTTATTGTTGGAGGGATGATGCTATCGCGCAATGACAATACTGTTGCTATTGCTTCTATTGCGCTTGAACCACCGAGCAAGTGTCCGGTCATTGATTTGATGGAGTTGATAGGCATATTTGCTATATGTTCTCCAAACAAATTGCTTATTGCCATTGCTTCAGAAATATCTCCTGCAGGTGTTGATGTGCCATGAGTGTTGATATGATCTATATCTGTGGTTTGCAATCCAGCTGCTTTTATGGCACGTTGCATACACATCATTGCTCCTAGTCCTTCAGGGTGAGGTGCTGTGATGTGGTAGGCGTCGCAAGAGAGTCCGCAGCCTACTATTTCCCCGTATATTTTAGCTCCGCGTGCTATTGCATGCTCGTAGTCTTCCAATACCAGGCAGCCGCAGCCTTCGCCCATGAGGAATCCGTCGCGTTCTGCATCGAAAGGACGTGATGCAGTCATAGGGTCGTCGTTGCGTGTTGTCATGGCTCGCATTGCTTCAAAACCGCCGATGCCAGGAGGAGAGACTGCTGCTTCAGAACCTCCTACTATCACTACAGGGAACATGCCGTAATGGATGCAGTTGTAGCCTTCTGTGATAGCATTTGCTGAAGAGGCGCATGCTGAAACTGTAGAGAAGTTTGGTCCACGGAATCCATGTTTGATGGAGATGTGGCCGCCTGCCAAATCTGGCAATAATTTAGGTATGATGAAAGGGTTGTAACGTGGAGTGCCGTCGCCGGTGGCATATGCTGCGACCTCCTCGTAGAAACTGTTGATGCCACCTATACCAGAACTAAAGACAACACCAACTTCATCAAAGTCAGTATTGTCTTTAGTGATGTTTGAGTCTTTGATCGCCTCGTCAGATGCTATGATAGCAAACTGAGTGTATAAGTCTAGTTTTCTAGCTTCTTTGCGGTCAAAGAATTGTTGTGGGTCATAGTTCTTGACCTCGCATGCGATGCGTGTCTTGAACTTAGTGCAGTCGAAACGGGTTATATTACCAGCGCCATTAACACCTTTACATAATGATTCCCAAAACTCAGGAACAGTATTGCCTATTGGCGTGATAGCACCTAATCCGGTGATAACAACTCGTCTTAACTCCATATATTATTTGCTTATATTATCCAATGTGTTCTTCGATATATCTTAAAGCATCACCCACTGTAGTGATTTTTTCAGCTTCTTCGTCTGGAATTGATACGTTGAATTTGTTTTCGAATTCCATGATTAACTCAACTGTGTCAAGTGAATCGGCACCTAAATCATTTGTAAAACTTGCTGTTTCTACTACGTCTTCAGGATTAACGCCTAATTTATCAACGATGATTGACACAACTTTTTCTTTTACGTCTGCCATGATTTTAAAAATTTAAGTTAATAAATATTTTCTGCTCAAGAAAAAAATCTTCGCAAAGTTAAACTATTTTTTTTAATGAAAACATTTTTTTTTGATTATTTTGAGTTAGTGAAAAAATTAAGCTTGATAATCAAAAGTTTGTGAATAAAATATTTTTGTCGTTTTTGTGATGCGAACTTAAATGTTTTTCATATCTTTACATATAAAATTGTAATGATGAAAAAATTGTTTTTACTGGATGCATACGCATTGATATATAGAGCTTATTTTGCCTTGAACAAGAATCCGAGACTCAATTCAAAAGGACTTAACACTTCGGCTATAATGGGTTTCCTCAATACTTTGTATGACGTATTGAAAAATGAGAGCCCAACACACATAGGAGTGGCCTTCGACCTCGGCGCTCCTACACTTCGAACCGATGCCTTCCTAGACTATAAGGCTAATCGTGAAGAAACACCTCCAGATATCAAGATCTCTGTCCCTTATATCAAAGAAATCATTAAAGGTTTCAATATCCCTATCTATGAGTGTGAGGGTTATGAGGCTGACGATATAATTGGAACTCTTGCAAAAAAGGCTGAGAAAGAAGGCTTCACCACCTTTATGATGACTCCTGACAAGGATTTCGCTCAGCTGGTAAGTGACAATATCTTCATTTATAAACCTGCTAAGGGCGGTGAGCCAGCAAAGGTTATGGGTCCTAAGGAAGTGTGCGATAAGTATGGTATAGCTCGTCCAGAACAGGTTATAGACATTCTCGGACTATGGGGAGATGCCTCCGACAACATACCTGGAATACCAGGAATAGGCGAGAAAAACGCTTCTAAACTAGTGGCAGAATATGATTCTGTGGAAAACCTCATCAGCAATGCCGACAAGCTGAAAGGAAAAATGCGTGAAAATGTAATCAACTTTGCTCAACAAGGTCTTCTTTCAAAACAGCTGGCAACAATAAATATTGACGTGCCTCTCGACTTCGACGAGAAATGTCTTGAAATAAAAGAACCTAACTACCAATATCTGACACAGTTGTTCGAAGAACTGGAGTTCAGAACCTTTATGTCGAGACTTAAGACAAGACAACAAGACAACAAGACAACAAGACAACAAGTTCAGAGTTCAGAGTTCAAAGTTCAGAGTTCAGAGTTCAAAGTTCAGAGTTCAGAGTTAAACGGCCAGCTCGATCTCTTTGGAAGCCCTGATGATGACAGCAGTGTATTCTCTTCTTTTTCAACAAAGAGCAATCATCAGACTCAAGATCATAAATATCATTTGGTGAATGATGAGAATCAGATTGAAGAACTTATCAAATTGTTGAATGATAATGATGTCTTCGCTTTTGATACTGAAACTACAGGTTTAGATATCTACTCTTCTTCATTGGTTGGTATGTCATTTTCAGTAAAGGTGCATGAGGCTTATTACATTCCATTGCCTACCGACAAAGAACAATGCAAGTTGTTGCTGAATAAATTCTTGCCAATATTTTCAAACGAAGAAAAGACAATAATAGGCCACAATATAAAATTCGATTTGTCTATTCTCGCCAGATATGACATACAGATAAAGAATAATCTTTGGGATACTATGATTGCTCATTATCTTATAGATCCTGAACAGAATCACGGCATGGATTATCTTTCCGATGTGTTTCTAGACTATACCACCATTGCCATAGAGGAACTTATCGGCAAAGGCAGAAATCAGATAAGCATGCGAGATGTGGCTGTTGAGAAAGTGAAAGAATATGCAGCTGAAGATGCTGATATAACATTACAGCTTTATGAGAAATTCAAACCTGTCATAACAGATAAAAAGCTGGAAGGCTTGTTTCATGTTATTGAGATGCCGTTGGTTAATGTTTTGGCCAAGATGGAATCAAATGGTGTTAAAATCGATATAGAAGGCTTGCGACAGATAAGTGAAGAACAGTCGAAGGAGATACGTGAGATAGAGAATAACATTTATGAGATGGCAGGAACTTCGTTCAACATAGGCTCACCAAAGCAGCTTGGCGAGATACTTTTTGAGAAGTTGAATATCAAGGCGCCAGCCAAGAAAACCAAGACCGGGCAATATCCTACAGGAGAAGACATACTGCAAAAGATAGTCAATGAGAACCCTATAGTTAAGAATATTCTCGACTATCGCTCCTTGACAAAATTGAAATCTACTTATGTTGATGCGCTTCCTTCATTGGTGAATCTCAATGACGGCTTGATACATACTTCATACAATCAGGCTATCACTGCCACTGGAAGGTTGAGTTCTAACAATCCTAACTTGCAGAATATTCCTGTGAGAACCGACAAGGGTCGTGAGATAAGGAAGGCGTTTATTCCAAGAGATGAAGATCACATACTGCTTGCAGCGGATTATTCGCAGATAGAATTGAGGATTATAGCTCATTTGAGCGGAGATGTTGTAATGCAAGAGGCATTCCGTAGCGGCAAAGATATTCATGCCGACACTGCTTCTCGTGTGTATAATGTTGCGATTGAAGATGTCACAAAAGAGATGCGTCGTAATGCAAAGGCTGTTAACTTTGGAATCATTTATGGAATGTCGGCTTTCGGTTTGGCGGAACGTCTTGGCATTTCAAGAAGTGAGGCATCGCAGATTATAAAGAATTATTTTAAAGAATATACTGGCATTCAGGAATATATCGACAGACAGCTTGACTTTGCCAAACAGAATGGATATGTTGAGACAATGCTCGGCCGCCGTCGTTATTTAAAAGACATAAACGCAGGAAATAGTGTGGTTCGTAACTTCGCTGAACGAAATGCAATCAATGCTCCTATACAAGGAACTTCAGCCGACATGATTAAGATAGCTATGGCTAACATCCATAACGAGATGATAGGATGCAATATGAAATCCAAGATGATATTACAGGTTCATGATGAGTTGGTCTTTGATGTCTATAAAGAAGAACTAGACAGCTTAAGCCTTATTGTCAAGGATAAAATGATAAATGCGCTCCCGCTTTCTGTTCCTATTGAAGTGAATCTCAACACTGGAACCAACTGGCTGGAAGCGCATTGATATGACTAATGACCAAAGTCTTTTGTCTTTATTTTGCTTTTCCTCTTTTCTTTGAGGCGTTATTTGGATCGTTGATGATATCCATGCAATCTTGATATGACAAGTTTGTTGGGTCGTATGTCTTTGGTATCTTATAGTTTTGCTTGTTCAAGCTGATATAGATGCCAAAGCGTCCTTTGAGAACTTTCAAATCTTCGTTTTCTGGATATGTTGAAACGATATTGTCTAAGTCTGTTTTACGTTTTGATTCGATGATTTCTACGGCTCTCATGAAAGTTACCAATGTAGGGTCGTCGAGTTTTGTGAGACTGTAGAATGTGTCTTTATGTTTGATATAAGGACCGAAGCGTCCGATGGCAATCTGTATCTCGGCGTCTTCGTATTCTCCGAGAGTACGTGGGAATGCGAACAGGTCGAGCACTTCTTCCAATGTTATTGACTCAATGCTTTGGTCTTTATGCAATCCGGCGAATTTAGGTTTTTCTTCAGAGTCGGTGTCGCCGATTTGAGCTACAGGACCGAATCGGCCTATCTTCACGAATACGTTTTTGCCTGAGACAGGGTCGACGCCGAGGAATTTTTCGCCGCTGAACTTGCCAGAGTTGTCAGATGTCTCTTCTATTTGTTTATGGAAGTCTTTATAAAAATCGCTGATCATGCTGTTCCATTTGCATTCACCTTCAGCAATCTTGTCGAATTCCTTTTCAACGTTAGCTGTGAAGTTATAGTCGACGATTGTTTCGAAGAACTGGATCAAGAATCTATTGACGAGGATACCTATGTCTGTTGGAACGAGTTTAGCTTTCTCATTGCCTATGGTTTCTTTTCCTATCTTTTCTGTGATTTTGTTCTTTTTGAGAGTTAGGACTTTATAGTTGCGGACCTCACCTTGGATGTCTTTCTTTTCAACATAGCCTCTTTTTTGTATTGTAGAGATTGTAGGAGCATAAGTTGAAGGGCGTCCGATGCCGAGTTCTTCCATTTTCTTTACCAAGCTTGACTCGGTGTAGCGAGGAGGACGGCGTGTGAATCTTTGTTGAGCTTCCATCTTTTCCAATTCGAGAGCTTGACCTACGATGAGAGGAGGCAACATTGTGTTGACTGATTCGCCTTGTTCGTCGCTGCTGCTTTCGGTATATACTTTCAAGAAACCGTCGAATAAAACTACTTCGCCGCTTGCTGTGAATTCTTTGTCAGAATTAGATATCTCAATGCTTACGTTAGTCTTTTCAATCTGAGCCTCTGCCATCTGAGAAGCGATGGTGCGTTTCCAGATGAGTTCATAGAGTTTGCGTTCGTCGGCTGTACCTTTTATAGTCTGTTGGTCGAGGTATGTTGGACGTATAGCTTCGTGAGCTTCTTGAGCGCCTTTGCTCTTTGTTGTAAACTGACGATTCTTTACGTATTGTGGTCCGTACAAGTTCTCAATCTCT
The DNA here is from genome assembly GCA_017561025.1 of Bacteroidales bacterium. Classification (GTDB taxonomy): domain Bacteria; phylum Bacteroidota; class Bacteroidia; order Bacteroidales; family F082; genus Limimorpha. The sequence goes on along the minus strand of JAFZDU010000124.1, from coordinate 40,401 downwards.
TTTTTAGCTGACATGAGAGCGAATTGTGACAAGTTGACGGAGTCGGTACGCATGTAAGTGATCTTACCCGACTCATAAAGTTGTTGAGCAATTCGCATGGTGTTGCTGACGGAGAAACCTAACTTACGTCCTGCTTCCTGTTGTAATGTTGATGTTGTGAAAGGAGGAGCTGGTAATTTGGAAAGAGGTTTCTTGTCGACAGACTTGATTTTATAAGCTGCATCTTTGCAGTTTTGCAAGAAAGCGTGAGCGTCTTCTTCTTTCTCAAAACGATGTGGCAATTCTGCAGAGAGTGAGTATTCGTGGTTGTCGATAGTGAATGTGAACACTGCTGTTACGCGGAATGCGCTTTGTTGTTTGAAGTTCTTTATCTCTTCTTCACATTCTACTATAAGACGTACTACGACAGACTGAACGCGACCTGCTGAGAGTGATGGTTTCACTTTTTTCCAGAGTAGCGGTGACAATTCATAACCTACGAGGCGGTCGAGGACGCGGCGTGCCTGCTGTGCAGAGACGAGGTCCATGTCAATCTTACGTGGGTTGTCGATAGCGTGGTTTATAGCGGTTTTTGTGATTTCGTGGAAAACGATACGACGATATTTATCATCTTGTAATCCTAATGTCTCGAAAAGATGCCATGAAATAGATTCTCCTTCACGGTCCTCATCGGATGCGAGCCACACCATTTCGGCGCCCTCGGCTAATTTCTTTAACTCGGCTACCAATGCCTTCTTGTCTGAAGGAATATCATACAAAGGCTGGAAACCGTTGTCCATATCTAAACTTAAGTTTGACTTGTTCAAGTCTCTGACATGACCGTAGCTTGATTTTACAACGAAGTCTTTTCCTAAGAAACCCTCTATGGTTTTTGCCTTGGCAGGAGACTCAACAATGACTAAATTCTTTACCATATATATAAATGTGTTTGTTCGAAAAATGAGACGTCGTAGATAACGTTTCTCGCGTGCAAAATTACTACAATAAAAATTGTAAATTTTACATTTTTATAAACTTTTTTTTTATTTATTTAAAAATCAATGAATTGTAAAAGAAAATTAAGATAAAGTATCATAGTTTTTTTAATGATACTATAAAAATAAGGTGTATAAATAACGACGTTTTTACGAAAAAAAATTTATTGGATGATTTTTTTTACGATTAAAGTCATCGGGTCATCTTCATACTAATTTTTTTCAACCACACCCACACCCACGACATCGCCCATCGTGACAGCAGCATCCAGAGGTATGCGCCGCCGGCTGCTGAGAAAAGAAGGAGGTCTTCCAGATTGCTGTGCGATATTCCGATATGTCTGTTCAAGAGATCGTTTTCTTCTTTGGTGGTCTCCCCTTTTTCTGCTTCTTCTATCATGATGCCAGCGCCGTATGCCAATCCTAATGTGTTTGATACTAACCATAAGAATGCTGTCTTAGGCGACAATCCGAAGAAAATCATGACGGGTTTCAGGAATCTTGAGATGTATTGTATTATGCCGAATTCTGTCAGCACCTTTTGTAATATTGTAAGAAGGTATACCAACAATGCCATCGTGACGACATTTTTTGTTGTTCGTAGCGCCCATTGTTTCAGCATTACTGCGAATGTAAGTTGTTCTTGTACAGAGTTTTCGACAACGATATTTTCAAAACTGCCCGGCATGATTTTATTTAAAACCCAAGCTAGAATAAATGCCGACAACGTCCTTATTAACACTATGCTCAACACAGTAGAACCTGTCTTATGCTGCACTGTCGTCTCCACAATCATATTATGTGAACATAACACCATGACAGCCAAAATTGTCGCTGCTCTTGTGCTTAAATCCAGGGTCGTCATCACGGCGATGGCGGAATAACAATTGACGAAATAACCTGAGACGAATGCGAGCGCTGCTTCACCAGGAAGACCGAAGTGTGAAAACAATGGAGTGAGCCAATACGAAATCCATTCGATGATGCCAAAATATTGCAACAATAATATTACGAATGACAATGTCACCATTATCTTGGTGAGCCACCATATTGTCTTGAAAGCACTTGGTCCTGCAAGTTTTACGCAATTAACAAAACGTGTCTTAAACATATTCTAATTCTGATGTTTTGAGATTCTGAATTTTTTTAAAACAATTCTTTAAACAAGTCACCTATCGTTGCCAGCGGCACTACTTCTACGTTATATTTCGATGTGTCGAGGCCTCGGCAGTTGTATTTGGATATGAATATCTTTTCCATTCCTAGCTTGTCGGCTTCAGCTATTCTAGCTTCTACCCTATTGACGGATCGTACTTCTCCAGAGAGTCCAACTTCTGCTGCGAAGGCGTATCTGTTACTTATGGCGATGTCTTCGTTCGACGACAAGATGGCTGCCATCACGGCAAGGTCGATGGCGGGATCGTCGACGCGCAGACCGCCGGCTATGTTGAGGAAGACGTCTTTTGATGAGAGTCGGAATCCTGCTCTTTTCTCCAATACGGCTAGCAGCATATTGAGACGTCGTGTGTCGAAGCCGGTGCAGCTGCGTTGTGGTGTGCCGTATGCCGCAGTGCTCACAAGAGCCTGGGTCTCAATCATCATTGGACGTAATCCTTCTACCATGGCAGCGACGGCGATGCCGCTTACGTTCTCTTCTCTTTGTGAAAGCAATATCTCGCTTGGGTTGCTGACTTCACGTAGGCCAGCGGCGTTCATCTCGAAGATTCCTAGCTCTGATGATGATCCGAAACGGTTTTTCACGGTGCGTAGTATACGGAATCCGTAGTGACGGTCGCCCTCAAATTGAATGACGGTATCGACTATATGTTCGAGTATCTTTGGACCGGCTATGGTTCCGTCTTTGGTGATATGTCCGATGAGGAATGTCGGCACATGATGAGCCTTGGCAATTTTGTTCATCTCGGCGGCGGTCTCACGTATCTGACTTATGCTGCCGGCTGTGGCATCTATGGCAGGCGACTCCAATGTCTGTATTGAATCAATGATTACGATGTCGGGTTTGGTCGATTCAAAATGTCTGATGATGTCTGCTGTATTTGTCTCTGTCAGTATGAGGCAGTTTTCGTTTTGTATGCCTATTCTATCTGCTCGCATTTTTATCTGTTGAGCGCTCTCTTCACCTGAGACGTAAAGTACTTTTTTATCTTTTATCTTTAGAGCTACCTGTAGCAGAAGAGTTGACTTTCCTATGCCAGGTTCGCCTCCTAGAAGTATGAGAGAGCCTGGTACGAGACCGCCACCTAGAACACGGTTCAGCTCCTCATAACCAAGGTCGATGCGGGCTTCTTTCACGCTGCTTATTTCAGCGACGCGGGTTGGCTTTGACTTAGTCTCCGGAAGTATGGAATTCTTCACCGATTTGCTGTCCTTACCAACAGCAACACTCTCTTCAACATAGCTGTTCCATGCTCCACAACCAGGGCAATGACCTATCCATTTAGGTGATTCATTACCACATTCTTTACAGAAAAATACAGTTTTAGTCTTAGCCATTTTTTATAGTTTTAATTTTTCACAAAATTAAGAAAATACTTGTGTAAACTTATATATATATTTATTATTTTTGTGGGAATTTTATTTTCGAAAATTAAATTTTATTGATATGAGGAAAGTTTACTTTTTCTTAATCCTTTTCCTTTGTATGGGATTCACCCTTAAGGCACAGGATATTAAAGTCTCCGGTTATGTAACTTCAGCAGAAGATGGTTACGGTTTGCCGGGTGTTACAATTCAGGTCAAAGGCACAAGTAATGGTACAATCACAGAGATTGATGGTGATTATACTATCAGTGCTGGTTCCAGAGATACGCTGGTATTTTCTTATGTCGGTTATCAGACACAGAATATAGCTGTCGATGGAAGAAACAAAATCGATGTCGTTATGAGTACCGATGCCATGATGTTGGACAATGTCGTGGTCACAGCTTTAGGTATCAAACGTCAGAAGAGAGAATTGGGTTATGCAACAGAAGACATCAGCGGCGCTGATTTGACACGTTCTGGTAGCGACAACGTCATCAACTCCTTGAGTGGTCGTGCTGCCGGTGTTCAGATTATCACTGGTGACGGTGTTGCTGGCGGTTCTTCACGTATTGTTATCCGTGGTAACAACAGTATTTTTGGCGACAACCAGCCTCTTATTGTCGTTGACGGTGTCCCTATGACTAACGAAGGCGGCGTCACTGGTTGGGACGGCGGTCAGGACTGGGGTACTGCTCTCAACAATATCAACCAGGAAGATATCGAAGACCTCAACATCTTGAAGGGACCTACTGCTGCTGCTCTTTACGGCTCACGTGGTGGTAATGGCGTTGTGCTCATCACAACAAAAAAAGGTAAGAAACAAAAAGGTCTAGGCATCAACTTCTCATCAACATACAAGTTGACTTCACCTTACGGTTACCGTGACGTTCAAAATAAATATGGCGCTGGCGGTCCTGTTTCTTTCATGACTCCAACCTTGACACAAGACGCTGATGGCAATTATATTTATAATGGCAACTATAACTCAGATAACGGCCCTGAAGGTGAATCTACCAACACAACATTCGGCTATTATGGCGGCGCTGTTTCATGGGGACCTGTCATGGACGGAACTCAGATGATATGGTGGGACGGTTCTGTAAGAAATTATTCTCCACAGCCAGACAACCTCAGCATGTTGTACAAGAACTCTCACTCTTTCACCAACAATATCTCTTTCCAAAATGCTGGTGACTTCGGTTCAATAAGAGTCTCTATCACTGATGACCGCTCTGATGCTATCATCGACAACTGTAACCTCAGCCAGACAACATTCAATGTCGGTTCTTTGTTGAATATCTCTGAAAAGATAAAAGCTGACATCTCTTTCACATATTTCGATTATCATCGTCTCAACTCACCTGTTCTCGGTGAATCTTACAGCAACTTCAACAAAGGTCTTCTCTACAGCTGGCCAAGAAGCTGGCAAGGCATCGAATCACAGGAATATGAACAAGCTGACGGTACAATGACAGAATGGGGCAACTATCCATTCCAATATATCAACTCAAACACATTCTGGTCATTCTATAACAACAACACAACTCTTGATCGTGATAAGGCATACGGTTCATTCCGCCTCACTTACGATATCACAGATTGGTTGACATTGGCAGGAAAGGCTGCTCTCGACTTCAGCTTAGATCAATATGAAACAAAGAACAAGCCTACTGCAGCTGATGGAATGACAGGTGGTTATTACAAGCAAAACATGACAAGAGACTATACTCTTGATGCAGACTTCCTCTTGACAGCTCATAAAGACTATATCTTCGGTTCATTGTTCAACGCAAGACTTTCATTCGGTGGTGAACGTTATTACAGAAACACATACGGATTGTGGGCAGGCACAGGCACATGGGCTTATGCTGACTTATACACATTCTACAACTACATCAGCGGTGGTGCTAACCCTCTCACAACAAGCATGCTTCCTGGTGAGTCACGTTATGAAAAACAAGTCAACTCATTGTATGGTTTCTTGAACGTATCTTATAGAAACTATCTTTTCTTGGACTTGACAGGAAGAAACGATTGGTCATCAACATTGCCTATGGATAACAACAGCTATTTCTATCCATCTGCAACATTGAGCTTCATTTTGACAGAAGCATTCAAAATCAACTGGGGACCTATCAGCTTCTTGAAGGTAAGAGGTTCTGCTGCTATGACAGCAAGTGACGACAGTCCTTATCAGTTAGACTTCACATACAACACAGGTTCATTTGGCGGTCAGTTGACATCAACATTGCCAACACAGGTACCTCCACTTCAATTGAAGCCACAACGTCAACGTTCTTACGAAGTAGGTGTTGACTTCGGTCTTTGGGATAAGGTCAATATGGACTTCACATATTACGACATCTATTCATGGGATCAGATTCTCGCTTCACCAATGGCAGTGTCATCAGGTTCAAGCAGTGCTCGTATCAACACAGGTGTTGTTACTAACAAAGGTATCGAGGCTATCGTTAATTACAATGTGTACCAAAGACCTGACAGCTATCTTCAATTAGGTCTTAACCTCGCAAGAAACACTAACCGTATCGTCGACTTAGGCGGTGCCGACATGTATATCTTGTCAGAAGTATGGGGCTCTAATGGTCCAGCTATCGCTGTTCAAGAAGGAGAACAATATGGTACAATCTACGGCTGGGATTATGTTTATGCAGAAGACAGCGAAGGTAATATGCGTCCTGTTCTCAATGAAGAAGGTACAGAATATCTCAAGACAAACCAACGCGTTCCTGTAGGCAACTGCGCTCCTGCTGTAACAGGCGGTATCAACATGAAATACAACTACAAGAACCTCTCTGTTTACGCATTGATCGATGCTAAACTCGGCGGCCAGATCTACTGCGGTTCATACGTTATCGCAATGCAGACAGGCCAAAGCAATGAGACATTGTACGAACGTGAAGGCAATGGTCTTCCACTTTACGATGCAGAAGGCAACTTCTTAGGCAACTATGGCGTTGTATTGCCAGGTGTCCAGGTAAATCCTGAAACAGGTGATGTGACAGAAAACGAACAGGTGGTACATTACTATTATAAATATATGCCTAACTACGGCGGTTGGGGCAACTACCTCACAACTCCAGGTATCGTTGACAATACATGGATTAAAATGCGCGAAATAACACTTAGCTATACTTTCCCAGAAAGAATACTTCAAAAACTTAAAGTGTTCCAAAACGCATCAATATCTGTGACAGGACGTGACTTGTTCTACATCTATAAGTCATTACCAGACAATATCAACCCTGAAGGAACTTTGGGAACTGGTAACGCTCAAGGTCTTGAATATGGTTCATTCCCAATGACACGTTCATTTATATTCTCACTTAGATTTGGTCTTTAATTAAGGAAGGAGAAAAATTATGAAAAAGAACATATTAAATCTCAAAAACATATTTTTAGCATCAACAGTAGTCGGTGCTCTCTTCTTTGGCTCATGTACAAAAGGCTTCGAAGAGATGAATAAAAACCCAATGAGTCCTACAGGTACTGATATCGGCCCGATGTTTAACGGCGTTGTCAACTCTCTCTGCTGGAACAGTAACGAGCAGTTCTATCTTTGGAATGAAATATTCTATCCTGAGACAGAACTCGGTGCTCTTACATCAGAAGCTTGGGGCAACTATAGCATTGGCGTAGATGCTGTTTGGAATAACTACTATCTGGCTTTGGCTAATATCCACGATATCGACAAACGTCTCGATGAGATGTGCGCAACAACAGGCGATAACGAAATAGATGATAAAGTAAGAGCTCAGCTTATAGTGTTAGATGCTTACAAAACTCTTAAAGTTACCGATATGTTCGGCGATATCCCTTACTCAGAAGCCGGCTATATATGGTATGATACAGAAGCAAACAGAAAACCAAAATACGATTCTCAAGAGTCTATCTATAAGTCAGTATTGTCAAAATTAGTATGGGCTAGAGAAATATTGAATAATGCAGGTGCCGTCACATCTCTCGGCAACCAATACTATACCCTCGGTTCATACGATGTAATGTATCATAACGATTACTCCAAATGGGCTAAGATTGCCAACTCTTTGATCTTACGTCATGGTATGAGAATGCGTGAGAAAGACCCTGCTTTCGCTGATACGTTATTACAAACAGCTTACAACATGCCTGTCATAGATGACTATTATTATAGCGGTAACGGTGCTTTTGCATTATGGCCACAATATCTTGGCAGCACATTCGGCGATGAAGGCTGGTCATTCAGAGAACATAAAAACCTGAGAATGGGTGAGACTGTCTTCGCTCAGATGTCAAAGCCAACAGATACTATCGACAACAGAATCTTCGACCCAAGAGTCTATGTTTTCTTCGACACAAACAACAAGTCAGATGGCTATCCTGAAGGAGCATGGAGAGCTTATCCTCAGATGAGAGACGCTAATACCCCAACAGAAGGCGGTACTCCTTACTCATCAGCAAGAGACAAGAACTACGGATTTAAAGGCCCTGCTTGCTTGTATTCTCCATTCAACTTCTACCTTATCCGCGACCATGTATTTGTACCTCAAATCATGATAAGCCCAGCAGAAATCCACTTTATCAAAGCTGAAATGATAGCAAAAGGTATAGTTCCAGGCGGTCTTGGTATGGCATTGGAAGAAGCTATCAGAAATGGTATCAAATATTCATTCTATATGTGGTTGCAGCTTCCTATTTACGGAACAGAGGCTACATATAAATATATATACCCAGAACTTCAGGCAATATTGGACGGCGGAGACCTTTGGGCGCTCTCTGATGCTTATGCTTCACAAGTCATGAATGAGATGGTTTATCTCGACTACAGCTTCATGTATGATGAAACAGCTTATCTCGAATTCATCTATCAACAACGTTGGCTGGATCTCTTCCGTCAAGCTAATGAAGCATGGAGCCTCACACGTCGTACAATAGGTTCAGGCGTTACAACTCCTACAACAATTGATCATCAAAAACTCGTTACATATAGATTGCCATACCCACAATCAGAGGTGACTTACAACTATGATAACTATAACGAGCAAGTTAAGAAAATGAGTCATGGCGACACAAGAGAAACTAAGGTATGGTGGATGGAATAAATAATTAAAAATTTTACAAATGAAAAAAGTATTCTTATTATTATCAATGATGTTGTGCTTAACTGTGGTTAACGCACAAGTTGAGTACGTAATCAATTTCGACAATTATTCAATAGGTACTCAATGTCTCAACGGACAAGACAACTGGTCAACACATTATCAAACAGCATCAAGCTCACAAGACTTCGACGTTGACTACAGCTGTGATGGTTTGTTATCACCAAATGAAAGTATTGCTATCTACTATCCATACGGCGGTCCAGGCGTTGGTAGAACAGCAACACGTAAGGCTTCAAGCAACTTCAATTTCAACTTCAAAGACGGCGGCATCATCGACTTTGAATTTGACATCACTCCAGCATGGTGGGGTGTCTTCGCTGGTGTAGGTTATGACGCCGACGGCGATGGCAATATCCTCCAAGGCATGACTGATGGCGACGGCGGCGTTTATCTCCGCATTGCTGGTAGCGGCAACGACAGACATCCAAACATCGTTCTCCCTGACGGAACAGACCTCCTCATCAGCAACTACCGTCAAGAAGGTTGGGCAAGATACAAAATGTCATTCGACTTCTCAGCATACGACGGCGCAGGCTCTTTGACAGTCTTCGTTAAAGATTTCGACGGAACAAACTGGGGCGAATGGATGCAGCTCTCTGAAGCTACAGAACTCAATATGGGCATGACTCCAGGTTCAGGCGATATGCGCGACTATAAAGTATGGGACGGTATCTTCTTCCACTGCCAAGGCGGTACAGGCGGCTTCGACAACTTCTTGGTTCGTCAAATGCCAGAAGGTAACATGCAATACATCAACTTGCCTGACATTCCAAAACAATTGACAATAAACCCTCCTTATACATTAGAAGCTACTTCAACATCAGGTCTTCCTGTTTCTTTCGAAATGATTAGCGGTCCAGCTACTTTGAACGGCAATGTCTTGACACTCACAGGTGAAACAGGTACTGTCTCTTTAAAGGCTACTCAAGCTGGTAACGACGAATGGCTCGCAGCTCCAGATGTAGTGAAGACTTTCGAGGTAATCGACCCAATGGCATATTCAACAGATATCACAATCCGCCGTCCTTACGATGGAACAAACGTATATCTTCCAGAATTGAAACCTATCATCTTGAACGTCAGCCTCCAAGTTGAACACGCTGATGCTCTCCATTTCGAAGATGTAAGATGTACTATCGATGGTGAAGATGTTGTCTTGAGTACTGACGAGCCTAATAACCCAGAAAACGGTTACTTCTATAACTATTGGACACCATCTCGTTATGGCGAATTTGATATGACTGTCAGCGTCACTACTTCAGGCGGTAACGTTACAACAAAAACATCTTCATTCACTATAACAAAGGAATATGATAACGTCAACGTAACAACAATGAACGGCGACCTTATCTGTACACCTTCAATTCACAAAGCTGTTGGTAACTATGCAATGCCAACTCACGTAGGCGCTTTCAACAACATCAAGGCTCAATACGATCACAACTGTGTTGACGGTGTATGCGACACATACGACCGCGTTGGTGGTGTTAAAGTTAGAAACTACCGCGGACAATGGATGGAGCTCTTCCGCTACACAACTCCTTTCGGCGTAGAATGTGAAGACAATCTCGATGTAACAGACTTCACTTCTGTACTCCAAGGCTTGGTAGAATTTGAATTATACTTCGAGTCATGGAATGGCAACGGATATAACCCAACACTTACATTTGAAATGACAAAAGGTGCTCCAGAATTCGCTTATGCTAATGTTGATGAAATCTGGTTCGACATCTTCTCATTTGGCGACTATGCTAACCAACAACCAATCCCTGATGTTGATTATACATTCCCAGAATATACAGAAGCAGCAAGATTGAAACTCATCACAACAGGTCACAACTGGAGCAGCTACACAACAGGCGGTACTTCATACAACACAGGCAATGCTGCTGAGTTCTATGAAGCTACACACGGCGTAAGAATCAACGACGTTAAGGTTTATGACCAACACTTGTGGAGAACATGTAACCCTAACCCAGCAGGATGCCAACCACAAGCTGGTACTTGGACTTACGAACGTTCAGGATGGTGCCCAGGTAGCATCGCAATGGTTTGGGACTTCGACCTCTCTGACTATGTAAGCAACGGATGCGCTAATATCTTCTACGAATTAGACCCAACTTACATCGACCAATGTCACCCTAACTATCCTGACTGCGTCAATGGTCAAAACTCATGTCCTCAATGTGATTTGCCAGACAACCCTGTCTTGAGAGTATCAGGTAAAGTTGTTACTTATAGTAATAATATCAACGTTCTCGATGGCAGTGATGTTGCTGTTAATGAAAACATCATCGACTTCAACGTTAACATATTCCCTAACCCTGCATCTTCAAATGTTAACTTCTCATCAGATTATCAAAATGGTAAGTTAAGCGTCTTGATTCTTAATGCTCAAGGCCAGGAAATGAAGAAATTCGCTTTCAGCGGCAGCAGAACAATAGACGTTTCAGACTTCCCAAGCGGTGTATATTTCGTTAAGATTTTAGGTGGAACAATGAAGACAGAAAAACTTATCATTAAATAAGTATAGCTCATTAAAATGAAATAATGACGTTAAGGTCTAAAGCGGGTAAAATTCTGTTTTAGACCTTATTTTTTTATAGAGATTTTATAAATTATTTTTTACCTTTGGACCTTAATTGAATAAATAAAAAAACATATGAAAACTATTGCTCTTGTTGCACATGACGCTAAAAAACCAGATCTTCTGAAATGGGTATCAGAACATTCCGATAAATTATTAGGCAACGAATTCTATGCTACCGGAACCACAGGAAAGATATTGTCGCAAGTGTTGCCTAACATACAATGTCTTAAGTCGGGACCATTGGGAGGAGACCAGCAATTAGGCGCCCTTATCACTGAAGGAAAGATAGATTATCTCATATTTTTCTGGGATCCTATGACAAGTCAGCCACACGACGTCGATGTCAAGGCATTGCTGAGACTGAGTGTGCTTTATGACGTTCCGACAGCTTGTAACAGAGCCTCTGCTGATTGTCTCATAAAGGCAATAGGCTGACACTTTCAGCTGTTATTTTTTTGAAACTAAAAAACAAACCAATGAAAAATTGCTTTAAATTTGGGGATTCAAAAAAGCAATTTTTTAATAAATATATAATCATGAAGAAGATCCTTTTTATATTGTCGTTGATATTGTTTAATATTCAGTTGTTTTCACAGAATAGTGTTAGCGGAGTTCTGGTTGATAGTTTGAACAACGAGAAACTGCCTTTCGTCAATATAGGTTTTATGCGAGCAGTAGATTCTGTCTTTGTTTCAGGAGCCTCGTCTAACGAGAACGGATATTTCAAGGCGGAGCATATTCCTGACGGTAAATATCTTTTTTTGGTGTCTTCTATTGGTTATGAATCGATAAGAAGCATTATCGATGTCACTTCTGATATGGATTTGGGAGTGGTAAAGATGAAGCCAGGAAGCACCAGACTCGATGAAGTTGTAATCGTTGAGAAGCGTCCTTTGTTCAGTAGCGAGGGTGAGAAGACTTTGTATAACGTAAGTGAGGACCCGAGCATACAGACTGGTACAGTATCAGATGCGTTGCAGAATGCACCAGGAGTGGAGGTCGATGTTGACGGTAATGTGTCGTTGCGCGGTGTCTCATCGGTAGAGATTTGGATTAACGGTCAGCCATCTAATTTGAACGAAGAGAATCTCAAGACATATTTACAGCAGATGCCTGCTAACGCGCTTGAGAGAATTGAGGTGATAACGAATCCTTCTGCGCGTTATTCTTCTAACAGTGATGGCGGCATCATCAATATCGTCACAAACTCGAAGATTAAAAAGAACCAGTTCCTCAGCTTTGGACTGAGAGCTTCTTCTTCACCAAATGCCTCACCTTGGGCTTCGTATGTATGGGCTAATGAGAAGATGTCGCTCAACCTTTATGTCAATGGCTCTTATTCACAATGGAAAAACTACACCAATGGTTATAGCACATCTTTCGACAATGCGTTCGATACAACAAACCATACCACATACAACGGAGACTCCTTCTCTAACAATTATGGCGGTGGCTTCAACATCAACTTCGATTATAATATCGACACCATGAACACCATCTCCGTATGGGTCGGAGGATGGCCTAACACTTCAAGAAGCGAGAGCTTCAACGAGACTTTCCGTCATGAATATATGCAAGATTCAGGAATGTATCATTATAAGACATACGGCGAGTCATCCGGTCATGGTAATTTCTTCCATGGCGGATTGCAATATATGCATAAGTTCAACAACGATGGCCATAACATCAGCCTCAGAATGACTGGCAATATAGCAGATGGTAGCGACAATGATTACCAGAAAAGATATTATACCGCACAGCCTTGGATGAATGTAGATTATAGAGAGATATCATTTTATAATGATCTAGGCTGCGGCCTCAACCTCGACTATTCTCTGCCTTATTCAGAAAACGGCGAGATTGGCCTCGGCGCTTCTTATTCGTATAGCCCTGATACTTATTATATAGATTATGATACTATTGCTGGTGAGGTTTATGTGAATGATATAATGCGAAGCTTCGACAGAGAAGTAGGTTCTAACGAATATGACCTTTATTTTACTCTTCAACAGAAATGGGGCAGGTTTGTCGTGAAGCCTGGCATCAGAATGGAATATGAAAAACTATGGTGCAATATCGACGGCTACACCACAAGCAATACAGACAAAGACTATCTCAACTGGCGTCCGTCCATACACCTTTCCTATAGAACCAAGTCGATGCATAACTTCAATTTGAGCTATTCACGACGCATCGCTCCTCCAAGTGCAAGAAACCTCACCGATTATAGATTCTATACCACAGAATCATTCTCTACAGGTAATCCAGAACTTCTCCCAACATATACCACTTCTATCGAAGGAGGCTGGACAAAATACTGGAATAGATTCGGATCAGTGGGTATTACAGCATATTACAGAGATTCCAAAAATACTGTTGACAACATCAATGATGTTATATATGACGACTTCTTCGGAAGATATGTACAATATTCATATCCTGTCAACGTAGGCAAGTCTTCAAGAAAAGGTCTCGAAGCTAATGTCACATATCGTCCGACAGCTATGTTCAATATGAGATTATATGCCAATGTATATGACTATTATTATGAAACAGTCTTCAATAAGTTGAATAATGATGTCATAAAGGATAATTCGTTGGTATATAGTATGCGTCTTAATGTGTGGGCTAAGTTGTGGAACAAGTATGAGATCCATGCGTCAGGAAACTATCGCTCTCCACAGAAGTCTCTCTTTGCTGAGAAACAAGCTAACTATTCCATCAACTGCGGATTGCGTGCAGATTTCTTCGACAGAAAGATGTCAGTTCATATCAATGTAAACGATATCTTCAATTGGAACAAATGGGACAACAACACGACAAACCCATATTATATCTCATACAGCTCATTCAAGTTTAATAGCCGTTCAATCAGTGCAGGACTCGTATTCCGCTTCGGCAAGATGGAACTCGAGAGAAAGGCACAAGTAGGAGGCAGTGAAGCAGAAATGCCAACACCAAATCAATAATAATTAGGAATGGTTTGTAGAGACGTTTCAATGAAACCATAAAAATAAACACGCATTGAAGCGTCTGGAGAATTATGCATTATGAATTAATTAAAACTATGTTAAAAAAAATATTCTATATATCATTGATCGCGTTATCAATCACATCTTGTGACAATAAACAGAACAACAAGCAAACAACAACCAGCATTCCTCAGAAGCAGGAGATAATAGTCCCTAGCTTCAATGCTGATTCGGCGTATAATTATGTGGCTAAGCAATTGGATTTCGGTCCGCGTGTGCCAGGCAGCGAGGCTCATGCCAAATGTGCTGAATGGTTTATCGATTTCTTCAATGATAAGGCCGACACCGTCTATGTACAGGAATTCAGATCACGATTATATAATGGAAAAAGCATTGACGGAAAGAATATCATCGCCTCCTTCAATCCTGAGGCCAGGAAGAGAATACTGCTTGCCGCTCACTGGGATTCACGTCCTTATGCCGACCACGACCCTGATAGAACCAAATGGAATACTCCAATAGACGGTGCCAACGACGGAGCTAGCGGCGTAGGTGTTCTAATGGAAATAGCCAGAGTGCTAGCTGAAAATCCTATGAAAACAGGAATAGACATCATTCTCTTCGATTTGGAAGACTATGGAGCTCCTCAATATCTCAATCTCATGACAAACAACGACTGGGCTCTTGGCTCTCAATATTGGTCGGTAAATCCTCATATATACAACTATAGAGCTTATTTCGGAATATTGCTCGACATGGTAGGCGCTCCAAATCCAAGATTTCCTAAAGAATATTACACACAGCAATTTGCTCCTTCTGTAAGTAATGAAGTATGGAGAATAGCACGCGAATTAGGCTATGACCAATATTTCATCAATGAGATAGGACATCCTATCAACGATGACCATATCTATGTCAATGTGAATGCCAATATCCCAATGATAGATCTCATCCATCTTGAAGATAACGAGGACAGTTCGTTCTATCCATATTGGCATACTTTGAACGACAATATCGAACAAATTGATACTAAGACATTAGGAATGGTCGGTGATGTTGTGTTGAATGTGATTTATAGAAAGTGACAATTGCTGTTTCAGAATCTGGAGCAGGAATTGCATCTGCCTTTTTTCTTAGGGACATTGATAGGCTCGTAAGCTCGCGAGCATGAGGCTAGCAGTAATCCTGCTATCATAACTATGATTATATTCTTCAGTAGTCTATTCATAACATTTCATTAGTTGTCAGTTCTTCATAATCCATAAAGCAGGGTTGACAGTGGTTCTGTTTTCTTGCCATATCTCAAAGTGCAATATAGTCTTGCCATCGCTGACATTAGTGTGTATACGGCCTATCTCCTGCCCTGTCGTGACCTTGTCTCCTACCCTTACAAATACCTTTTCAAGGTTGGAATATAATGTGAAATACAAGCCGTGACGTATAAGTATGACATTGTTGCCGCCTTGGCTGGTGATGAAGCACACCTCTCCTTCAAAGACACTTCTTGCCTTAGCTCCCTTTATTGTGCTGATGTCGATGCCGTTGTTGTTGACTGTGACTTTTTTCTGCGTAGGATGCTGGCTTAAGCCGTATTTTCCTATTATGATGCCTTGTTCTACAGGATAAGGCAGCTTGCCTTTATTCTGTGCGAAATTGGATGATAGCTTGTAGTCGACAGGCTTGCCGTTGTTTTTCTTGGCGGCCTCCTCCCTTTCCTTGGCTTTACGTATCTCTTCTGCTATGATTTTCTCAATCTCTTTTTTAAGAGCCTTTGTCTCATTTTCCTTCTTCTTAATGTCTTTCTGTATCTGGCTCTCTTTCTTCTTCAATGATGCGATGTCCTTATTGAGCTTGTCGCGTTCTTTCACTAATGTAGCCTTTTCTTTTTTCTCTTCGTCTAGGATTTTCTCAATCTCTTTCTTGTGTTTCTCGTTTTTAGCGAGCTGTGTGTTGATCTTGGTCTGCGTTGAACTGATATCATCTATCTTGTCTTTTAACATGTCGTTAAGCTCTTGAAGATAGCGCATTCTTCTCATGGCCTGGTTGAAATCTTCAGAAGAGAATATGAAAAGAAGATTGTTGACTTTACCTTTGTTTCTATAGTTGATGACCAATAAGTTGGAGTATTCTTTTCTATACAACGCAATATCTTTCTCCAATGCTGAGATATTGTTCTTGTTTTTCTGAATTTCCTTGTTGATGGCGTTTACTTGGTTCTGATAAGTCTTTATAAGACTCTCTCTCTGGTTGATTTGAGTCTGCAATAAAGCAACTTGGTTGATTGTTGTCTCCTTGTCTTTAGAAGTCTCTTTCAAGAGTTTTTCAGCCAGTTTAATATCCTTCTGTATCGACTGGATTTTCTTCTCCAGCGACTGTACGCTCTGGCTTCTTCCCGACAATGAAATGAGGAAAAAGAATAATAAGGGAATCAGTATCTTGTTATTCTTTACCATATAAGTATCTGTTCGAATTTAGGTGAGATGTTGAAAGGAAATTCCAACTTCTCATTTTTTTTAATATCTGAATAATTAATCTCTATATGAATAATCGACTTATCGTCATGTTTGCCTATGTTATTGTCAACATCAAAAACTATTTTGGTAGGCAAGAGTCTGCCGTCGACATTTTGAAAATTCTCATATTTCAGTGTCAGTTCTCCGCTATTGGCTCTGTTGTCTTTGATATTAAATTCACCGATTTTAAATGACTCAGGCAGTATCCATATATTCTTATCTATAAAATCGTTTTTTGCCTCGAGCTTATATCTTTTGTCGTCAATGTATGATTTGTATTTCTCTCTGCGTTTTATTTGGGTGTCGTTGCCAAGCAGCATGTCTTGTAAAAACTGTATTGATGGCACTATTGGAAGATATTCGTTGAAGTAGTCAATGCTTTCAGCGAGATATGTCTTGGTGCTTCTATTGATATATTTTACCGAGTCGGGAGTAATCATTATTCTTCCTATTTCTATGCCTACTTTTAGTGATAAGGAAATCCATATCACGCTGTCGTTATGCATTCTTATCTGACCTTTAAGTCCCATGCTGTTATTGCCTTTAAGGTTGACGCCTATCTTGGCTTCAAGATTGTCAAATTCAAATTGATTGTCTTCAATCTCTCTGATAAGATTATTGGTGCTCATTGATTTTATATTGAATCTGGATATATCCTTTCCAGTAGAACAAGAACTTACGACAAAGGCTAATGACAAAAGGCAAAAGACAAAAGTCAGCAGCCCTGTAGTCTTTCCCTCGGTCGCTGAGCTTGTCGAAGCTCCGACAGTTGTGCCTTCGACAGGCTCAGGCACCGTGCACGTAGTCTTGTAGTCTTTCTTATTCATAAATCTTCTCATCCTTTATTTTCTGGTCTATGAATTCTGACGTTCCACCTATTTTCTTTGCTTTCTTCCAATTCTGTACAGCTTTTTTTGTGTCGCCCGACATATACAGTATATCGCCATAATGTTCATAATAGATGCCTTGAGGGTTTTTGTCGTACGAGAACACTTTCTCCATCCATCTTCTTGCGTCCTTATATCTTCCTAGTTTGTATAATATCCATGCGTAGGTGTCGATGTATGTCACGTTCTTAGGCTCTTTCTCTACTGTTATTGCTGACATTTTAAGAGCCTCGTCTAGACGTATTCCATCAACGGAGAGGAAATATGCATAATTATTCAGCACATAAACGTTTTCCGGGTCGTTTTTAAGGACTTTGTCGTACGACTGATACATTTTATCCTTGTTGCCGAGTTCGTGATGTATATCGGCTATATAAGTGTCAAATGAGCTTGTCAGTTTTTTGTCGGCAGACATTTTTCTTCCTTTTTCGAATACTTTGATAGCTTCCTCGTATTTTTTCATGTCGATGAGAGCTACGCCATTGAATAGATAGAAAATTGGCTGTTCTGGATAGAAGCGCATAGCCGACTTTGAGTGTTTGTACAAAGTGTCGGCATTTTGTAATTCTATATCGGTAAAGACTAGTTGGTACCATGTGATGAAGCTGCTGCTGTCTCTTGCGATGGCATCGAGATAATAATTCTGAGCCTTGTCGTATACTTCTTTGTTGAAATAAACAGTTCCGATAACATAATATCCAAGTTCTTTGTCGGGATGTGTCTCTATGAAGGCCTTACCTGCCATTTCAGCCTCTTTCACGATTTTGTCGTTACCTTCCTTTTGGTTGAACCAGTATTCGTAAATCTGGGCCTTGGTGTTGTAGTCGAGGTTTTTGTTTTTTATTGAAGAGATAAATTCTTCGAAGGCCTTGTCGATATCGCCTTGTTTCTGATAATATTCCAGCAAGGAGATATTGATGTAAGGGTCTTCTGGGTTGAGCTGTTTGATTTTAAGATATAAAGGGAAAGCGTCTTTTTCACGTCCGTATTGAACGTAAGTCTCTGCTAGCATCGACATGTAACGGGTTTCGTATGGATAAGCTTCAGATAGTTTTTCCATCTCGCTCACTACCTTGTCCTTCTTGCCTAGAAGATTGTAAATCTCGATTTTTTGTAATGACAGATATTCGTTTACACCTATGTTTTCCTCATAGACATCTAGTTTCTCTGTCACTCTTTCGTAGTCTCCTATATTGAGAAGAGCCTCGATATAGACTTCCAGATATTCTAAGTTATTAGGTTCGTTTTCGAGAAGTTCATCATAAATGCCTATGAAAGCCTCATAGTCGCGGTTTTGCTTATGGAAGTCCGCAAGTCTGATCTTATACCATTTGTTTGTGTTGTCGAGTTCGACGGCTTGCTGTATCATTTCGAAGCCTTTGTCGGCTCTTCCTTTGATAGTGTACAATGCGCTTAATTCATACATGCTGGCATGATCCTGAGGGAAAACCTCAATGGCCTTCTCAAAATATTCTATAGCCACATCAAAGTTCTCATTGAATTTGTTTTCGAGACCTTGTGAGAATAACTCAGCATTCTGAGCGAAATTTTTCTTGGCTGGTATGGTGTCCTGAGCTGATGCAACGGAATTCACCATCAGCAATGATAATAGCATGAATAAGATTTTACGCATATTTATAAGTTAGGAGTGAATTTTTGGACCATTGAACTTTAAACCTTAAACTTTAAACCTTAAACTCTGACTACAACTTTCAATTCAAATCCCCTTTCGCCTTTAGTCTTTAGTCTTTTGCCTTTAGTCTTTTGTCATCATTTTCCTGTATGTCCGAAACCGCCGGTGCCGCGTTCTGTCTCGCTTAATGTCTCAACGTTGACGACTTCCATCTGCTCGCATTTGGCGAATACGATCTGTGCTACTCTCTCGCCGCTGTTGATGGTGAAGTCGGTGTCTGACAAGTTGATAAGTATGATCTTGACCTCGCCTCTGTAGTCGGCGTCGATTGTTCCAGGAGTGTTCAATACTGTGATGCCGTTCTTTATTGCCAAACCGCTGCGTGGTCTAACCTGTCCTTCATAACCTTCTGGAATCTCCATGAAGAGTCCTGTTGGCACTAATGTTCTTTGCATTGGTTTAAGAACGATAGGACCTTCTGGCAAATATGCTCTTAAGTCCATGCCTGCTGAGTGGATTGTTTCGTATGCTGGTAATTGATTGTCTGATTTGTTGATGATTTTTACTTCCATTTTTATCTTTTTTTAATTTGTTAATCTATTTTAAGTGGGTTCTTTCTTTCCATAATGACGACAACAGTCATAAACAATAAAATCATTATAGTGTTGAGACTTAGTTTCAAAATGATGTTGAAGTCAATGAATAAACTGCTTACGAAATATAATATTGCGGCGAGCGCACAATAAATTGCGATTCTTCCAATCTGGTAAGGTATAGGGAAGTTTTTCTGTCCCCAGAAGTACGACACCAGCATCATGACGATGTAGCATGCGAGGTGTGCTATCGCTGCGCCTAAGTAACCTATTCTTGGGATTAAGAAGAAGAAACATGCGAGTGTGACAATAGAACCTATTATCGCGATGATGGTTCCGTAATATGTCTTGTCTGATAACTTAAACCAGATAGAAAGGTTGAAGACGATACCATAAAGCATATTGGCGATCAATATTATAGGTACGATGACTAGTCCTTCGCGGTAGTCGCTGCCGCTTCTTCCTACGAAGTTTTGCAGGATGTCCATATAGAACATCACTCCGAGGAATATGAGGAGACAGAATATCACGAAATATGTCATGACTTTTGCGTACAAAGATGGAGCGTTGCGGTCTTTGGCGTGACCGAAGAAGAATGGTTCCGAGGCGAAACGGAACATCTGTATGAAGATGGTCATGAGGACGCCGAGCTTGAAGTTGGCGGAATAGATGCCGAGCTGCTGCATGGCGTACTCCTGCCCTGTTATATTCATGCTTGACAAGACGCTCTCGTCAGGAATGGTGACGAGGAACTTAATCAAGATCTTGTCCGCTACTTCGTTGACCATGCCGACCAAACTTATCAATAAAATCGGGAAGGAATATTTCAACATCGACTTGACGAGTTCTTTGTCGAGACCTAATCTCAACTTTGAAAGTTGTGGCGATAATAAGATAAGGTTGATGAGACTTGCCAATATGTTGGAGATGAAAACCCAGATGAGCAAGGATGTCTGTCCGCCGAAGATCCATTTTGCAATCGCCATCGATTTCTCTGGAATGACGACTAAGAAGAAGATGTTGAGAAGTATGTTCGACAATACGTTGACGGTCTTTATCATGCTGAAACGTCCTGCTTTCTCTTCTTTTCTCAGCATGGCGAAAGGTATCGCTGCTATTGCATCAATCGCTACTATTATCCCTATGAGCAGCACGTAATAGGTGTTGAACTCGTAATGAATAAGTTGAGCGAACGACTTATAGAAGATGCCGTATAAGACGAGGAAGACGAATGTTATCAAGAGGACGATGCTCTCGGCGTTGTTGAAGACTTTGCTGCTGTTTTCTTTCTGTGAGAAACGGAAGAAAGTAGTCTCCATTCCGAATGTCAATATCGCGAGGAACAAGGCGATCCAGGCGTAGAGCTCCGAGATTTGTCCGTATTCTCCCGACACGAAAACTCTTACGTAGAAAGGTGTGAGGAGATAATTAAGCAGTCTCGGAACGATTGTTCCGAGACCGTAAATCACTGTCTGTCCTGCTAATGCCTTGATAGGATTCTTCATGTTAATATATTTTAATATTTAACAATCTTTCTTACTGCAAGACCGTTTTCTGTCTCTATGTTAACGAAATAAATGCCGTTGTCGAGTCCGTTGATTTCGTATGAGTTGGCATCGAGCTTTCTTTCCATGACTTTCTCTCCTAAGATGTTGAACACTGTGATGTTAGTCATGTTATCTGCCTTGACGATGAATCTGTCGTTAGATGGATTTGGATATACTGTGGCGTTTATCTCTTCGATTTCTTGAGTGTTGACTGTGAATGAAATCTGTTTGCTGATGAGTTCGCCGTAGCAGTCTTCGTAGACTGGTCTCACGTTATAAGTATAAGTGCCGCTGCTTAGGTTTTCATCTCTGAAGAAGAGTTCTTCAGTAACGTCGATCTGTTCGGTGTCGCGATACACTTCGTAATAAAGAACGTCTTGTGTTTCAGGAGCGTCCCATTTAATGTCGATGCAATTGCTGTAAACGACGAGTTCTAAATTCTGGGCAGGTTCGCAGCTTTCGTACATTATATTCTGACATGAACAGTCGTAGATCCAGCTGAAGAACACTCCGTCTTGGCGTCCTTTGCCGCTGAAGATTTCAGTGCCGTTGGCGTAGTTTATTGAATAGATACATTCGTTGTCGACGCCACCTTTCTTCCATTCGAGCGATACTGTCACGCCTGAATTTAAAGTCTTTGTGAATGTCTGTGATTGACCGCTTGTGATGGTGTAAGTGTCTGATTCAGAACCGTCGCTGTAGTGAGCGTAGATCTTGGCGCCGTTCCATCCGTCGCCGAATTCGTCGGTCAAAGTGTAAACTACGTCGCAAGTGCTGATGTAGTTCATGCTGAAATTGTTGGTTTTGTTGAATTTGTCTTTCACCTCAATCTCAAAAGGAATGTTGAGGTTGTTGCCTGCGTTGCTTGCTAATGTGACGTTGAAATAAGCTATTGCGTTGCCTTCAGCGCCTATTGAGTTGAAGAACGCTTCGTTTTCGTTGATGGTTACGAGGTTGCTGCTGCTCGATAATGTTCCGCTCAAATCCACAGCGATTTCATTGCCAGCGTTGATGAGCAACACGCCGAGATCTGCTGTCTCGCCTGCCTCTAATGCGCCGTTGCCGTTATCGTCGTTCATGACGACAAATGACGAATATCTGATGGTGTTGTCGTATATTATTCCTGAGAATCTTGTTGTTGATATCTTGCTATTGCCTTCGTAAAACTCTACGTCGAAATAAAGCGGTGTCTTGCTCTCTGCTTCTTCGTCGATAAGGACTTTCAAAGTGTTTTCTATTGTGAATAAATCGTTTGCACCGATATTGCCTATCTCTGCATTAGGTTTTGTGAAGCTGACCCATTCGTTCTTGCATGTCAAGACTGCTGTCACGTTGCTGAATGCTTGTGATGAGGTGTTCTCGCAGTGTAAGTCGATGATGACTTCTTCGCCTGGGTTCATTCTGCCGTTGTTGTTGCCGTTAGCGTCGTTGACGATGGCGATGCTGCATTTGATTGGTCCCATGTCAACGGCGTTGACTGCTGCAAGTGCGTCGACTCTGCCTGATCCTGAGTCGTTGCTTTTTGTCTCTGTCAGTTTCACCGCCGATGTCTCGAGTATCATGCTTATCTCTGCTGGTGTGAGACTTGGGTCTTTTGAGAGCATGAGGCTGATGACGCCTGCCACGCAAGGTGCTGCCATCGATGTTCCTGTCATCTTGGTGTATCCTTCGTTGGCGTAGTTGAGTGAGACGACGTCGACGCCTGGTGCGCATACGTCAGGACGGATTAAACCGATGCCTGGGTTGTAAGGATAATCTCCGAATGATGTCTCTTGCCATGTCACAGGACCGCGTGACGAAACGCCTGCTACTTTATCGCTGCTGTCGACTGCGCCAACAGAAACGACGCATGATTTCTCTCCAGCGTTGACTTGTTGGTCAGGGTGAATCCATGGTGCTGGGCAGCTGCCTGGTACGCGTACGTTGTTAGGAATTGGACTTGATTGTGAACCGCCTTCGTTGCCTGCTGCTACTGATGCTATCACGCCTGCATTCAATACGTTGACACATGTCTGACGTATCATGGTTCTGTCTGCTATTGATGAGTTGGCGATGCCTAACGACATGCTTAAGACGTCGGCGCCGTGTTCTACTGCGAACTCCATGCCTGAACATATCGAGTTGGCGTTGGCGCTGCCTTCGTCGTTGAGTGCCTTGACGCACATCAATGTGACGTTAGGAGCGATGCCTGTCTGCTTGCCGTTGGTACCGTCGCCGCAGATGGTACCGGCGCAGTGTGTGCCGTGTCCTCTTCTGTCCATGACGTCGGTACTGCCGTCGTATGAGTTGTAACCGTGGTTTGGATATTGTGATCCGCCGTCCCAGAGGTGGTCGGCTAAGTCAGGATGTTCGTAGTTGACACCAGTGTCTAAGATAGCGACTAAAACGCCTTCGCCGGTGTAACCCATCTCCCATACTTCAGGAGCGTTGACTTGTTCTACGTTAGATGTGATTTCTGGTTCGGCCTTCTCGTTATATAAATTTTCAGTTTTCAGTTTTCCATTTTCAGCTAAAACTGCGCTCTTGTCAGAGTTGTATCCCATGACTAAAATGTCGTCTCTTTGTGACAATATGTCGATGACTTCTTTTGTGGCGTTGCAAGTGATTGAGTTAGAGAGCCAGTGGCAGACGATGCCCGATGATCTTCCGTTTCTTTCTTCATTTCTTATGATTGAAACGACTTCTTGTTGCGACTTCTCAGCGAACATTTTCAGTTCTTCCATCACTATTTCGCGTCTTGCTTTCTTGCTGTCGATATTGGCGACTCTGTCGTTCAGTTTCTCGCTGTCCATCTGCGCCTTGAAAACGATGTTTATGCTAATCAGTTCATCGCCTTTCTCGTTCATTACTTCTTGTAAATCTTTTTCAATAATGCTGTTCTGCGCGTAAGCGTAATTGCATACGAATAATGCAATTATCAAGCAGTAAATCAATCTTCTCATATCGTTATAATTTTTACAATCTGCAAAGATATAAAAAAGACGACAAGTCTACAAGACTACAAGACAACAAGTTTTTTTTAGTTAGGAATGAGGAATGGGATGTAGAGACGTTTCAAATTACACCATGAAAATAAACAATATGTAATTGAAGCGTCTAATCAATTAGGAATTTGGAGTTTTTTGAATTCGGTCGCTGAGCTTGTCGTAGCGCCGAGTTCATTGCTTGCCGCCAAATCGTTCAATTTTCCGTTTTAAATTTCAATTTTATTTGGGCGTTCCGTCTCCGCTTCGCTCCGCCGTCGGGCTTTCCGCTCTATCTTTTTTAGCCTCCGCTATCGCTTCGTCAAAAAAAGGATGCCGCTGCAATCCCTAACGCAAAGGCGACGCCAGCATAAAAACGCTGCCTCTGATTTCAGGTACCGTCACGTAGAGACGTATCACGAATATGGTTTGAGTATTTTTGTTTTTAAAAAAACGTAATATTTTCCAAACCATATTCTGATGCGTCTCAAAAAAATATCGTTTCCATTCCTCAATTTCCAATCAAAAGAGACGCATCAACGACATATTATTTATTTTTTGATTGTGTCGTGTGATACGTCTCTACTTTAATCCCTCTGAACCTCTACAAAAAACGTCGTTCCTTTTCCGACTTCGCTCTCAAATCTTATCTCGCCTCCTAGTGTCTCTAAAATGTCGTAAACGATGGAAAGTCCTACTCCCATTCCGCTGGATTTGGTGGTGAAGTTAGGCATGAAGATTTTCTTCTTCTCCTCCTCGCCTATTCCGCATCCGTTGTCGCTTATCTCTATCTTATAGAATCCGCCTAAATCCTTGATATTGAATGTTATTCTGCCTCCTTCTTTCTTGCCGATGGCTTGTATGGCGTTCTTCAAAATATTGCCAAAAACGATACTCAAATTGTTTTTGTCGGAATTGATGATATAGTCGCTTTCGTTTTCTTCTATGAAGTCAATCTTGATGTTGTCGTTATTGTCGTAAAGGTTTATCGTATTGATAATTATTTCTTTAAGATTTAATTCTTCTATATTCTTCTTAGGCAGTTTCGCGTAATCGGAAAATGCCGTTGCTATATTGGAAAGAATGTCTATCTGTTCGAGAATGGATTTCGTCGTCTCTCTTAGTTTTCTGTCGATATCTGGATTTTTCTCGTCCCATGCCATCTGCAGAAATTGTATGTTGAGTTTCATCGGCGTGAGCGGATTCTTGATCTCGTGCGCCACCTGACGTGCCATCTCTCTCCATGCTGTCTCGCGTTCCGAACGCATAAGTTTGTTAGCGCTAATCTCGAGTTCCTTTATGAGTTTATTGTAAATTTCTATTAACTCTCCAATCTCGTCTTTGCTCTTCCACTCAATGATCTCGTTCTTGCCTCCAAGGTTGATTTTCTGCATCTTATCCTGAATCATCTCTAATGGTTTGATGGTTCTTCTGGTCATGAGAATCACGATGAAAGCGGAGATTCCCATCAAGACTAAAAATATATTAAGATATGTCACAATAAAATTGGAGATATTGCTCTTGTTAAGCATCTGGTTGTCGAAAAAAGGAATGTTAATGATTGAATGTATATTTCCTTCTTTATCATAAATAGGGAAATATGACGAGTTGTATTCATTGCCTTCGATTTCTTCGGTGCATGTGTAATAGAATCTCTTTCTTAACTTGATTCTCTCGTATGCTTCTCTGTTGATTATCTTCGACTTAAATCCTTCAAAAAGTTTCGGTTGCGTAGTGTTGACGAGTTGGCCGTCAATGTCGTAGATATTGATATCTGTGAAATAGTTTTCTTTATATTTTTTAAGATATTCTGGATTGTTAATTTCTATTTGGTTAATATCGTTTTCAATATTCTTGACGATCGACTTGTTCTTCTCATATTGATGTTCGGTTGTTTTTCTGTTCAGAGAATTGCGGATGAAGAAGAATGAAGTGAATCCTGCGACGAGGAAGGCGAATCCTAATGTCAAGATGATTGTGAGCTGCATCTTGGCATGGAAACTCTGGCGGATGTTGAGGAGCTCTTCTTTTTTACGGAATCTGATATTTAAACAGTAAATAAGCGAAAGAACGATGAAGATATAAGAAAATGGTGCGATAATCTCAATTAATCGTGGTTTCTCAACGGTGACGATGATGGTTTTATTATTGTCGAATTCTTTTGTCAAGTGCTTGAAAATCTTTGTCTTGACATATTCCTCATCTTTATATCTGAAATTGCTTAACTCGTTTGGATAATTGTAATGTCCGAATTTGTATTGTAAAATATCTTCATCATAGCAACTGAAGGAATAGTTGACGAGATCTGGCATCAGTACGTTTTCGTATGATGTTATAATCTCTGGGATACCGATGTAATTTAAGATATATTCTTTATAAAATTCTATGTAACAATTGTTTAGATATGATGATTCAATAGGGGAGAGCTCTATTTTTAAAATGTAATAACTGTCGGTTGTTGGGTCGTCGACCAATGTCAGTTCTTCTGTGATTTTCTTTGTGTCGTTATATTCTAAAATCTCATTGAATAAATCGTTGCATTTTATCTCGTGATTGTCTAATTCTCTCACGACTAAAATCGTCGTCGTGTCGCATAAGGTGACCACTCGATTGTAACCTTCGATTTCTTCTATGTTAAAATATTTTATGTTAAAATAATTTAAGATGCTGTCGTCGGAAGGGAAGTTGTTTTCTTTTTGCCATCTTATGAGATTGTCGTCTTCCTTGATGGATTTTGTTATCTCAATAATCGCGTCTTCAAATGTCTTGTCCGATTCGTCGCCCACAACATTGGCGAACCATTCCATCTCGTCGCGTTCTTTCGTCTCGTTGATGAGATATAAAATATATGTCAGTTGTATGCTGATTAAAGTGATGATTCCGATATTGCAGATCACTTTCTTGATTTTTACTCTCGATTTTCTTTCCCAAATGATGGTGAGATATAATAATATTGCGACGATGTTCGTGATGATTGAGAAACGTAGTTCGATGAATTGGTTTGAAATAATTTCGAAAATCGCACCTATAAATAATAATGTGACTAACGACTTCAAATACGACTGATCTTCCGTGATGTATCTTCTCATCAGATTTTGTAAAAGAATTATGACGGAGCAGCTCAAAATGCCGATGATCATTAAGAAAATGTAACTTTCTGTTGTCGTGTTATAAATTTGAAGGAAGGAAAATGGAATGTTAATCTTAGAGAATAATTCGTAGATTAAATAAGTGTAAATCAATATGATAGAAGTTAATATCGTGCTACTTGTCAATATTCTTAAATATGGTTTTAATTCTGATTTGTTTTTCTGATATGAGGTGAAAACGATTATATTGCTGAATATCAATACTGTCAGTTCGGCGAGAGTTCCTAGGTTGATGTGGTTTATGTAAATTGGAATGAGACATGACTGACTGAACAGATCTGAGGTGGATATGAATAGTTTCTTTTGAAGTAGTATTGTGATGAGGAAAATTGATGTCGACGCAAGGAAAAACAATAATGAGTTGTTTTTGTCTTTTCTTAATTTTTGTAAAGATTTATATGTAAGGATGAAAATTTTGATTAGGATTATTATGATTAAAATTCCTATTAGGTAGGAATAGAAATCGTTCATTTGTGATTGATGGTTCAAGTTGAATTTTATTTCTTCATTTTCGATGAAGAAATCGATTTCGTAAAGTCCGTTTATTTTTTGTGGTACGAAAAGATTTTTTCCTTTGTGAGGATTTTGGTGGTAGAGTAGGGTAGAGGTGAAAATTTTTACGGAGTCAATTTCTGATCTCGCGACGTAGAACGTTTTGTTGCCTTGCTTGAAAATGTTTTTTGCAGAGTGAATGTTTTGCAACAGTGAATTTGGGTCGTTGATGTCGGAACTCCAGTAGGTGAGACTGTCGTTGGTGAAAATGTATGTTGCTATATTTTTGTCGTTGTGACTCGCCGATGAAAAATCTTCGGTTATAGATTTTGCTGAGATGCTGTCGATTTTGCTTTGTGTCTCTCTCAGCGATTGTGAAATTTTCTTAGAGACAATTTCGTGACTGTTCCTCGACTTGATGATTGTGTCGCCCGAAATCAGGAGGAGAATTAGTAGGAGGAGGGTGAAAATTTCCTTTAAAAGTGTATTTTTTTTCATGTTTTTTGTTATTTTGGTTTTAAGTATTCATTATCAGTTTGTTACGTTTTTTTTGTATCTCTGAAAATTTCTTTCGATTTAAGCGACGATTTTTGATTTTTTGAGATGTTGTTCATAAATGTATGAAAATCGCTTAAAACGCTTAAAAATGGCGTAAAATCAAAAATCGTCGAAAATACCTTATTTTTTGGTGAAAACGTAAACCAAACTAGAATATTCACCTGATTTTTTTGCTTTACAGTTTGATTTACAACCAGTTATCATTGCTTTTAATAGTGCGTTACCATGTTTTAGGTATTGCTCGCTAAGCATTGATATATAGTAACTATCCCATTTAAGTGGTTTAATATCAATTAGTTGGAATGTTGTTGTGTCGAAAATGTTCTTTATTGAAGTGCGTGAAAAGTGGTTAAGATGGCGAGGAACGTCGTATGCTGCCCATTTGTCTTTGTAATATTCAGCATCGAATGATTTGTAATTTGGCAGTGCTAATACGAGTCGTCCGTTTTTCTTTACAATTCTTTCCAGATGATGGATTTCTGTTTTGAGATCTGCTACGTGTTCCAATACATGCCACATTGTGACGATGTCAAATGATTCGTCTGGAAGATTTTGTAATTCTTCAGGAGAGAATATTTTCGTACCAAGTTTCTCTTCTGCGATTTTTCTGGCATCTTCACTTGGTTCTATTCCTGTGATATTACATCCTTTTTCCTTGGCATAATTTAAGAAATCACCAACTCCACAACCTATGTCCAATATATTATTGTCTGTTGACTGTTGTCCGTTGACTGTGATGTTGAATTTATTCTTGATATTAACTTTCTTAACCAAGTTGTATATTTTTGGAACAATGCCTTTTTTACTTTCATTGTGACTTAAATAATCGTCAGATTTGTAATAATCCCCGATTTTTTCTGGAGTAGGGCATGGAGTAGTAAATAAAAGCTTGCAATTGTTGCACTCTAGAATCTCGAATTTTTCTTGAGTAAGAAAATAATCTTTAAGTTCTAGAAACTTGCTATTGTCTTCCGAATTGCACCAAGGACATTTGTTTGCCATAATATTTGTTCTTCAGTTTGTTATAAATTCTTTTCACGTGAAACCATAATACTATCTTCCTAAGAAAACAGCGATTACAGAGATATCGGCAGGGGAGATGCCGCTGATACGACTTGCCTGACCTAATGTCTGAGGTTTGTGTTTAGTTAATTTTTCTCTTGCTTCCATTGTTAATGAATTGAGAGAATAATAGTCGAAGTTTGGACTTAATTTGACATCTTCGAGACGATTTAACTTATCAGCGACTTCACGTTCTTTGTCGATGTATCCTTCGTATTTTACCATGATTTCTGCTTCTTCGACAATATTGCGTGTTGATTCGTTACTTAAATCGTATCTGTTTTTAAGTTCGTCTAATGTATTGATGATTTCGTTTAAATAGATTTGAGGACGTGTCAAAATCTGTGCAAGACGCATTTTGTTCGCGATTCCTGGTGTTCCTTTTGATTCTAACAAACCGTTTATTCTTTCAGGAGAAATGTTTGTTGTTTTTAAGAAATCTACTAATTCGTGAACTTTTTCGTATTTGTTTTTAAAATGATTTAAGCGTTCTTCAGTTGCTAATCCTATTTCATAACCTTTTTCTGTGAGACGTGCGTCGGCATTATCTTGACGTAATAATATACGATATTCGGCGCGGCTGGTGAACATTCTGTAAGGTTCATCTACGCTCTTTGTGATTAAATCGTCGATTAAAACGCCGATATAAGCTTCGTCGCGACGTAAGACTACAGGTTCTAAATCGTGTAAATAACGATGTGCATTGATACCTGCCATTAGTCCTTGTGCGGCTGCTTCTTCGTATCCTGTCGTTCCGTTTATCTGTCCAGCGAAGAACAAACCATGAATTTGGTGTGTTTCCAAACTGTGATAAAGTTGGTTAGGAGGGAAGAAGTCGTATTCAATGGCATAACCTGGACGGAAGATTTTTGCGTTTTCAAAACCTTCAATATGTCTCAATGCTTCGTATTGTATGTCTTCTGGCAATGAAGAGCTGAAACCGTTGAGGTAATATTCTACTGTTGTTCTTCCTTCTGGTTCCACGAATAATTGATGGAAATCTTTGTCGGCAAAACGTTCGATTTTATCTTCGATGCTAGGGCAGTAACGTGGTCCGATGCCTTTAATTCTGCCTGTGAAAAGAGGTGATTTTTCGAAGCCTTTTCTTAAGATATCGTGTACTTTTTTTGATGTATAAGCTATGTGGCAGCT
Source organism: Bacteroidales bacterium (assembly GCA_017561025.1). GTDB lineage: Bacteria > Bacteroidota > Bacteroidia > Bacteroidales > F082 > Limimorpha. The sequence continues at coordinate 9,613 of JAFZDU010000124.1, read as the reverse complement.
GCGTTGTGCCTTAGGTTTTTCTATTTCTAGGAATGAGAATCCTGTCACGTCGTCGTCGCCAGCTTGTTCTGAGAGTTTGCTGAAGTCGATGCTTCTGCCGTCTATTCTCATCGGTGTTCCTGTCTTCATTCTGTCGGCTTCGAATCCTAAAGAAACGAGTTGTTCTGTGATTCCGGTGCTGGCGCTTTCTGAGATTCTACCGCCTGTAAATGATTTTTCTCCGATGAATATTCTTCCGTTCAAGAATGTTCCGTTGGTAAGGATGACGGTTTTGGAAAATATTTCGCCGCCCATCGAGCAGTGTACACCCTTAATCATGTCGCCTTGTACGATGAGAGAATCGACGTGGTCTTGCCAGAAATCGAGGTTGTTTGTTCTTTCTAATACGTTGCGCCATTCTTCTGCGAACTCGAATTTGTCGCTTTGAACTCTCGGACTCCATACAGCAGGTCCTTTGGATTTGTTGAGCATCCTGAATTGAATCATGGTCTTGTCGGCTACGATTCCCATCTGACCGCCTAAAGCGTCGATTTCGCGGACGATTTGTCCTTTGGCGATGCCACCTACCGCTGGATTGCACGACATCGCTGCCATGGCGTTCATATTCATTGTGACGAGAAGGGTCTTGTTTCCCATGTTGGCTGCAGCTGCGGCAGCCTCGCATCCTGCGTGTCCGCCACCTACAACAATAACATCATATTTGTCGAATATCATATCTTTTATTTATTTTATTTCACGTGAAACTAATAGTCTAACTTCTTAATTTTCATTATTAAAACTTGTAGTCTTGTTGTCTTGTAGTCTTATATCCTCATTCCAAGACAAATGTCCTCTTGGCGTCTCATCTCCATTTCGTCTTCTTCGCAAAGGTCGTCGAAGCCGATCAGGTGTAAGACTCCGTGTGCCATCACTCTGTGCAACTCGTCTTTGAATGTGCGGTTAAAAGTCACAGCGTTGTCCTTGATTCTGTCGATGCTGATGTGGAACTCTGCTGACAGAATCGTCTCACATTCGTTGAGCGGGAATGTGATGATATCGGTGTAAAAATCATGTCCCAATAAATCCACATTCATTTTATATAAATATTCGTCGCTGCAGAAAGAGTAGTATAATTCTCCCACTTCCTTGTCGTAGCTTTTGACGAAATCTCTGATCCATTCTTTTACGCCTGCCATTTCTTCGGTCAAGGTTTCTGTGTCGATGAATTGTAAACTGATCATATTTTTACTCCTTTGTTTTATTCGTGTTTTTCTTGAAGAAATAATCATTGATTTTTGACTTGTAGAACGGCTGGTATTCTATGCTGTTCTGTCTTAAAAATTCCTGTTGTTTCTTCAGGTTTTCTTTATATTCTATCTCATCGATTTTGCGTTTCTCGTAAGTCCCCTTGAACTCTTCTGACTTACGTTTCTCTTCTTTCTCGCGTTCCTCTTGCGCGTTCTGTGCTTTCAGCATCCTCGATAAAATCTCTTTGTTGCGATCTATGGTCTGATTGGTGATCTTCTTGTTGACGAGGTCTTCTTCTAGTTTTTCCATATCCTTGATGATATCGTTGATGCCGTCGTCGCCGGTGAGACCTTGTTTCTTCATTTCTTCCAGCATCTTCTGCATGCCTTCGCGCAGCATTTCTTGTTCGGCAGCCATCCTCGCAAATTCTTCACTCATCGATTGAGGTTTGCCTTCTTTCTGTTGTTGCTGTTGCTGCTGCATCTCCTTGCGCATTTGCTCCAACTGCTTGCCAAGTTGTTCTTGAAGGTCCTTCATGTCCTTCATGCTTTGACTACCTTTCTTAGGTTTTTTGCTGTTCTTCTGCTTGGAGCATGAACCGCTCGATTCCATCATGCTTTCGTTCATGTTGTTAAGTGATTCAGACAGCATCAATGCTAAGTTGTTCATCGCCATCATCGCTCTTTGTTGTCTGGATGTAGCAGATGAAATAGAAGACTCGTTCATCTCTTTCATGGCGAGTTTTATTTGTTGGTTGATAAGCTGTAACTCATTGAAAACAAAGTTTTTGATCTCAGGTTGGCGCATTGCCATTCTTCTTAATGAATCTTCGACCATTGCAAAATTGTCGAGGATTTCTTTCTGACGACTTATTTTGTCTGATAATGACGGGTCGTCTTTCTTCATCTTAGCCAACTCGCTCATAAGTTTCTCTTCTTCGTGTGATGAGCGTACAACGTTTTCAAGCAATATACGAATTAGATGTACATCCTCGCCAAGTTGTTCCATGCCCGACATTGACATGTCTAAAGTGAGTTTGTCGGCCATTTCTTTCATCTTCTTGCCGGCGTCTTTCTTCTTCTCGTCGGCACCTGATTCGTCGCCGTTGTTTTCTTTCTCTTCGGCGTTATTCAGGTCTTCTTTTATCTCTTCAGTGCTCTTTTCGTCTTTGGAAATATTGAAAGGTTCTTCTAAACCTTTGTTTTTCTGCATGATAGAGTCAAGTTGCTGCTCTATTTTCTCAAATTGCTTCTTAGCGTCATTAGCGCTCAATGAATCGTTTTCAGAGTTCTGTAACTTCTCTGATAATTCATTCATCTTGTCTATCAATTCGTTAAGGTCTTTTTCGACTTTAAGTTGCTCCAGCAGTGCGAGATTTCTGTCCATCATCTCCTGCAGTTCCTTGTTGCTTTTCTTGAGGTCTTGCATCATCTGCTGCATTTTCTCACGAGGCATTTCATTCATCAAACGCTCCAATTCTTCCATAAGTTTCTTCATCTCGTCGGGGATGACTTCTTCGAAAAGTTTGTTGATCTGTTCTTGTTTCTTTAATAACTCTTCCGAAGTGAGTTCGTTCTCCTTCATGAAATCCTGAAGTTCTTTCTGCTCTTCCTTGACTTTCTCCCATTCCTCTTGGATCTCGTTTTGCTTTTCCAAAAGTTCTTTTATCTTTTCCTTATCGCTCCAGTCGAGTTCTTTCTTAGACATAAGATCTTTGATCATTTCATCGAGGTCTTTACGTAGCTGCTCCAGTTCGCTAGTCTTATCCTCAAGTTTTGAAATGATATTTTCTTCAGAAGCGTCGGCTATGGAGTCGAGCGTTTCGCGTGTAGGCATGCTTATGAAGAATAATTCAGAGCGTCTGGATTTGGCGCCGTTGATACCGTCGTTGTCCCATATCTCAAAATAAGATTTCACTTCATCACCTGGATAGATATCGAGAGTGTCTAAATCGATGCTATAATAAAATGATGTGCGGGTATCTTTCTTGTCGATGTCTATTTTCTTCGTGAAAGACTGATTAGGCTTGTTTTCAACTTCGAAATGATAAATAAGCTTAGTGAAACCGTAATCGTCGGCGATGAGGCCTGAATAATATGTCTGTTTTGATAAGTTTTCGTTGAAAGGCTGCACCTGAATTTCAGGATGAGCGTCGGCAATCACTTCAATCGTGAAAGGAACAGGGTTGCTGTTTTTGCTCCATTTGTTGGCTATATTCACAAAAAGTTTGGAAGTGTGTGATGCCTTGAAACTAAATGTGTATTTGTTGTCGTTTGCTTTTATCTCGTGATTTATGGAGTCGTGGAGTATGCTCATAGTCTCCGCATCTTTTGTGTGGAAGATGAATTTTACGTCTGTGCCTTCTGGAACCAAAAGACGAGTCTTGCCTCCGAGCGTCTCTTTCTTTCTGTTGATATATTTAGGGAAATTAAGCTCAGCTTCGTAATAGAGCAAAGTAGGAGATGGGTTGACGATGATATTTATCTCTGGACTTAAATATTTGCCGCCGCTAATCTGGAAACTTTCCGATTGGTAGATTTTGTTGAAGACGAAACGGAAGTCGTTGTTGGATAATTTTGTCATCATGCGAGTTCCGTTGGAAGTGATGACGTAAAACGATTCTGGGATGTTTTCTCCTGTGACGTGAATCTTATATTCTAGGTCGTCGCCTTGTATCACTTCGATGTCGGTGGTGTTTAATTCAACCTTAAAAGGAAGCGGTTTCTCGTAATGAGTGCCATAGTTGATGATTCTGCTTACAGGTTGCTTGGAGAAGTCGGGTGCGAAAATTACAAGAGACGCTAGTGCTACGAAAGCGATGCCAAAGACCTTGAGATATTTGTAGTTCTCTTTGAGGTTTACAGCTTCGCTGAATTTTATCGGCTGCAGATTCTGCGTCCTCTGTTCTATGGTCGCGAGAAGAAGTTCGTTGTCAGAATCGTTCTTTATTTCGTTAGTAAGCTGAAGCGTGTTAAGAAGTTTGTCTTTTATTTCAGGGAAGAATTTTCCGATAAGCACCGCTGCTTGTTCGTTCGACATTTTCTTTCTGAATCGAATCAGATTGATGAGAGGAGTGATGAAATAGAAGCAAACTACTATAGAGAATAATGTTATCAAAGAGATGAGAAGAATGAGTCTGATCCTGCTTGATGCCCATGATATATATTCTATCCCGTTGATTATAAGGAATGTAAGAATAAGCAGCACGGAGCCGATCAAGCAGCCTTGAATGAGTTTGTTGAGATAAAACTTCTTAATGAAAGATTCTATTTTATCTAACAAGACATTATTATATGACTTCTTCTCGTCTGAAAACATTTAACCCAAATTAATAACTTGCAAAGATAGTGAATTTTTTGAAGTTGGTGAGAATATGTTTCAGAGAGAATAGTCTATGATGACTTAAATTTAATATTGGATTTAATTTTAAAAAAACAATTGACATAATGATAAATTCGTATATTTGTGAGAACTAAATTCTACTATTATTTCATATCTACTAAGCTATTAACTATATGTTCTTTAATGGTATAAAGCTGGTTGATGTATGTTGCCGGCATTTTGCAATTGAGATTTGGGGAAGAATGAAATAGATAATCGAATATTATGAATGATCAACAAATAATAGATGCTCTTATCGCTAGAGATGAGTTTGTGACCAGGCTTTTCTTTTTTGAGAAATGCCGTCCGCTTTTCTCTAGCATCATCCGTTATGTCTTTTCATATGAAGTGGACTATGATGAGTTTGTCAACGAGTTCTATCTTTATATGATGGAGAATGATGCTCATCGCATGAGACAGTTTCAGGGACGTAGCACTATCTATCAGTGGATGAAGATAATAGCTATACGGTATTTTATTGCAAAACGTGATAGAATGATAGATATGGCATCCAAAGATGCTCCTATAGACAATTCGAATGACAAATCAACTGACGAGGAAAGGTCTATGGCTGCAAAGATGGATGTGGAATATTTGTTTAGATTTATGGCAAATGAGAGATATGTATATGTCATAAAAAGGTTGGTTCTAGATGAAGCTGAGCCGAAGGTCGTCGCTCAGGAACTTGATACCAATGTTGATAATTTGTATAATATTAAAAAACGTGCTATTGCGGCAATGACCCGAATCGCACTCATTGAAATTGATAGAGATGAAAAAGAAATCATTAGATGACAAGATTTCGGCAGAAGTAATAGCCGCATACTTGGAAGGTAATTCAACAGCAGCAGAGAACAAGGAAATTGTAGATGCTATGATGGACGATGCCGAGTTGAGAGAGGTTTTACGTATTTCTCAATTGGTTGATGAAGATTTATGTATGATGTCGAATAGCATGGAGCTGTTGCCTATGACTGCTTTGGCTGCTGCTTGTGACGAGAACAATTACTGTTGTCAGGAGTGTGAGAAATATATTCTCATGAGACGTAACATAGATTTTGATCCTCAGGAGATTCTTGATGATGCGATTCAGAACAAATGGCATAAAGAAGACGGCACGCCTTTGCATAATGTTGGACGGTATCTGGAGAAGTGCGGATTTGTTGTTCGTCGTCAGTATAAATGTCGAATTGTTGATATTGAAGAAGCTCTTGACAAGGGGGATGACGTTATTGTGGCTGTTGATGGCGGAGAACTGCTAGGTGACAGGATGAGTGAGAAAATAGAAGATTTTGTAATAGGGCAGATTCCTGATCATGTGGTTGTGGTATTGTCGTGCGATAGTAACAAGAGAACAGTAACTGTTTATGACCCTAATTCAGCGAATTCTGAAGATGTCTATTCTTACGAGCAGTTTGCAGATGCTTGGGCGGATTCCAAGAATTACTTAGTGACTATAAATTTAAAAGATATGAAGACTTATATACCAAAGCCTATTGACGTTTCAGATGTCAAGCTTGAAGATGACTTAACGGAATTAAGAGAAGCTATCGCTGAGAATGCTCATGAAATCTGGGCGTTGGAACGCATGGGTCAGGGCTGGACTTATGGTCCGCAGCGTGATGATGCTAAGAAGGAGAATCCGTGTATGGTGCCATATTCTCAGCTTCCAGAGAAAGAAAAGGATTTCGATCGCAACATGGCTATGGATACAATCAAGTTGTTGAAGAAACTCGGATACGATTTGATTAAGCGAGAAGATACAGAATTGTATAATGAATTGCTGAAACGAATACGTGACGTGAAACATGTGATATTATGTCCTCATTGTTTGGTAGATGGCGTTGAAACACCAATTTCAAAGTATGACATTTTCTGTAATCGCTGCGGACATAAATTAGATATAGACAAAAGTGTTTTTGAATAAGAGGAGGATATCATGATTAAACCAGCAGAATTCATGCATCCAGAAGATGCTGCAGCTTTACGTCAGCTTGAAAGCATACCTGGATTCCCAGCATTGGTAAAAAAGATAATGGCATTGGGGTTCGAACAGTTGCAATATGGTACGAATATGGCAACGGCGATTCGTCTCTCTCCTACACAGCTGCCTAAGCTTTATAACCATCTTCCTCCTATATGTGAGAGACTTGGTATAGCTGAACCGGAGTTCTATCTCCAGATGGATCCACAGCCAAATGCCTGGACATTCGGAGATACCAAAATATACATTACAATAACATCTGGATTGGTTGACCTGCTGAATGACGAAGAGCTTGATGCAGTCATCGCTCACGAATGTGGCCACATATTATGCCGTCATGTCTTGTATCACAGTATCGCTAGATATATACTTAGCGGTGCAGATGCATTGGGAATACTTGGCGCGCTGGCGGCACCTATTCAATATGCCATATATTATTGGCAGCGGAAGAGCGAGTTGTCGTGCGACAGATGTGCTGCTATAGTGACTTCGCCAGAGGTAGTGGCTCGTTCAATGGCACGTCTTTCGGGAGGCTCGAAGTCTATCACTGGTAATCTCAACATGCAGGAATGGGCAAGACAAGCAGACAAATATGATGAAATCAAAAATGACGGCATGTGGAACAAGGCATTGCAGCTTTCTGTAACGTTAGGTATGTCGCATCCTTTCAGTGCGGTACGTGTTCGTGAAATATTCAGATGGGAGCAAAGCGTTCAGTATAGGACAATACAACAGAATATGAGAGCCTTGACATCAGGCAAGAGATGTGGTGTCTGCGGTAAATCCGTATCGGGAGATTGGGCTTACTGCAAATATTGTGGAGCAAAATTATAAACTTAAAATATACGATTATGTTTTTCAACGAAGATGGAATATTGAATATTGACGAGATGGTAGTCAATAATGAGTCTTTCAAGAATATTATGGAAGATGGCATTGTAACGGAAGAAGAAATTAAGAACCAGTCAGAGAAGGTTGTAGCTATGCTACGTGACATGGAAGCGAAATACAGCGAAGAGCAGTTGGCGGAGATAAAGGATCTGTTGGTCGAATCCGGTGTTTTGTATGCAGTTTACAATTTCTATTCAATTCAAAATATAAACAAATAAGACTATGGCAACATTTAATACAAAGAAGATATTATACGGTTCAACATCATTGATTCCAGCTATTGCAAACCGTATTCAAGAGGAGTTCAGGAAAGATGGATATGAAGTGTCGATGGATGCATTAAGCAGTGGAGGTTATGACATCTCTATCACCAAGGGCGGTATTTTCAAGGCAGTCTTGGGCATGAAGACCGCATTGAAAGTCACTTTACTTCCATACGGCAGCAATATCAGTTTTGAAGCAGGTGTAGGTATCTGGGGACAACAGGCCATTCCTACAGTAATTTCAATGCTTTTCTTCTGGCCAGTTCTTATTACTCAGATCTGGGGCATGGTTGAGCAGTCAAAGCTTGATGACAAGGCCTTGGAGATAGCAGAATCGGTGATATGCAATAATGTCGGTGTAGCATCAGCTTCCAATTCAGATGACTCTAAGTTCTGCACCAGCTGTGGAACTAAAAATACTGCCACAGCTAAGTTCTGCTGCGGATGCGGAAGACCTCTATAATTATGGATAAAAAGGAATATCTGCAAAACAGATTTAAGAGGGACTTCTTGCAGTATAGTTTGCTGCAGGAAGACTCTCTTCCTGCTAAAGAAATAGCAGAAAAGTTATATAGTGTAATTGACCTTAATTGGTTGATTGGTCAAGGTAAGCAAGAGATCGAGTCTCTTTGTAATAAACATCTTTTCATTTGAGAAAGTAAAAGTTGAAGGTAAGCTATCCAATGAACTATCACAAGAGTTGGGTTATGACCTTAAAGATAGGATTATTGCTGAATATCAAAACTATTTGGATAGCGATTCAACAGATGAAGTTACAACTGCCATTATCTCTAAAATAGAGAGAAGTGTAGAACTTCAAACTTGGAGTAACGGTATTGTGAATATGCAGGAAGCGGTTAAACTACTTGTTGAGAGATTGAAAAACTCATCAAGCAGTTATGGTAATCTCTACACTGCCCCAATTTCGGAAAATGACATACTTGAAAAGTTCAATAAAGCAAAGGAAAACACTTTACTCGAACGCCTTCAAGGAAACAATATAGATGATATTATTGAGTATCGTAGTGCGTTGATGGAATATGTACGCGTGTCGTGCGAGAATATGCTCTACGCTAAACTCAAAGAAGTATATTGTTGCATTGCCAACAATGATACCTTCGAGCGTTTACACTCAAACTTCAATGGTCTATCACAATATGCTCAAGAATTAAAATCATCAATCGTCGATTGCGAGCCTAATGATGAATGGGACAAAGAATATAATCGTCTTGTACCTACGGATTTCTATTATCGCAATGTAGAAAACATCACGGCAGAACACGCTTTCCATATGATTCTTCTTCAATTCTTCGCAAAGAATGAGGAATGGACGATAGAGAATGAGTTGATGGTAAATGGAGAAATTCAAGTATATGTGAGCAATGGTCATATGTCGGCAGAATAGTTATTGTCAAGAATCATAGAAAATTTATAAAACAAGATATTATGAATGAGCAGAATAGTTATTATGCTTTTATTAGCTACAACAGCGCTGATGAAAAGTGGGCTAAAAGTTTGTAACATATCTTGAGTGGAAAATATTTCCTTAACTGATAGATTCTTCAAACTATATATATCTTGCTTTTGTTATTAAATAAAAAAATACATGAATACAAACAACTACATCCCGCAGCCTATGGACACAACAGATGTCCAGTTGCCTGAAGAACTTAATCCGCTAGTAGAACAAATCGCTAAAAACGTTCACGAAGTGTGGGCGCAGAGTCGCATGGAACAGGGCTGGACTTATGGAGAGGAAAGAAATGATACATTGAAAACTCATCCTTGCCTGATTCCTTACGAAGAGCTTCCTGAAGTGGAAAAGGCTTACGACCGTGATACTGCCCTCGGAACTCTTAAACTTATA
>JAFZDU010000123.1 GCA_017561025.1 Bacteroidales bacterium | reverse complement strand
TATATAATCATGTCGTCTTTGTTTAATTTGGGATATTTCTCTTTTAACCGCATAGTGATGTTGTTCAGATGTTTGTCGGCAGTTTGCAAGAGCAGAGCCAATTCTTCATTGCTTAAAGCGGAGACATCGGATGTTCTTCTGCTGTTAATCTTACGGCATATCTCTGATTTGTAATAAGCTCAAAAGCCTTAGTTTTTACATTTTATAACAATTCGCAAATTTAAAAAATATTTTTAAAAATTAAAACAAAAAAAATGAGGTGATTTATATAAAATCCCTCACATAAAATTTATGAATTTTTCTTGGTTAATGTTTGGAGCAATGAGCTTTTTTCACCTTCTAACCTATTCACTTCACCCACTTTCCACTCTCAACTTCCTTAACTCCTAACTCCACACTCCTAACTCCTAACTTCCAAACGTAAGTTCCCGAACTCCAAGCAGAAGCATCTATTGAAGTAACGTCTTCAATGACTTCCTGCTCGTGGACTTTTCTTCCGTTAATATCATAGACCGTTAAAACAGCATTTCTCAAACCTGTTCTGATATTCATCACATCGCCGCCTGGATTTGGATAAACCACGGCAAGGTGCAGACCATGAGCGTGAGCTTCTTCTATATTATCTGGATTAAATGCCGACGCTGGGAATTTGACGATATATGGTTCTGTAAAGATTTCATTATCTTTCTTATACCGTATTTCACCCAACAAAATCACACCATCATCTCGAGTATGACATATCTGTGATAACAACTGATTATATTCTTTACCTTTTGAATAAAACCACTCACATTTCTTTTTCATATTTGTATCAAAAACCGGAATATAAGCATAATAGGCATCTGGTTTATAAGCATAAAGGTCTTCTATATCCCATATTGTAAGTCCCAATATATCACCATTGGGTAAAAAGCACAAATTATTTCCATGTACTATGTTATTCATGTGATTAGATGGTGTATTTGTAAATTTATTCATCTTTACCACACCATTCTCTACATCTATTTTAAAAGCACATATCTCATATTTTATATTTGGATGAATTATATCTCCTATAGCATATATTTTACCATCATAGGGATTTTGAGCCCAATTTCCATTGAACCCTAGAAGATTTACAGGAGGATTCGATTCAAACGGTATGGGTTCCATTAAGTTTAACTCCATATCAAAAACATTCATAAAATAATAATACGGATAATCATATCTATACGACACCATATAATATTGCGATGAATCCGCATTATACGTAAAAGTTGCCATGAATATATTGCATTCTAAATCTTCAATTTCTATATACTCCTTTTTTGATAAAAGATTTAGTTCAGAATCGAATTTCATCATACACCAATCTATTACAGAATGAGAATTTACAGGATAATCTACATATCTATAAAACATTGTTCTATTACCTTCTCTATCAATCAATGGCGGAACTCGTGAAATATTATATTCAGTCCTTACCTTATTACCAAAATCATTTCTACTGATCTCCTTGTGTTTTCCTAAAGCAAAATCATCGTACAAATAATTATGCATTATTAAAGCGTGATCTCTGTCTTTTCCTATTAAATGAGTGAATATATTAATGGTATCGTTCCAGATGTCTAGTACAACATTGTTAACAATGTAATTTTCACCATATTCCAATAATATTTTTTTTATAATTTCACCATCTTGGTCTATAACAATAATTTCTGCACAATCACTCTTACCACCCCTATACTCATCAACACTAAGTAACGGGACAACATAAAATCCGTTATCCGTTTCAATCATATTTGTATAAAGATTGGTTTGTTTTTCGGGTATCGGTTCAATCACGCTCAAATCCCATGATGGTTCAATAAATGGAGTTTGGGAAATCATCACTAATGGTAATAACAGCGTACATGCGAATAATAGTACTTTCTTCATAATTTGTTAGGTTTAAGTTAAATTTAAAATTTAATCTTAATCGCAAAGTTAATTCATTAAACCTAAAATAGAAAGAAAAAAAATGTTACATTTTGCGGCAAGAATCATCCTATATTTTTAATATTCAATATTTTAAATATAAAACAATCACATCAATTGATAAAATTATTCATCACAAAAGTTAAAATATCGCCGTTGTTTTCCAAATTCATCATGCTTTTTATCTTGCTCAATCTGTACCATACGGTCTTTCTATTTCTTCCCAATAAATATTGCAGATTATATTCTTCCGTATTGAGCAGTATCAGACATATATAATACATGTCGTCTTTGTTTAATTTGGGATATTTCTCTTTTAACCGCATAGTGATGTTGTTCAGATGTTTGTCGGCAGTTTGCAAGAGCAGAGCCAATTCTTCATTGCTTAAAGCGGAGACATCGGATGTTCTTCTTCTGTTAATCTTACGGCATATCTCTGAATTGTAATAAGCCTCAATATCAGGAATTCTCTCAATCTTATTTCTTATCTCATTAAGTTCACTTTCCTTTTCCTTTATGATTTCTTCTTTTTTACGCAGTTCCACATTCATCTTCTTAATCTTGCCGTCAATCAAGGCGTACTTAAACTCGTTATTCGCTATTTGGTTGTGAAGTTGAGCGGTACGCTTGCTGTATCTTCTCTTGTTCCGTAAGGCTTGTAGCGTCAATGCAGATATTAGCATGACAGAAGTTATAATCGAGGCGATGATGTAGGAATTTCTTTTTCGTCTTTCTTTCTGCTCACGCAAGACTCTGAATAAGTTATCACGTTCTGTAGAATAAGCGTTGTATCTTGCTATAAAAATATCAACGTCATTAACTCTCTCCATCTCGGCTTCAAAACTTGGTTTGTAATAGTTACGACAAAACTCTACGCTGTCGGCATTACCTTCCATCTGATAGATATGTTCCAACAATTGCATGACCAAACCTACCGTAAGGTCGTTCATCTCAATATCTAACACTTTCAAAAGATAAGGTTTCGACTGAAGCATGTATGACGAATAAAACATGTCGATACCTAATGCCAAAGAATCTGCTTTCGTATCCAAACCATGTCTGCTGCTAAAATCTATCATGTGACGTTTGACCTGAAAACACGAATCGTATTTTTTCTGATGGCGGTACGCTACAGACAATTGTTGCTGCGAAACAATATATAATGAGACATCTTCATTGAGAGTATCGATATAAGGAATAGCCAATTTGGTATAATATATCATCGAATCAGTCCCTATTTCGGTATCAAAAGAACCTGCGAACAGAAGACTGACCATAGGAAATGTCAACGTGTCTATTTCATCGGCTATCTGTTGATAATAAAAAGCTTTCCTTGCAGTCTCAACACTGACATTTCTCTCCAACTTATTGTTTAGGATGCGAGTGATATTGCAATATGACTTGGAAGCCAAGTGCTTATCCATTTCAGTCATCTCTTCCGGCAAGGTTTCCACTAAAGCAAGAACATCAATAAATCTATCGAAAGCTTGTTGCAAACTGTCATTACGGTACATATCAACAGCTTCATCATAATATTTCTGCGCATCATCCAATCTTTCCATCGACACGTCATTTTGTTTTCTATCACAAGAGTTTGAGAAAATAACAAACACGGAAATAAATGCGATAATAGACACTTTGCCGAGCAAATTTTTCATTTGTAGGTTAAATTAATTTGCAAAATTTATAAATAAAGACGTGTCAACAACCTCTTTTATGTTTCATAGGTGTTGTTGACGCGTCTCTATTGTCGTCCGTAGTCTGTTGTCTTTATCAATCAACCATCGACTTCAAGTTTGGTGAGATGATCAAAGTTGCTTCTGTTGCAGCTTGAACGTCTTCCACTGTGAATTCTGGATGTATCTCTGTGAGAACGATGCCTTCTGGAGTGATTTCCATAACGCCCATCTCAGTGATGATCATGTTGACTTGTCCTGATGCTGTAAGAGGAAGAGTACATTTCTTCAAGATTTTAGGAGCGCCTTTTTGTGTATGTTCCATAGTGAGGATAACTTTCTTAGCACCTACTACGAGGTCCATAGCGCCGCCCATACCTGGAGCCATTTTTCCTGGGATGATCCAGTTTGCCAAGTCGCCGTTTTCATCAACTTGCAACGCACCGAGGAAAGAAACGTTGACGTGACCGCCTCTGATGATAGCGAATGATGTAGCAGAATCGAATGTGCTGCCGCCTGGCAATAATGTGATGTAACCGCCGCCTGCGTTGATGAGGTTCTTGTCTTCCTCACCTGCTGCTGGTGTTGGTCCCATGCCCATAGCGCCGTTTTCACTTTGAAGTGTAACGGTAACGCCTTCTGGCAAATAGTTAGGAATCATTGTTGGGATGCCAATACCGAGATTAACAACGTCGCCGTCGTGCAATTCCTTTGCAGCTCTCTTGGCGATGACTTCTCTTACTTGATCTTTATCCATGTTTTTATATTTTATGTTATTATACCTTATTTATTATTTCTCTTTACCATCTCAGCAACTACGAATGATGCTACGTCGTCGGCGTATGTGTTCATGCCGAAGCCAGCGTCGTAACCTAATTCCTTAGCGAGTTCGTGTGTGATACGAGCGCCTCCGCATACGAGGATCATCTTGTCGCGCAAGCCTTCTGCTTCCATCAACTCGACTAAGTTGGTGAGGTTTTGGATGTGAACGTCTTTTTGTGTAACTGTCTGTGAAACGATCAATGCGTCTGCACCGAGTTCGATACCCTTAGCGATGAGTTCTTCGTTAGGAACCTGACTGCCGAGGTTGTAAGCTTCAATCATTTCATAGCGTTCAAGACCGTAGTGACCGGCATAACCTTTCATGTTCATGATAGCGTCGATACCTACAGTGTGAGCGTCGGTACCTGTACTTGCACCAACGATAACGACTTTACGTCCGATATTTTCTTTGATATATTCATCGGTTTCATACATATCCATCACGTCGCTTTCTACTTTAGGAACGTAGATTGTTGTGTAATCGACTGTGTGTTGGCAGCTGCCGTAGCAGTTGAAGAATGTGAAACCTGGTGTCAATTCTTTATAATAGACGACGCTTGGGTTTTCGAGTCCCATTTTTTTCATCATAAGCTTTGCTGCTTCAACAGCTTCTGCTCCGCATGGAACTGGCAAAGTGAAACTCATCTGTACCTTGCCGTCATTCATTGTGTCGCCGTATGGTTTTATTTTTGTCAAATCTAAGGTCTTGTCGAAATCCTTAGCTTCCATTGAATATAATCCTTCACTCATGGTTATATATTTTTCTGTTTTTTTACTTAATTAATTTTTACCTTTCATCAATTCAACGAATGGGTTGATGTAGTTTTCACCCTTCATTGTTACGCCTTGGAGACCCTTACCGCCGTTCATTGGACGTTTTACATCGCCGAAGATACCTTTTTCAAGAGCTGTGAAGAGACCTTCTTTGTTGATGTCTTCCAATAATGTGATTGTGTTATCCAAGACTAACTTAGCGCGGTTACGGCAGATACCGTCAGCTTTGAATTCCATTTCGTCGCCGATGCTGCGCATATTGTTGAAGATATATTTTGCGTTTTCGATTGAGAGGTAACGGTCGCTCATGAATGGAGTGTGGATAGCTTCTGTTGGCATACCGAGAAGCTGGATGCCTTGGTTTGTCCAGATGCCGATCATGTTGAAGAGAGCGTCTTGGATGTGACCACGGAAGATGTTACCTGTCATGAATTTGGTTGGAGGCATATATTTCAATGTTGCCTTAGGGAAGATTTCGCGTGTCATCTGAGCTTGTGCGAGTTCATACAAGAATCCGTTTTCTAACTCTGGATCCATTTCGAAAGCATGACCGAGACCCATTTGTTCTTCTTTAAGACCTGCTGATAAAGCAAGTTGTTCGTTGATCAAGTCAGAAGCGAGAACTGTGTGAGCTGCTTCAACGGCGTCGGCTGTTGTGAGGTAGTTGTCTTCACCAGTGTTGATGATAACGCCTGCGAAACCGTTGATGATACGTGACATATATTGGTCGATCAATGTACGTTGCATATTGATGTCGCGGAACAAGATGCCATAGAGAGCGTCGTTGAGCATGACGTCGAGACCTTCGAGAGCGCCCATAGCTGCGATTTCTGGCATACAGAGACCTGAGCAGTAGTTACAGAGACGGATATAACGACCGACTTCCTCACCTACTTCGTCCAATGCCTTACGCATGATACGGAAGTTTTCCTGTGTCGCGAAAGTGCCGCCGAAACCTTCTGTTGTTGCGCCGTAAGGAACGTAGTCCAAGAGACTTTGTCCTGTTGTACGGATAACAGCGATGACGTCAGCGCCTTGACGTGCGCCAGCTTGTGCTTGGATAACGTCTTCGTAGATGTTACCTGTTGCTACGATGATGTAGAGATAAGGTTTTGGTCCTTCGCCTATTGTGTCAAGATATTGCTCACGGCGAGCGCGGCGAGCGCGGATCTTGTTGATATTTTCATCGATGATTGGCTGTAATGTGTCAGCGATCTTCTTGCTGTCTCTTGTAACGACCTTTGTGATATCCAATGATCCGTCTGCTACTTTCTCAGCGATAGCTTGTGGATTAAGTCCTGTTTCAATCATTGCATTAGCGATGAAGAAGAGAACGCCTTCACCCAAAACGCCTTTGTCTTTCAATGTGTCGACAACGACATTTGGGAGCGGAACTTGGTTTTCATCAACGCCGTCGATACCGATCAAACGGCATAAAGTACGTTCAACAGCGACTGTTGTGTATTGTTCCACAAAACCTTGTACGTTGTCAGCAATGTTTTTTGCCAAACTACGAGCCTTAGCTACTTTTTCGAAATCTAAGCCTAATTTACTCATCACAATAATTTTATATTTGTTTATTTATTTAATTCTTAATTAGTTACAAATATATCAATATCTTTTGCTACACATCAATCCGACATCAAAATAGTGATATTGAATAGTTGACAAATATAAGAAAAAATATTCTTGATTTTTAAGTAAAAAAGAATTTTTATAACAATGTATTAAAATGTGGAATAATGATGGATTTTACTTGTAAAAAGTCATTCTATGGAAAGTTCCGAATCCTGCATCTGGTCGATGCGCATACTTGCAACCTGAGATATCCAAATCTTAAAAGGCTCTGCTTTTGGCGATGGAATTGATTGTATGAGACGAAACAATTGTTCAGTATCAGCGACATCCGTAAGTCGCATCTTACCATCAGCTGCTTGAAATTTGAAAGCGTGACAATTTGTCACAGTTTCATTTCCCTCTTCCTTTAAACGTTGTTTTAATTTTCTCCAATATGATTGAGGATCTTTACTTTCCGTAAGCACTGCGATAACATCAACTATTGCGAAATACCATTTTTCCTGTTCCTCATCCCAGACTGTGCGGACTTTCTTCTGCTCGAATAATTGTAACGCTTGTTTCTTTGTCATAAATCTTGTGTTTTAAAATTCTCCAGCAAAAATATAAAGAAAAATCCTTGCTTCCACAATTTTAACACTTTTTAACTATTGTTAAAATTTGTTTAGAGTTAAGAGTGTAATGTTTAGAGTAGTTTAAAAGTGGAGAGATTTTAAGGGGATTTCTATAAATTGCTTTGCAAATGATTTATGATTTTTTCTTTGAGAAGATTTTTGTTTTTCTTGAAAGAATATAGCGAGCTATGTGATTGAAAGAAAGGCGAAAAGATTCCAAGAAAAAACATAAAGCATGCAAAAGTTTTAATTGTTACTGTCAAAAAATTATTTTAACGGGGAATTTATAGAAGTCCCCTTAAGTAAATAATGTATTGAATGGAATTTGGCACAATCTGTAAGACATCTTTTGACATCGCTACTTTGCAATCTCAGTTGTACCCAAGTTAGGTACAACTCATATTGCGCGCACCGATTGTCCGTCGCTGCGGTAGTGAAACTTTTGAACACCCCCAAAACTTTAGACATTTGTCTTTAGCCATTTGTCAATTTATTTTGGGCGTTCCGCTACGCGTCGGGCTTTCCGCTATATCTTTGCTCCGCTGCGCTCCGCAAAGGATGCCGCTCCAATCCCTAACGCACGCTGCTATAAAAACAACGCTTCTCCTTTATCCCTTTCGTTCTTTAACTTCTTTATCTCTAATCACTTAATTTTACTTTAGCAGTTTTCTATTATTGCTATTTTCAAGAATTTTCATCTGATGAATCGCAATCTTGTTTAATCTTTCAAGACGTTCCGATTGCAGAACACCATCACTGATCAACACCGAGTTTATATTTTCCATATTCGAAATACAAATAAGTTCGTTTATCGTGGCATAATCTCTACTCATTGTGAAGGAGTTGCTACCGACATCTCTCAAAAGGGTATCGAATTCGACCCCTTTAAACAAAGGATTATTCAACTTTTCCCATATCCCGAGATATTCTAAAGTATTCTTCTGTCTCATCCAATTTTTCACTACATCTTTTGGTTCAATCTAGTTCTTCTGGCGACGGAAACGTGTTGCCATCTGAGACTAAAACGATAACCAAGGGCAATTATCATATCAAGATTATAATGTGCTATATTTCGTTTTACTTGACGATTACCCTCTTGTCGAACTAATAAGAATTTCTTATAAGTTCGATTTTCGTCCAACTCATGATCCAAATAAATATTGGCAATATGCATGGAAATATTTTCCTGCGTTGTGCAATAAATTTCAGCTGACAGTCACCTTTCAATTTTCGCCTTTAAGTTTTCAATTCCCCCCAAGTCCCGTTAGGAACGACAGAAAACTCGCCAATTATTCTACTCCTCCCCTAATATCATTTCTAAATCTTCTATTTGTGGCAATGATGATGCTACATCTGAAAATAATTTCTCCGTATCATATTGTGCTATTCCCATTGGCTGTGTAACACCTCTAAGCGAAAATTCCACTTTCTTGGCACTTTTGTTTCTACATAATAACAAACCTATCGTTGGTTTGTCCTCTGAAGATCTCACACATTCATCTACTGCAGAAATATAAAAGTTCAGTTTACTGATAAACTCCGGTTTAAACTCAACAGCTTGCACGATTTTCTGTTCTTTATCTTCTAATTCGGCAAGTGAGACTTGCAAAATTGCTTGTCCCCTTAATTTTGCAAGTGGAACTTGCAAAATTGGAAAATCCGGATATTCTTGAGCAAAACTTTTCATATATCCTAGATTACGGGCAGAATATCCTCTGTCATTGGGGAATTTATTAGTCAAATCCTTTGACAGCTAACATATCTTCTTAAAATACATTAACTTTTTTTGTGAACTAAAGCACAAATAACAATAAAAAAAAACGCAAAGAAACATACTAAAATTTCTCTGCGTCTTTGCGTCTCTGCGACTATAAGTCTCTTATTCAATCACAGCGCGTACCGATTGTCCGTCGCTGCGGTAGTATGCGTTTTCGCGCTGTTCCTTGTCGTCGAAGCCTAAGTAATATGCGCTGTCGTCATCTGCGTGAGGCGTTGAACTCCAATATCCTCCGTAGTAACCGGCAAAATTGACATATGTGTCATAATAATAACCTGCTGCTGGAAGGAAGATGCTGTTGCCGTTAGATCCTGTCACCTTGTAACCGCTAAAGCCGTTAATCGTTGTCAATTCCCATGTGCAGTTGTCTAACAATTCCTTTTGTTCTTCTGATGTCGGCATTCTCCATGCATCGCCCCATTTCTTTCTTGCAACGTCATATTGCGGGTCGCCTGAAAAGTCGTCGATCTGTTGGTACATTGTGCTGCAGTTGTTAGAGTTGTATGCTGTTTTTGTCTCAACTTCGCCCCATGAGTAGTAATCGCCGTATTGTTCTGGCGCTGTTGCTCCTACGTTGCATGTAGCCCATTTCAATCCTGATGGCAATCCAAGGTCAACCCAGTCGTGTCCGTTGGCTGTTCCTTCAGTTGACAATGTAGTGAAACTTACTTCCTCGCCGTAAGTGACGCCCATTTCATTGACAGCGTAAGCTCTTACGTAATATGTTGTGTTTTGTGATAATTCTGTGATGTTTGATGTGAATGCGCCTACGCCTTCTCCGTCTGTAGTTTTATTATCTTCTATTGTTGGATTTTGCTCGACACTCCAGCATACGCCTTTTGCAGTCACTTCAAGGTTGCCTTCGAAAGTTACATCGCCGCCGCATACTGCCGAGTTTATCGTAATGTCAGTCACTTCAGATGTTGTTACCGCAGGAAGAAGCATCTCTAATGTAACAAATGATTTTTCTTCACCATAAGACGTATTGCCTTCTTCATCAGTAGCGTAAGCTCTTACGTAATATGTTGTGTTATGTGTCAAATCTGTGATTTGTGATGTGTATGTTCCAATGCCGCTGCCATCTGTTGTATATGAATCAGACACAGTTGGATTTGCGTTTGTGCCATAGCATACGCCACGAGCTACAATAACAGCTTCGCCTTCGATTGTGATTTCACCGCCACATACTGCTGAATTTATTGTTATATCAGTGACTTCTGATGTTGCGACTGTAATGACAGCTGGAATCTCTGGTTCTTCAGGTTCATCATCTCCTGGTTCTTCAGGGTCCTCATCATCACCTGGTTCTTCTGGATCACCTGGTTCTTCTGGTTCCTCTGGTTCATCATCACCTGGTTCTTCTGGTTCTTCCGGATTATCGTCGCCTGGCTCTTCTGGTTCGCTAGGCTCTTCTACTTCTTTAGTTGTAAAGCTCTTTTCTTCTCCGTAGCTTGTGCCTTTTTCATTAGTAGCGAATGCTCTTACGTAGTAGGTTGTGTTGGCTTCCAAATCTGTCACTTCTGCTGTAAATGTTCCAAGTCCTGTTCCTTCAACGATGCGGTTGTTTGTGATTTCCGGATTGCTCGCTGTGTTCCAGCACACTCCGCGTTCTGTCACCTCGGCGCCACCGTCTGCCGTGACTTGTCCGACGACTTTCGCTGTTGTTTCTGTTACTTCTTCTACTGATGTCGTTACCACTGTTGGTTTCTCTGCTTCTGGCTTACATGCCAATAACAATGCGCATAGCATCGTCATTAAAAAACAAACTTTTTTCATTATTTTTAGATTTTAATTATTTCAAAAATAAACAGTTATTCATTTAATCCACGTAAAACTCTTTTGCCATCTCAATCCACTGTGGATCAATGCCTAATGTCTCTGCGATATTAAGAGCCTCGTGTGGCACCTCGCCCTCGTGCGTCTCGACTAATTCGTAATTCATCTTGCCGTCGACAAGTCCTTTCACGCGAAGACATTTATTATTGTATGTTTTTATGTTATAATGCGTTACGATAACAAGACTCATCTCTCTGTCCTGAAGCAGTTTCACCAATGACGACACCAATGCCGTTCCTTCTGTAGGGTTTGTGGTACGTGCCGGTTCGTCAATCAGAGCGAGTATTTTCTTGTTTTGCTTCGATGCCTTTATCACCGCATCAATGTTCTTCATCTCCGCTGCGAACGACGAGAGTCCTTTGTTGATAGACTGATCGTCGGTGGTGAGACAGAATATCTCGTCATAAATCATCATGTCGGCAGACTCTGCTGGGACGCCGAAACCAAATTGAAGGAGATACTGACACATAGCCAATGTCTTGAGAACTATAGTCTTTCCTCCCATATTGGCACCCATGATGATAAGAGGCTTCATAGATAAATCGATATCGACACATTGATATTCGCGTTTCTCGTTCTTCAAAATGCTCTTTACCTCTGGATGAAATATTCCTTTGTATGATGAAATATTATTTGACGACAATGTAGGGAAACAAAGTCCCATTTCCTTCATCTGCAGCGCCTTAGCAATATTTATATCAACATCTGCCAAGGCATTCAATGCAGTGACCATTATCGCTGAATATGGTCTCAGTTTTTCTGACAGATCAGCGCGTATCTCATCCTCGATACGAATCACCTCGTTATAGACTTCTTCTTGATATACTTCTTTCTCTTTCAATTTCTTACGTAGCGACGCAAGTTCTTCAGAGTATGAGTCATATATATAAAATGTAGCGATACGAAGTCCGTCGGGATCGAGTATTTTGACGATTTCCTCTAAATCAGGAATCTCTATTATTTTATCTAAAGAAATCTTTTCCAAAATATTTTTAACATCGGCAGAAAGAAGAGCGAGACTCTTCACCTCATAAAGTTCGATGTCATCGATGACCGCCGATGTGGCGAGACGAGAGATAGTGTTGTTTATGTCTTTCAGATTACAGAGTTTAAACTGCAGAGTCCGTAAGTATAAGGTCGCTGAGCTTGTCGAAGCGCCTGATATTGTGCCTTCGACAGGCTCAGGCACCACGCACTGAGCTACAAACTGATAAAACTCCTTCATCACCTCATACGACTTCTCGATAGAGCTTCTGTCGTACATCATTGAACTTTCGAGCATTATCTTTCTGGAATAGCTGGAATGAGTACAGAGATTGTCTATCATGAAGCGCAATCCGCATGTTGAATCAATGAGTTTTCTGAGTTGCATACGTTTTTCTTTAAATCATAAACCGGCAGCTTTATAGCCTCCGATAATAAGTTACACAATTTTTCTGAATCCAGGATAATTCCGTTAGGCGATGTCGGATTGACGCATACCGCGATGAGCTTGCTCTTCTGAAGCACGCTGATCTTACGCTTGCCATTGACGAAACTGTTGTAAGTCATCGGTGTGAGGAATATTTTGGTAAAGTCTCTCACAACAAGTTCGGCCTCGTTGAATATTCTGTTCTGTCTGATATTATTGACGAAATTGTCGGTCAATGCGCCGCTGACGAATAAGGTCTTGCATTTCTTAAGACCATCGGTATTGATGTTAATCGACAAGGAAGACGCGACTTTCAAATCATGGAGCTCCCCTTCTTCATCAATCGCCCAGACGCCGTTCTTTATATTATTTAAGGTATCGCAATTCTCTTGAGATGTGATGTCGAGATTTATCATCTGCACCACGAAGGCGGTCTTCTGCACTAGAGTGTTGATGTTAGCCGAATAGGCAGCGCCTGTCGCGAGTATCATCGACTCGCTCACCGTAGGCGACGCCAGACTCATCCTCGACAAGGCACCGTCGATGATAGTCAGGTCGATGTCGTATTTCTTCATCTCGTCCATCCAGCGGACGAGGCCGCTGCTCGACGAAGGTCCCGACAGCAGTATCTTGCCAGGAGTAAGAGCCTTGCCTATCACGATATTGCCTAACGAGGTGCTTTCGTCGCTGATTTCGAGCAATTCGGAACTGAGGCGTTTCATGAGATAATGCTTCTCCGATGTTCCGAAGTACATTCCTTCTCTAAGAAAGATTTCAGGTTT
The DNA here is from genome assembly GCA_017561025.1 of Bacteroidales bacterium. Lineage (GTDB taxonomy): Bacteria > Bacteroidota > Bacteroidia > Bacteroidales > F082 > Limimorpha. Next base: position 10,076 of record JAFZDU010000123.1, on the reverse strand, counting down.
CGCGGTCTTGGTCACTTGGTCTGTCGTCTCGCCGTCGATGCCTATGGAACTCACAGCAACGCGTTTAGTTTCAAGAGGAAGACGCTGCATGACATAGTTGAAACACTCTGTCTTGCCGGTATTCTTCTCGAGACCAACTATCGAGCAGCTTTTGTATTTTATGAGTTCTTCTATGAAAGGCATGTTTTTCAATTCATAATTCATAATTCATAATTTACAATCTAATTGTGCATTATGCATTATGAATTCTGCATTAATTTAACTGCAAAGGTATGAATATTTCGGGAACGAAATGAAGGATGGGAGATTTTTATCTTAAAGGCTTTGAGCAATGAGCAACGAGCCGCGAGCTTTGGGCAAAAATGCTCACAACTCATTGCCAATTTTCAACTCAAAAAAGTCCCGAAAGGACGACAGTTCCCAGGCAGGTATGAAGCACGTAGTGCGGAATGCCTGCAGATATGACCGGTATGATATCAAAGTGCTGTAGGCACGACAGAAGATCAGGAACTGAGGAATTAAGGACTTGAGGATTTGAGGAGATAAAATCCCTTCTTCACTCCTAACTAAAAAAACTGTTGTCCGTTGTCCGTTGACTGTTGTTTTTTTCTGGGCGTTCCGGCGAAGCCGTCGGGCTTTCCGCTATATCTTTGCTCCGCTGCGCTCCGCAAAGGATGCCGCTCCAATCCCTAACGCGCCCAGCTGGAAACAACGAATCTCACGAAACACATTGCTGCATCTCATGAGATTCGTTGTCTTGAGACGCAGCAATTACATATTGTTTATTTTTTATGGTACAATTGATACGACTCTACATTCTTCCACACTTCGAATGTGATACGAAGATGGTGTGACTGTGGTAGGAAGATGATTACACTCTTCTATATTTTAAGGCATAATCTTCCGACTGGATATCTATATACATTTGATATTCTCTAATACCTTTCTTTTTTGCCATTTCACTTAGGATTTTCTTATTTATTTCTGAAATATCCTTACCGTAATATATTGCTTGTGGTTTAACCTCAATATCCAAATATTGCGAATATTCAGAGTATTTCTTATTCAAAAACAAACGCCATTCTTTCTCATACTTCCATTGTGGTGATTTGTATAATGCACCTTTATTGAAAAACATTACATCGGGAACTTTTACATCAACACCTAATTCTCTTACAAAAAACATTTCCACAAAAGCCGAGGCATCGTATCTTTTTTTATCATAAACGATAGGGTAAAGAATATAAAACACCCTATCATCACAATTAAATTTTTCTTTACAATTTGTACATTTAGTAACAATGTTTCTCAAATCATACTCTAACACAAAGCCTTTATGTGATTTTGCGTAATGAGACCACATTGTCACCGATTTTACAGTCTCACTAAAACATGCTATAAAAGTCCTACTTCTAAGATATGATTCTGCTTTTTCTAAAATAGTATCCACTTGCTTTAAAATATCTTCAGGTTTCATAATAAATAAAGAATATTTATCAATGTCATCATCCGTAGCATTTTGGATTTTATTCTGAATTTGCCTAGATCCTTCTTCTCCATACAATGACACAAATATTTCTGGCATAAGCATTCCATTATTTAACGCATCTCGAAATTGTTTCAAAAAATCTTTCGATGTTAACGTCTTTGTCAAATCATACAATAAATCCTTATTATACCTGGGCAAACAATCGTATGGATCATTAAACATCTGTGCATTTACTGCAAATATTTTATTTTTATCGAATGCATCGAATTGTCTTTCCTCGCACTCTCTATATCTAAATAATTTCGATGGAGTTATTTTTTGCGTAAACTCAAATATTGGTTTCAATATCTTTTCGCGCTCATCAAATGGCATTTCTTCAGGAATATTCACACTTTCAAACATTTCCTTGAATGTACTCTTTTTTGTTTGCATATAAATAACTTAAATGTTATACGATTTTGATTTTATTTATAAAACAAACTTGGAGAGAATATGTTTGCAATATTTTTTTTGTTTAAAATACATTCAAAAAAACATAACTTGTCAAAACATAGAATTCATATACATTTTTTCCTGTAATTTTGTTTTACTAAGGTCTTTTAGTTATAACATAATAAAATGAAGAATAATGATTACACCTACACAAATTCGTAAGCCTGAAAATTGGCAAGATTTCGAGAGTCTTTGTAAAAAGTTATGGGGAGAAATTTGGAATTGTTCTGATACAATTCAACGTAATGGAAGAAATGGACAAAACCAGCACGGTGTTGATATCTATGGAATACCACAAGGACAATCCGGATATTACGGCATACAATGTAAAGGCAAAGAAGAATACACTCACAACCAACTAACGAAAAAAGAAATTGACAACGAAATAGCAAAAGCCAAAAACTTCAAACCTTCTCTAAAAAGGTTTGTATTTGCAACAACTGCAAACAAAGATGTCACAATAGAAGAATATATTAGAATAAAAAATATTGAAAACATCAATGAAGGATTATTTGAAATATATTTGGCATCATGGGAAGATATTGTTGATTTATTAAGAAATTATAGGAGCACTTTCAATTGGTATATAAACAATTGTCAATATCAAGATTCCACAGATATATCAGTGACTATTGGCGGTAAAACAGAATGCACCATACACCCACAATATTATCTTACAAAAAAAATATATGAACTCAGCCCTAACCTATTTAACTCACTACGAAAAACCATTGATGAACTTAAACTTAGTCTTTCTTTTCCTGCTAAAGTAGATTGCCGTTGGTGTACATTATATATCCAAGTTAATAATATAGGAAATACAACCATATCAGATTACAAATTATATTTGGATTTTGAAGGCGATATAGAAAAGACTGACTGTATGATTAATTATCCTGACTTTAGACTTACAGATGTAGAAAAAACTGCAATGTATGATAAAATTGAGAAAACACGTGAAGTGTACAAATATAGCGACTGTGAAGATTTGCTTATAAAACCCAAAGAACATATTTTAGTTCAAACTGATTCTAGAAGTTTCAAAATAGGCATCAAACCTAAAGACAATGCTTCTAAAACAACTATGCATTGGGATTTCAAATCAAGAGATTACAACAAGCAAGGAACCATAGTTTTAAATGTTGAGCCAAAAATAGAAGAAAGAGAACAAATTATTCAAGTCAATACAACTGAAGAATTAAAAGATATAGAAACTATATTAGAACCTAAGATTATTATCTATTGAAAAATGGCACCATCCATAATTTTGTGTATATGAATGGTGCCCTAATGCCACATCTTCTTTCAGTTAGTTATTCTCCATTTTTCAAATTGAAATACATCGCTTTTCCCATTTCTTCCATGACTCTATTGTAGAATGACTGTTCTTCAAAGAGTTTGGCGAATGAATCCATCTGTTGAACATAACATTCCTGTGCTATCTTTTCAAATATCTTTGGAAATATGTTCTGTGAAAACATATTGACATCTGCATTCTTTGCCTGTTTGATGAGTTTCTTTTTCTCTTTGCCCATAGCGTCAAATATGGTTTCAACAATAACTTTATCCGCTTCGGTGAAGTTGCCTTGATACATCAGGTTGATTTTGTCGATGATGTTAGACAACAAGTCTGTCGGCACTTCCGTTGGTTTTGCAATTCCGCCTTTTTCATTCTCTAATGTCTTGTCATCCACCGTTGGTTCTAATACGATTGAACCTGAAAAAGACTCTGTGAGTTTGTTGTGTTCCAACGCTAACTTCCCTGTCAAATCAACTTTCTCATGTGGTGTCTTAGGCAACAGTTTGAACAGTAATTCTGTAAATATGTATGTCTTATACAACTCAACATCAAAGGTTCTTACAATCTGTGCCATATATGCATAGAAGCGATTGAAATGTCTGACAAGACTTCTAACCTTAAATCTATCTTCTTCATCGAGACTGTCGAAATCCTCTAATACAGGTTTAAACAGTGATGTCAATCTTCCCATATCTTGTGTCTTGGAATATACATCGAATACATTTGTCTCTGTATCTTTGTTCCACAAGTGATAGTTCTTCAATTCGTTGAGATACTTATATACAATATTTACATCTATATCATCGCCTAACCATGTTTCTTCATAGAATGGTTTGAACGATTCTTTGATGGATTCTGCTGTATTTGCAAAGTCAAGGACGTATGTATCATTCTTACCACCGCCACATCTGTTCAATCGTGATAGTGTCTGTACTGCCTTAACCCCTCGCAATCTCTTATCTACGAACATTGAATGAAGTTTTGGTTCGTCAAATCCTGTTTGATATTTCTCTGCAACAATCAACACATTGAACATATCAGAAGCAAAATACATCGGTAACGCTGTTTCTGATATTTTCAGTTCTTCCGTACTGTTCAGCTGTGGTTCTGTGTATTCCATTCCTTTATATGATACAGTGCCTGAGAACGCAACCAATGGATTGACATCGTTGTATCCTTTCTGCGTACAGTATTCCTTCATTGTAAGAAAATATCTTACAGCGTGAGCACGAGAAGGACAGACTACCATCGCCTTGCCTTTTCCGTTAAGTTTCCTTAATGTTATCTCTCTTATCTTCTCAACGATTAAGGCAACTTTCTGCTCAACAACAAACTGATGATTATCGTGGAAATCCTTTACCGCCTTAGTTGCAGGTGGTTCTTCAAATGATGGATTTTCAGTTATTGTCTTTGCAATCTTATATGATGTCTCAATGGTTGTATAGTTCTGTAACACATCAAGGATGAACCCTTCATCTATTGCCTGACGCATTGAATAATGATGGAAAGCGTCATATTTATCACCTTTCCATTCTCCGAATGTTCTAAGTGTCTTTGGTTTTGGCGTTGCTGTGAAGGCATAGAAATATTGGTTCTTGTGTTGTCCTTGTGTAAGAAGTTCTGAAAGATATTCCATTTCATCTACAATCTCTTCTTCTGTCTTGCCTTCAATCTCCGCCCATTCCTTCAATGCTTCTTCTGTATCTGCTAATGCCGATTTTAGTTTCTCAGCACTCTTTCCTGATTGTGAACTATGCGCTTCATCAACAATGATTGCAAACTGTTTTCCCTTATGATTATCTAATTCCTTGTAGATAATTGGGAAACGGTGCAATGTCGTGATTATGATACGTTTCTTATCGTTTATAGCGTCTCTAAGAGCACTTGAATTGTCCTTATCAGTAATCGTTGCAATCTGTCCTTCGTAATGTTCAAAACCAAGAATTGTGTTTTGTAATTGTTTGTTCAATACTCTTCTATCGGTAATTACAAACACTGATTGGAACATTTCCTTGTCTTCTTCATTATGTAACGAAGCGAGACGATATGCCAACCAAGCGATTTCGTTTGATTTTCCTGAACCTGCTGAGTGTTGAAGCAGATAGTTTCTGCCTTCCTTTGTCTTCTTGGTATCGGCAACCAATTTCTCAACTACATCAAGTTGATGATAACGTGGGAATATCAGGATTGTTTTCTTTGATGTCACCTTCTTGCCATTGACAAGTGATATCGACTCTGTTGTCTGTTTGCTTATATATCTTTGGAATATGGATAACAGCATTTCAGGACTGAGGACTTTTTCCCATAGATATGATGTTGCATAACCTTCATCGTTCTTAGGATTACCACCATCGCCCACATTGCCTGCGCCATTTGAACCTTGATTGAATGGAAGGAAATATGTCTTTTCTCCCTGTAATTGAGTTGCCATTGCAACCTCGTATAAGTCCACACAGAAATAGACAAGGAAACGATTGTTGAAGCGGAAACAGAACTCCTTCTCGTCTCTGTCGTACATGAACTGACGCTTTGCGTTATTGACGGACTGTCCTGTAAGTTGATTTTTCAATTCCATTGCAACGACAGGAATACCGTTAAGCGACAGAACTATATCTATAGTGTTATTATTTTGTGTTGAATATGAAAACTGACGTGTACAGGTAAGAATATTGCTTTTATATTTCTGAACCAATTCTTCATTAAGATTTGAAGAAGGAGCGAAATATGCAAAACGCAAGTCCATACCTCTGTCTTTCACTCCGTAACGAAGAACATGAACCAAACCGTTCTGCTCAACATTGTTTTGGAATACGGTGTACAACTGTTTCTCTGCCTTCTCTCCATAGACATTGACATATCTTTGCCACATCTTAGGTTGAGTGGTTTGGATAAACGACATAAGCACAGGCATATCAATTGCCTTATTCTTGTCGTATGTTGCCTGATTTCCCTTTACATATCCGTTGGATAGCAAATAGGATTCTATATCATTTTCAAGGTTCTTTTCTTTAGTTTCCATAGAATACTAATAAATTCTTGTTCTAATACATTTGTTTGCATTCGTATGCCATTGAACCTGATATACATTTCCTTCCTGTGTATCAAGCAAAATAAAATTATACATATTCTTTGTTGGATATAATTCATAGCGTCCCGCCACTACCTTATCTGAGTAATAAAGCAAGGATTTGTCATCAACTGCCACTTCCATTGCATAACTATCTCCAACCCCAATCTGAACCATCCAAACACGTCCTGTTGCGGTATCAAGTTTTAAAGATATCAACACATTCTCAGTTTGATATATTTTATATCTTGGAACATCTCTACCTATTTTTTCATATATATCATACAGGGCATTTACAAATTCCATTGCTATAGAATCTGCCATTGCTTGTTCATCAACTTCGGTTTTTGTTTGTGCTTTAACTTCAAATGCTGAACAGCATAGAAGCATTGTTAAAATTACTAATAACTTTTTCATATAACCTCCTTTTTTCCTGTTACATATTCATATATGATTGACTTCTTGTATTCTTTCAGACTTTCAATCTTCGACTGCTTAATGCTGATAAGAGAATCTATTTCTGAACATTTCTTGTCAAGATAATCCGCAATTTCCTGTTGTTCGGAGAGTGGTGGAACTACCATATATAAATTTTTGATTCTTTCCGCAGACAGTCCTGGTTGAGCCGCTGATATTGAATACTGATTGAGATTCATGGTACGCAAAGATTCTCCCAACCATTTTAAAACTATATTTTCTTTTGGATAGCAAACCAAAGCATGCTCAGTCACCCAAAATTTACCACTTGCATAGTTTATATTCCCACACAAAGCACCTTGTCTTCCTACAAGTACATAATCACCTTCGTTAGAATAGTCAACAAAAGTTCCACGAAGTCCATTCCCACCATATACTGGGTATCCTTCATCTTTATCCGATATTTGTTCGGAAGTTAGATTAGAACCACTTTTCAAGTCTATTATAGACTTCATTTTACGAACAACCCAATGATTTGGAATACTATCTATCCATTCTATTCCACTATCCTTCATCGGGACATCAGGATTAAGTCCTTTAGTTACCGCTTCGGTGATTACAGACTGCTTGTATGCCTTCAGTTCTTCAATTATCTTCTCTTGCAAAACAACCATCTCATCTATCTCAGAACATTTCTTGTCAAGAAAATTGGCAATATTATTTCTTATAGTTTCAGCAATATGAGGAATTGGAATTGACAGTAAATCCTTAACATTAAGTGCACTTCTAACGCCATCATCACCCATTTGATTAAATATGCACCTATTGTACATATCTGTAAACCAATAGTAATAAAAACGATTATCAACCTCAGAATTTGAAAGGATTATATATGCAGGAGAAACAATACCTGTATATGGAGACAACCCAACTCTACTTGTTTTTATATTTTGCAAATCTATTAGTTTAAATACAAGTTCATTCTGTTCAAGAACCTGATATCCATTAAACTGTTCAGGTTGTAATCCTTCATTATCATCCTTATTTCTTTTGATAACGCCATTGAGAGTTAATGCCAATCGTTCGTAATTATCAGATTCATCTCCAACTATCTTCTTTTTCCCTTTAAAAATTCTCTTAGTTGGTACAAGTTCCCATTGAACAGGTATTTCTCCTATCCAATCAACTCCGCTATTTTTAAATTCTCTGCTCATCGTCCCATAATTTTAGTCATCAACTCTTCTTCCTGTGCGTTCAATTCTTGGAGATAAGCGTATATGTCATCGCTTCTGCGTGGTGCTACATATTTATAAAATTCCCTTGTAAACGGAATTTCATAACCAACCTTTGTCTTCTTGTCATCAATCCAAGCATTTGGAGCGTAAGGATAGACGTTCTTTTCCATGTATTCTTCAATGTCTTCTTTCCATGGTATCGTCTCAGTATCTCTCTTGCTTGTATCCGCCTGCATTTTTCCTTTCTTCAACTCAGGTTTTCCTGTCTCGTCACATATAGGTTGCTCAACCACAACCTTGCTATATTTGAAGTCATCGTTTTCCTTAATCTTAACTTCAACTTCAAATCCGTTCTGTTCATCTTTGAAGACACCATCACGGAACGCATTATATGCCTGTATCACGAGACTGATACATTCTTCAGTAAATTCATTACGTTTGTCACCAAGAGATTTTCTGCGTTTTACATAGCATTTAGAAGCGTCAATCAACTGAACCTTTCCTGTACGTTCAACCGCCTTGTCCTTAGTTACAATCCATATATATGTCGCAATGCCTGTGTTATAGAACATATCATTTGGAATCTGAACAATCGCTTCCAACCAATCATTGTCAATAAGATAACCTCTGATGTTGCTTTCTCCCGAACCTGCGTCACCTTTGAAAAGCGGAGAACCGTTCTGAATGATTGCCATTCTTCCTGTCTCCTTCAACTTGGCAACACCGTTAAGCATGAACAACTGCTGACTGTCACCGATAGCAGGAAGTCCTGCACCGAAGCGTCCCATATCACCTTTCTTATGTTCCTCTTCAACCTTTGCCTTCTCATTCTTCCACTCAATGCCGAAAGGAGGATTGGATATGATATAATCGAACTTATAACCTGTAAACTTGTCATCGGAAAGAGTATTTCCATGCTTCATATTCTCAGCGTCACCGCCCTTGATAAGCATATTCGCCTTAGCGATAGCGTATGTCTGTTCGTTAATTTCCTGCCCGAACTCAGTGAGTTGCGCTTCATCATCAATCTGCAACAATTTTTCGGAGAGACAGTCAAGCATTTGCGAAGTACCCATCGCCATGTCATACATGGTTGCTGTGATACCTTCATCCTTCATATCGTTTTTCTTAGGAGCGACAAGGATTTCCGCCATAAGATAGATGATGTCACGAGCAGTGAAGTGCGCTCCTGCGTGTTCATCATAACTTTCAGAGAACTTTCTAACCAACTCCTCGAAGATATATCCCATATCAACGGCAGAGATTTCATCAGCACCCATATACGCCTTCTTGGAACAGAACTCAGATATCACATTATACAATATACCATTATTAGATAACTTGGTTATTTCCTTGTCGAAGTCAAACTTTTCAATAACGTCAATCACGTTGTTAGAGAAATGATTGAGATAAGAACGGAAGTTATCAGCGATATTATCAGCGTCAGACAGAAGTCCCTCAAATGTGAATGGAGAGATATTGTAAAAGTCATAACCTGACGCTTTTCTCAACCAACCGGCCTTCACCGCCATTCCTCTTTCGTCAAGTTTCTTGTTCTCTTCAATAACCTGTGCTTTTGTCGGTGCGAGAGTATCGGAGAAACGCTTTATGACACACATCGGAAGAATTACGTTACCATATTCGTGAGGTTTATAAGTACCTACGAGTTTATCAGCAATCGCCCAAATAAGGTTTGCCTTTTCCTGTATATTGATAGTTGTTCGATTCTGTAGTTTTTCTATTGTCATGGTTCAATAATTATATCAAAGCAAATACAATAATATACCAACAAAAATAAACAAAAAGCCCGTGCTTGCAAACGAAATGTTAACAAAAATTAACATCTCTTCCCTACTTTCATTAACATCACGTTAAAAACTGTTAAAACCGAAACAATTCCTTTGCAAACGCTTGACAAAAGGAATGCGATCGTTGTAGTTTTGCAGTATTAACCAAAGTTTATGTTACAATGAAAAAATCAGATGAAAAGGTCGTCATTTTTCAGACCGAAGACGGCGTAACGTCCATTGACGTCAAACTGGAAGGAGAAACAGTTTGGTTGTCTGCAAATCAGAT
>JAFZDU010000122.1 GCA_017561025.1 Bacteroidales bacterium | reverse complement strand
CATGCTTTATGTTTTTTCTTGGAATCTTTTCGCCTTTCTTTCAATCACATAGCTCGCTATGTTCTTTCAAGAAAAACAAAAATCTTCTCAAAGAAAAATTCATAAATCATTTGCAAAGCAATTTATAGAAATCCCCTTAAATATCATGACAATAAAAAGCGACATTCCACAAATATGCGCCTTACGCGAACGCATTGAAAATAAATTGGGAAAGACATTAAATACACACTCTGATTTCGTCGAACTCACATCATTGATTGAATTGGAGTTACGTCAACACATTTCTGAAAGTACATTGGAACGTGTGTGGAATTATTCTACAAGAGGTTACGACACAGTCTCCTTACGTACGCTAAATGTCTTGTCGAGTTATGCCATAGGAGAAAATTGGAATGCATTCTGCAATTTGTTAATGAAAGAAAACAAAATTGAATCTGAAGTATTCAACCTAGAAGTCATTTCAACTCAAGATCTTAACATTGGCGACAAAGTCCGTATCGGCTGGTTACCTAATAGAATATGCGTTGTCCGTTATCTCGGCGAGAACAATTTCGTTGCCGAACACTGTGAGAATTCTACAATGAAAGAAGGTGACACATTTGTATGCCATCAATTTATCTTAGGTAAAGAATTAGTCATGAGCGACTTCCGCCAATCATCTAACGACCCAGGAAAGGTTTATATCGTAGGTAAAGAACACGGTATCACAACTTTGAACCTTGAGACAATTCATAATGCATAATGCATAATTCATAATGCATATTTATAAAAATTCTAAAGTTCTAAAAAAAAGTCGCGTCAATGAAATGAAATTGCCGCGACTTTTACTTTTTGTCTTGTAGTCTTTATAAAAACGAAGTAATAATATCCTTAATCACCACAAAACCAACGACTAAAGAATATACTACCTTTAATAATGTTCCTGCCACGAATCCCACGAAAGATCCTATAGCTGAACGCCATGCGAGTTGGTCGTCAACACCCGACATCTTCTCTCCTATATATGCACCTACAAATGGACCAGCCAAAATGCCAACAAGTCCAAATGGTCCTATAACTATTCCTAAAACAGGCAATACCACAACTCCTACTATCAATCCTATGGTGCTTCCTCTCACTCCAGCCTTGGTTCCTCCGAATTTCTTGGTTCCCCAAATAGGAACAAAATAGTCGATAATTGTTATCACAGCACACAATATACCATATATAATTAATGCCTCATTCGAGTATGTTATATCAGTAAAAAAATGCAATAAAATCATAGCTGCATAACTGATTGGTACACCAGGTAATCCAGGCACTACGTCACCAATGATTCCAACAATAATGAAAACCACTGCTAATAAATAGATTAGATATTCCATAACTTCAAATTTTAATACTACCTAATAAATTTTAACTTACTACACATTAATTTTTAACTACTACAAAGATACATTTTATTTCAAACCGCTCAATTATTTTTCTACTTTTGCGAGACCAACAAACCATGATTTTATATGAAACGTTTTTTCATTACGGGCTTATTAGTCCTATCTTTATTCACACACGTTTATGCGTGGGATATGTTGCAGCCAAGCGGTGGGAGAACAAACTCTCTTGGCAAATGTTCCGTCGCACTAAACGATTTATGGTCACTGCATAACAATCCTGCAGGAATATCTTCATATAAAGACTTAAGCATCGGAATAGCATACGAAAACCGCTTCTTATTAAAGGAATTGGGATACAAAAACGCAGGTGTAATAGTACCATTAAAATCTGGTGCCATAGGAATATCAGCATCTCAATTCGGGTATGCGCATTACAACGAAAACATAATAGGAATCGCACTGGCAAGAAATTTCGGTCCGCATCTTAACATAGGACTAAAGCTCGATTACTTATATATAAAATACTCCGGTGATTACGACAACTTCTCCACTCCCACTTTTGAATTAGGAATACAATATGAAATAAACGAGAATCTGAGTCTCGGTGCTTATCTCTTCAACCCTATCCATGTTAAAATCAATACTGCCAACAATTTCAAAATTCCGATAATCATGAGATTAGGATTCTCTTATTTCATTATAGAAGGTTTCATGATAACAAGCGAAATAGAAGAAAACTTCAAGGATAATTTCTCTTACAGATTTGGACTTGAATATGAATGTTATAATGACTTTTTCGTCAGAGGCGGATTCCAACTTAATCCAGAACTGTTCTCATTCGGCATAGGATATAATTACAAGCTCTGCGCTATCGATATAGCTGCACAAATGAGCCAAGACCTTGGTTCGTCTCTTAACTGCAGCATAGTTTTTACAATCAAAGATAAAAAGGAGGCTGCATTATGAGAAAAAGTGTCCTTATCTTCATATTGAGCTTTAGTTTCAACTATGCTTATTGCCAGACAAACAACGACTTGATAATAGAGCACATTGAAAGAATGTCAGAGAACAACGGTGAAGAATATTCAGATTATTCCGAAATGATAGAAGCATATTGGAACATCATAGAAAACCCGATCAACATCAACAGTGACAATATAGACCAACTGGCAGAATTCAAGTTCTTAAGCGTATTTCAACTGGAAAACATAAAGAATTACCGAAGGAATTATGGCGATTTTAAATTCGTGGAAGAGCTTTATGAAGTGGATGGCATGGATGAAAAAAGCATTGAAGTCATCAAGCCTCTTATATGCTTTGAAGATAGACACAATAAAGAAAAAGCATCACTAAGCCATATATTAAAATATGGCAAAAACAAAGTTCTATTTGAAGTGAATCAATGCTTTAACCTAAAAGAAGGATACAAGGAAATCAACGACTCGCTGCTTTATGAAAAACCTAATTCAATATATTTAGGCAGTCCTCAAAAGCTATATTTACGATATGATTTTTCATATAAAGATAAAGTTGAAGCAGGTTTTGTCATGGAAAAAGATCCAGGAGAATATCTGTTAAGAAAAAACATCAATGATTCCATCAGGAGTATGTTGGGCAGCCAATGTTACTCCGGATTCGACTATACTTCATTTCATATCAATATTTATAACTTTGGTTTTTGCAAGACCTTAGCCATTGGAGATTATAAAATCTCCTTTGGTCAGGGTCTGACAATGGGAAACGGAATGTCGTTCGTTGCGAGAGGCGAAAGTCTATTGAGAAGGAACAAGAAGATCAGCCCAAGCAAATCAGCTAATGAAGGATATTATTTAAGAGGAGCTGCAAGCACATTAAGATACAACGACTTCGAGCTAAGCATTTTCTATTCCAACAAACTAACAGATGCTAATGTGCTAACATACGACAGCCTTAGCGAAACGCCTTTGGAAATAACAAGTTTACAACAAAGCGGACTTCATCGAACTTATAACGAAATCATGGATAGAAAAGTCATACGTCAACAATTATATGGACTTAATTTAAGTTATAAAACATCAGATTTTCAAATAGGCTACACTATACACAAAACCGACTTAAGCGCAGTATTAAATCCAGACAACAACATTTACAATCTTTTCAATTTCAGAGGGAAAAGTATATACAACCAAGGTTTGGACTTTTATTATATATTAAAAAACATTGTCATTTATGGAGAGGCAGCTATGAGCAACAACAAAGGTTTTGCTTATTTGATTGGCAGCACATTCCAACCAACAGGTTATATTGATTTCACAATATTATATCGCAACTATGCCAAAGACTATCAATGTCTTTATAGCAACGCTTTTGCAGCAGGAAGCAACAATAGAAACGAAGAAGGCATATATTTCAGCAGCGCTTTATCCATAGCAGCAAATTGTGAGCTTATACATAGCATAGATTTCTTCAGAAACAATTTCTTCAAAAACACTAGCCACTCCCCTAGTCACGGATATGATTTCGACTCACAACTCAACTATACACCAAGCCCAAACACATTATTGTTTATAGAATTCAGAAACAAGCACAAAATGAAGAACACTTCTGATGAAAAATTATTCCAAAGACATTTGATAACAGAGAAAAACAATATGATAAGATTTCATGCATCATATCAGATATGCGATAACATAAACCTTAAAAACAGAGTTGAATATCATTTCAATTACCAAGAAAATGAGAAACACAACTCATATTTGATATATCAGGATATCTTATACAATCCAACTGGAAAGACATATAATCTTTCCTTCAGGTATGAGTTGTTCAATGCAGAAAAAGGCAGTGTATATGCATACGAAAATGACGTGCTATATGCTTTTGCTGTTGGAGGCTTGTCTGGCAAAGGCATCAGGACGTATCTTGTAGGGAAAGTCAGTATGATGGGGCAGATCCAACTTTCCGGAAAGATAGGATTCACATTCTATGACGACAGACATGAAATAGGCAGCGGTTTGGAGACCATAAAAAACGACTGGCGTTCAGATGGGAAACTACAAGTCGTATGGAGATTTTAGGCTTATGTAATTCCATTATTCCGTTTTATAGAAAAATTTAATTCATAACACTTTATGCAGGCTTTTATTCAAGAAAAAATCTTATCTTTGTAACATAATTTAAAATCATATTACTATGCAATATTCACAGCAATCAAACAATCAAAACAACGAATTGAAGAAGTACACTCCTATTTTTGTAATAGTCGGCATCATTTTCTTATTGATAATTTTCTGGGGCCGCATCACCAAAACAATTCCTGCAGGTCATGGCGGCGTTTTATTCCGTTTATTCGGCGGCGGCGTCGACACATCGAAGACCTACGAAGAAGGTTTCCACTTCATTGCACCTTGGAACACAATGTACGTTTACGAGACACGTCAACAAGAGACATCAGAAGAGATGAGTGCCTTGTCATCAAACGGTCTGGAAATAAAGATTGAATTCTCAACATGGTATCAGCCTCGTTGGGAGGACTTAGGAACTTTACACGCAAAGATAGGTACAGAATACCTCACAAGAATAGTAATCCCTGCTATGCGTTCAGCAGCAAGAAGCGTTGTTGGCCGCTACACACCAGAACAGATATATTCAACAAAACGTGACGTAATCCAAGAGGAAATTTTTGAAGAAACAAAGAAACTTTTAGACGAAAAATATGTTCAATTAAATCAGGTTCTCATTCGTTCTGTCACCTTGCCTCCAACCATCAAATCAGCTATTGAAAGCAAGTTGAAACAAGAACAAGAAGCTCTTGAATACGAATTCAAACTTGAAAAGGCTGCTCAAGAAGCAGAACGCCAACGCGTAGAAGCAGAAGGTAAAGCAACAGCTAACAGTATCTTAAGCGCAAGTATCAACGACAAAATCCTCCGCGAAAAAGGTATTGAAGCAACATTGAAACTCGCTGAATCTCCTAACTCTAAAGTCGTCATCATCGGCGGCAGCGACGGAATGCCAATCATTTTGGGAGACGTGAAATAAGAGCTTTAGAACTTTAGAATTCTAGAACTTTAGAATTAGGACTTAGGTGCGGGAAACAACAAATTCCTAACTCCTAACTCCTAATTCCTAATTTTTGAAATATGGCAAAGGAAAAAACACAAAATAAAATACACATAAAAAACAAAAGAGTGTCTTTTGAATATTTTGTCATAGACACTTATATGTCAGGAATAGTGCTGACTGGCACTGAAATCAAAAGCATACGCGAAGGCAAGGCTAGTCTCGCCGATTCTTATTGCGTATTCAAAAATGGAGAATTATTCGTAGTTGGAATGCATATCGCTGAATATGCCATGGGAACATACAACAACCACGACCCTAAACGCGAAAGAAAACTCCTTCTTACAAGAAGAGAACTCAACAAACTGAAAACCAAATCAAATGAAAAAGGTTTCACCATTGTGCCAACCGAGTTATTCATCAACGACAAAGGACTGGCTAAAGTAAATATAGCCTTAGCTAAAGGCAAACACTTCTACGACAAACGTGAAAACCTTAAAGACAAAGACAACAAGAAAGAAATAGAAAGAGCAAAATACAAATACGATTGATATGAAAAAAATAGGCCTAATTGTTACAGCAATATTGACAATCTTCTTTTCCGCTAATATCAATGCCCAAACTGAGACATCAGAAAAAATCAATTGGTTGACATTTGAAGAAGCAATCAAGTTGAACCAAAAAAATCCTAAGAAAATATTCATTGATGTTTACACCGAATGGTGCGGATGGTGCAAGAAAATGGATCAGACAACATTCCTCGACAAAGAAGTCATTGCATATATGAATGAAAACTTCTATGCCGTGAAATTCGATGCAGAGCAAACTGAAAGCGTTGAATTCATGGGATATACTTTCGTCAACCCAAATCCATTGGGAAGCAAGAAAGGAACACACCAGCTCGCATCAGCTCTGCTGCAAGGAAAGATGTCATATCCTTCTTACGTGTTTATGAACGAACAAAATGCAGGAATAACAGTATTGCCAGGATATGTCAATGCTGAACAATTATTAAACGCATTGAGATATATTGCGACAAATGCTTATTTAGACACACGCTGGGAAGATTTCACCAAGCAAAGCAATAAGTAATTATTTATTACGTAATAATCATATATAAAAACTGTCATGCAAAAATATATCTGGATTTTTGTTATCGTGGTAATAGCAGGCTTTGCTTCCTGCAGAAAACCAATAGAGTTTAGTGATGACGAATCTTTAAAAGTGGCTTTTTCTACTGATACCATAACATTTGATACAGTTTTCACCACATTAGGTTCATCAACACGTCACCTAATGGTATATAACAACAATGATGAAAATCTCAAGATTAACTCCATACGTCTGAAAAACGGCAATATGTCACAGTTCAGCATCAATGTCGATGGCGTATCCGGATATGACTTCTCCGACGTAGAGATTTATGCAAAAGACAGCGTATATATCTTCATAAGAGTAACCATCAACCCTAATGACCAAAACACACCATTCTTTGTAGAGGACAAGCTAATTTTTGAAACAAATAAAAACAAGCAGGAAGTCAGCCTAACCGCATACGGACAAAACGCCACATATATTATCGCTGATACAAAAATAGGAAACTTCCCTAAATTTAAAATCATAGCCGACAGCCTGCAGGAAGTACATTGGACTTCAGAACGTCCATACGTAGTTTACGGTTATGCATTAATCAATTCATACGGAACTTTAGTCATAGAAGAAGGCACACAAGTTCATTTCCATAGCGGAGGAGGACTATGGGCTTATAGCGAAGGACAGTTACGCGTGGAAGGAACTCCTGAAAACCCTGTTGTTTTTCAAGGAGATAGACTCGAACTTTCATTTACAGACGAACCTGGACAATGGGATAGAATATGGTTAATGGAAGCTCGTGAAAATTACGGACACTCTATAAACAACGCAATTATCAAAAACGGTTTTATCGGAATTCAAGCCGAAACATTCCTGAAAAACAATATGGCTCCGCTATACATCGACAACACCATTATCGACAACCATACCGGAATGGGAATTTACTCAAATTTTTATCACTTAAAAGCCAGCAATTTCGTCATCTCAAACTGCGGCACGTATGCCATAGCATTGACTGGCGGCGGAGAATATATGTTTGAGCAAGGCACTGTAGCAAACAATTGGAGCAAGTCTACCAGAACAACTCCATCATTGTTTTTCAACAATATATACAAGGACCCATCTGACGGAATCAATTACACGAACAACTTCTACTATGCCATGAACAACTGCATTATGTACGGCAACCTAGAAGAAGAATTCAGCACAGACTTCCGCCCTGGTCCTGACACCACATACATCTTCAACAACAGCCTGCTAAAGACATTAAGAAGAAACAAAGAAGGATTTGCTAATTTCAACGAATGTATATTCAACCAAGATCCTAAATTTGTAAACAACGAATACAACTTCCACCTCGACACATTATCACCTGCTATAGGCATAGGAAATCCTATATATTCTGTAGGAATGCTTCAATATGATTTAGACGGAGTGTCAAGAGGCGACAATCCAGATGCCGGCGCTTACCAATTCGTTCCTATCGCAGAATAACAGCTGAATAGACTGTTTCATTACCAACCATATCAGAGACAACGACTTTCAACACGTTGCGTCCTTGTTTCACATGATGGTCTATTTGATATAACAGCAGTTTATTCTTAGCATCGTAGTCGGCAAGAACCCATTGGTCGTTGATATACATCGCATATTGGGAAATACCAGTTTCTGCATCGTCAATCTCCACTCTCAAAGACCAATTCTCTGCAACTGAAGCATTAGCTTTAAAATTCAAAGGCCTGACAGTAGGCTTCTCCGAATCCTTTGCTATAAAAAACGCTCCCAACACATTAGTATTGGCTTCAAGAAACTCACCAACTTTCTTGTTACCCACAAACAACAACTTACCCTTTCTATCGACTGTTGCAATATATAACAATGTATCGTTATCAAACTCTTGTTTCACCCTTAGCCTTATAGTTATCTTTTTATGTAATGGAATCTCATCAGTTCCTAGACGATAGGCAAAATCAGAATATACATTTTGCATTGAGTCTATTCTTGCTGCTTGTATCGCCACATCACGATAAAATGCAAATTCCGGAATATCCGCCTCAAAACCACCTAGATTAATCTTCCTCGACTCACCATTATTAATTCTATAATAAGAACGGGGCAGCTGTCGTTTTGATTCCGATATAGTACGTTCAGCACCAACCAAAACAAAATCCAACACGGATTTATTCTTATTATAATCTTTAACCACAAATGACATTTTGATAGTATCACCATGATTTACTGTCACAACGCCATTTCGTGTTTCATAAAGCTTCAACTTGTTAAACTCATCTATTTCCGTCCTGATGAATCTCTCGTTATTGTTAATAAAACAAGAATAATCTATAAGACTATTGATGTAGCGTGTCTCATCATAAGAATACTTATCCGACACAACACTAAATACCAACTCATTATCTGCGAATAACTCAATGCTATACGCACCGTTTTTATTGTTGGCACCGTCAGCTTGATCATAGACATTTATTCCCAATGCTATATCTCCGTTGACTTTAATAACAGGATTTTCTATAAAACATCTGCCATTTTCCGAAAGCACATTCAAATACACTGCAGAATCAGCACCACACACAGCAGAATTTTCAAGAGGATATATAGCAAGACCTTTAATGTTAGGCTTTCTGGTATCTTTTATTTTCAGTCCGAAATACATAGGATTAACAGGCTCCTGAGTTTTGGTATATCTTATCTCATAATGAAGATGAGGACCTCCAGAGCTTCCGCTATTACCAGTAAGTCCAAGATAGTCACCTGTTTTTATCGGAAATTCATTTTTTTCCAGAATGATATTCTGAACAAAGGACTCGCTTTCGTACTGTTTGCTTCTGACAAAATCAGTAATTTTTTTATTGAACTTTGACAAATGCGCATAAATAGATGTAAAACCATCATTATGCGTTACATATATAACTTTGCCATACCCAAAAGGAGACACTCCTATCCTACTCACATAACCATCAGCTACAGCAAACACCTCTTTTCCTTCTACACCTTGAGTCCTGATATCGACACCAGCATGAAAGGCATTTGCACGTAATTCAGCAAAAGTAGCCGAAAGCGACAAAGGAATCTTTACCGGATTAGGATATTGAGGAAAACCTTCATTCTGCGCAAAAACGACATTAACAAATAACAATAAGAATATCAATATTTTATACTTCATAAACAAGTCCTTTTTATAGATTTATTTTTTTTACAAAATTAAAAATTATTCAGTCATGTATTTAACACATATCGCACTTAATTATTATCTTTGCATATAAAATGTTATCAGATTTTTTAAAGGGAAAATGATAAAAAACAAAGAGGTCGTATTATGGAAAATGATACTTATAAGATTATGTATCATGCTGTTACTGTTATCATGTAGCAGATGGCTTCTTTATATTTTCAACACAAACAATTTCAATGATTTAAGTTTAAACGAACTTATCAGACTATATTTTGTAGGATTTAGATTCGACATTTATACGTTAGTAATTTTTAACATTCCTTTTATTGTCGGATACAGCATTCCACTAAAGATAAAACACAAGGAAATCTACAAGAAAATTATTGATGTACTTTTTGTAATCGGCAATGCCACAGCAATCGGATTAAATCTCATCGATGTAATTTATTTCAGATATCTCGACAAAAGAATGAGTTCTGAGATATTCACATTCATAAAAGGGAGCGACGAAAATCAAGGAAGCCTGATATTAAGCTTCATTGCTGATTTTTGGTTTATGTTTGTGGTTTTCTTTATTTTACTTTTTTGCATCATCATCTTAACCAAGAAAACCAAACTTAAAGCCACAAATAACTACAGACTATGGCATTTGTACCAATCCATTTCATTTGTTGTCATTTTAGCATTATCAGTTTTAGGCATAAGAGGTGGATTCCAACTAAAACCAATCAGTTTGTCAACTGCCACAAACTATACTTCTGCAAAAAACACCGCTTTAGTCATCAACACACCATTCAGCATATGCATGAGCTCAAGTTCGTCAGCATTAACAAAAATGGCATTTTTCGATGAGTCTGAAATAGATTCATTATATACACCAACACATAACAATCTCAACAGCAACAGATTCATAAAAAAAGACGCCAAAGGATGCAATGTTGTATTAATCATTCTTGAAAGTTTCGGACAAGAGATGATTAAATATTACAACACAGATATGGAAGAAAGCCTGACTCCATTTTTAGACTCATTGTTCAAAGAGAGCCTCACTTTCGACGGCATGGCCAACGGACGACGTTCTATCGAAGCACTTCCTTCAATATTCTGCGGGCTGCCATCATTGATGTCAACAGATTTCCCTTCATCAAGATACGCCATCAACAGACTAGACGGTTTCGCCAGCACATTAAAACAATACGGATATAAAACTGCCTTCTTCCATGGCGGCAACAACGGCACCATGAGCTTCAATTCAACTTCAAAATCAAGCGGCTTCGATTATTATTACGGAAGAAACGAATATAATGACGATGCCGACTTCGATGGTACATGGGGTATATATGATGATAAGTTTTTACAATTTACTGCAAAAAAACTTAGCGAATACGAAGAGCCATTTGCAGCTGCAATCTTCACCTTATCATCGCATCATCCATATTCATTACCAAATGATTACACCATTACAGACAGTACTGCACAAACTGCTTTTGAAAAAACCGTACGTTATGTTGACGATGCGTTCAATGCTTACTTCAAAACAATTTCAAAGGAAGAATGGTTCGACAATACCATTTTCGTCATAACAGCAGACCACGTCAACCCAGAACATAAATTCAACAGATTCAAGACCGCCAAAGGTCTGTACCAGATACCACTAGCTTTTTATGCCAGCGATTTCATTGAAAACAAAGATATTAACGAAATAGCACAACATATTGACATAGGAATTTCCATATTGTCTGCATTAAATATCAACGACACCATTTTCAGTTTTGGAAGAAATGTTTTCGACAGTATAACAAATCAGGCTTATATCGGTTATACCAATAATATGTACCAGTTTTCAGACGGTCGTTATTTCATGCAATCAGATGGCAATGATATAAAGAAAGTCTTTGACTTAAAGCACGATAATAATTTAAATAAAAACATATACAATCATGGTTCCGAAGAATGGAATGAACTTGACAGACTATTTAAACTAAGATTACAACAATACAACAACAGAATGATAAACAACAAATTATATTACAGATAATGAAAAAGAAAATAATTTTTATTGTTAATCCTATTTCAGGACGCCATAACAAGAATAATTTTCCAAATCTTGTAGATAATTATATTGACAAAGAACAATATGAATACGATATTGTTTATACAGAGCGTGCAAATCATGCCTCTGACCTGACAATGAAAGCGATAGAAGACGGATACCAATACATAGCTGCCGTTGGCGGCGATGGCACTATCAATGAAGTTGCCAGATGCCTGATTGGCAGAGAACAAATTCTCGTAATTGTCCCATTAGGTTCAGGAAACGGTCTAGCTCGACATCTCGGATTGCCTTTCAAAGCCGAACGCCATATCAATGAAGTAATTAATAATGGCAAGGTTTATAAGATGGATACAGCAACAATAAACGATATTCCTTTTATAAGCATTGCTGGAATAGGCTTCGACGCATTGATAGCAGATTATTTTGCAAAAGACGGAAACAGAGGATGGAAGACCTATGCGAAGTTAATTACCGAAAAATACCCAAACTTCATACCTAAGGAATACACTTTAGTTTTAGATGATGAGAAAACAATTCAATGCAAGCCGTTTTTCGTAACTTTCGCCAACTCAAGCCAATTTGGGTATAACACTGAGATATCACCTAAAGCAAGCGTTCAAGACGGACTGCTTGACGTATGCGTCTTTAAAAAACCCAATCTCATCGAGGTGCCTATTGTAGCAACATTTTTCCTCACAAAACAGATTGACAAAAGTAATTTCATAGATATTTATAAGGCAAAAAAAATTAGAGTAATCAGAGAAATTGAAGATGTTGTCAATATTGACGGAGAGGCATTGCCTATGAGCAAAGACATCACTGTCGAGATAAATCCATTAAGTCTTAATATTTTACTAAACAAATAAAATTATGTTCGAGAAATACAATACAATATTAGACGGTTTTTTCAAAAAGTTAGGATTATCAGATAATATTTCTGATATATTAGCTGAATCTCTAGGCTTTATAACATTAATATTCTTTGCGATAATCATATATTTTCTTCTATTACTATTCATAAATAAAATAATTCATACTTTTATAAAAAAAAGTCCATCTAAAAGAGACGACATACTGATCAGAAACAAGGTGTTCAAAAGATTATGTCTCATCGTACCAGCACAAATTATCAGACACTTTGTTGTTTTCACATTGCCTACATTCCCTACTTTAGCTTCAATAATTATCCTCGCCACAAAAGTTTATGAAGTATTTGTTTACAGCAGAGTATTTAGTGCAATATTAACAACATTAAATGAGATATACGACACTTATGAAATATCGAAAAGCAAGCCAATAAAAGGTTTCATACAAGTGTTGAAGACTATTATATATACAATTTGCCTACTATTTATTATTGCAATATTAACACAGAAACAGCTATCCAATATATTGATAGGATTAGGAACTCTTTCCGCAGTCTTGATGTTAGTCTTTAAAGACCCTATCCTAGGTTTTGTAGGAGGCATACAACTAACAATCAACGACATGCTTCGTATAGGCGATTGGATTGTAATGGAAAAAAGCAAGGCAGACGGCGAAGTGTTGGAAATTGGTCTGACAACAGTCAAAGTTCAAAACTGGGACAAGACCATCACCACAATTCCGACATACTCATTGATTTCCGACTCATTCACAAACTGGAGAGGCATGGAGAATTCAGGAGGAAGACGTATTGCTCGCTCATTTGTCATCGATGTCGACACCATCAAATTCTGCACACCAGAGATGCTCGAACGATTCAAGAAATTCCAATTGGTAAGCCAATATATCATCGACAAAGAAAAGGAAATTGAAGAATACAACAAAGCCAACAACATAGACGACAGCAATCTCGTAAACGGAAGAAGACAGACCAACATCGGTATCTTCAGGGCATATCTCAACGCTTATCTTGCAAACTGTCCTTACATCAACAAAGAAATGACATTTATGGTCAGACAGTTATCTCCTACAGAAAACGGAGTTCCTATTCAAATATATGCTTTCAGCTCTAACAAAGCATGGATATCATACGAAAATATACAAAGCGACATCTTCGACCACGTGTTCGCCGTTGTGACAATGTTCGATCTGAAGATTTATCAGAAGCCATCAAGCAATAGTTTGTCGACATTGCCGGAAATATTAGAGTGATGAAGTTAGTAAGTAAAAAAACGCCTCACTTCATCACTGCAAAAACTACGAAAGTCTTTCTATCAGCAGCTCACGATAGCTTGCTCCGATTGGAATTTTATTGCCGGAAACGCTAACGTTAAGCTTATCTATGTCTTCAATATTTTTTATTGAGACGATAAATGACTTATGAGTACGGATAAACTTGTCTTTAGGAAGAGTCTCTTCCAGATTTCTAAGAGAATATAATGCGGTAATACGTTTTGTCTTGGTGTGGAAGGTGACGTATTCATGCTGGCCTTCAATATAAAGCAGGTCTTCAAAATTGATTTTATACAATTTATAATCAGCCTTGACCATTATGTAATCATTCTGTGATTCAGAAACAGCATTCTGACTTACAGCCTTATTTATAGCCTGCAAAAATCTAGCATAATCAAAAGGCTTCAGAAGATAGTCAACTACGCCCAATGAGAATGCGTCTACAGCGTATTCCGAATATGCTGTAGTAAGAATGACTGAGGTCCTGCTGTTCATCATATTCAGTTTCAACATTTCTATTCCAGAAATATCAGGCATCTGAATATCAAGTAACAATATATCCACATTCTCTTTATTGAGCACTTCCATTGCTTTAGTGGCGTCAGGACATGTGTCAACCAAATTCAGGAAATCCACTTTTGACACATATTCCGACAGAAGCTTTCTTGCGAGAAATTCGTCATCAACTATAAGCACATTATATTTTCTTTTCATCCAACTCATCTCCTATTTTAATTGTTACCACGTATGAATTATTCTCCTGTTTAACATCGAAAGAATATCTATTTTCATAATACAATTCCAGTCTTTTCTTAACATTAGCTAATCCGATACCAGCCTGATGCTTATTACTAGTATCCACTAATGCTGACATCCCGCTAATAGAATTACGAGCTATGAAAATCAAATCGTTTTTCTCCTGAATGAGATAAAAATGTACATATCCATTAGGATCATTAACCAATCTGCTATGTTTGAAACTGTTTTCCACCAAAGGCTGCAGAATCATAGGAGGTATCTTGAAATCAGGATTTTTAATCTTTTTATCGAAGATAACATTTGAGTTTGTTTCCATGCTCATCTGATGGAAATCTATGTAGGCGTCAATATACTTAATTTCTTTTTCCAGAGAGATAAGATCGACCTGGCAATCAACCATAACATAGCGAAGCATATCAGAAAGCTTAAGTATGCTTTTAGGTGCATTTTCATCTTTTATATACACAAGAGAATATATGTTATTCAATGCGTTAAACAAGAAATGAGGCGTCATCTGCGATTTAAGGAAACGCAGCTCCATGTCCAGTTTCTCGCTTTTAAGTTCATTTTTAATTCTTTGGCTCTCTTTCTCTGTGTGTTGAAGAGTTGAAATTACAGAAATCGCTATCGTTGCAGTGTATATAACAACCCTTATCAATAATGGCACGAAGAATGCCTTTACGCCATCCAGTTGAGGAACCTCCGACAATGACATATGCTCGCTCATGATGGTCAGCATCAATGACTCTACATAAGTCGTTGATACAGAAAACACAATAACGACAAGTACATTGACAAGATAAAATATATATACGTTGCCTTTTTGAAGTAGCTTGACTACATATTTAGATTCCACTTCACTTGTAAACAAAAGACAGCCTGTTACAAGAAGAGCATGGGCAAATGATATGACCCAATTGGCCCAGAATGACAAGAAGAAAAAAAGGAACACAGCAGACCATGCTAATATCTGTCTACCATTACCTTTAAATATAGATATTATCTTCTCTTTATCCATTTAGAATTATATTTCCACAAAAATAAAACATCTTGCAATGAGAAGAGAAAAAAATCAACAAATAAGCGACAATTTTCAATAAATATTAGTATTTCTTGCCGCCGAACAATCGGAGGAATGTCACCAAAACTGTATATATTTCCAGACGACCAAGCATCATAAGTATAGCCATCACCCATTTTCCCATATCAGACAATCCTAAGAATGAGAATGATGGCCCCGTCCTGCCCATTCCTGGACCGCTGTTGCCTAAAGCTGATATGCAGTTGAACATGCTTTCCTGCAATGTACATCCGCTTACAATGAGGAAAAGTACACCTACTACGAAAAGCAATAAGAATATAATCAAGAAGTTAATGACTCTTCTAGTCTTGTCCTCATCAACGACTTCGTTCGACACCTTCACTGTAAACATAGCATTAGGGTGAAGCAGATGACGGAAGATATTGTTGATAGATTTGATTGTAACAACCTGACGTATGATTTTAATGCCACCGCTTGTCGAACCTGCACAGGCACCGCTAGCCATCATGATAAAAGTAGGCACAAGGAACAGACTGCCCCATAGGTCGTAATCGAAATTGGCAGCCTGGAAACATGTAGATGTCGTTATTGAGGTAACATGGAACAAAGCTGTTCTGAACTTATTCTCAAAACCTTGAGGATATGAGTCTGCATTAGAGTCGACAGTTTGTATTTCCGGTGCAAAGTAAAACAACAATATTATAAATGCTGTCATCAGCGCTACCGCTCCTATATACCAACGAAGCTCTTCATTTTCACGGAAAAGTTTTCCCTGACCTGTGACAAGGAAATAATACAATGAGAAGTTGATTCCGGAGGCGAACATGAAGAGTGAGGCCACATATTCTATATAAGGTGAGTTATAATATCCGAGACTTGCCTGATGCGTGCTGAAACCTCCACTTGCCATTGTCGTGAATCCGTGGCATACGGCATCGAAGATATTCATTGGTCCCATAAAATAGGCAAATATACATAAAACTGTAAGAATGATATAGATACCAAGAAGCTTTCTTGCCGTCATCATCATTTTAGGATGCAGTTTCTTGACACCAATACCCGACATTTCTGCAGAGAACATCATCACCTTATTAGAAGAACGATTCAGGGCAGGCATGATTGCGAGAAACAACACGATGATACCCAAGCCACCCAACCACTGCATTATACTTCTCCAGAATAATATCCCATGAGGCTGACTGTCAATATTATCCAATACAGTTGAACCCGTGGTAGTAAAACCCGACATCGCCTCAAAAAAAGCATCAGTGACTGTCTTAACGGTTCCATTCAAAAGAAATGGCAGCATACCGAACAATGCGAACAAAATCCATGTTGCCGTGACTATAAAGAATGAATCTTTGGTCTCAAAGTTCTCTATATCCTGCTTCTGCCGTTTGCTTTTATCATTTCTACCTGCAGAAATCATGATAAATCCAGAAATAGCCGTGATGATAGTAGAGACTGTAAGAGCCAAAACATCACCATCACCGCACTTATAGAAATAAATAAAGGCAACCACTGAAGCCAGCAACATAAAACCAGCTTCAAATAAAAGAAAGAGACCCAAAATTCTTGCCTTCATATATAAATCACCTCATATTTATTTCGTCGGTAAAAGTACAATTTTTTTTCGTACCGGCATGAGGTTTTAAACTTAATTAATTTTGAACATTTCCTCCTTATGAAATGTTATTCTCGTAGAGAAAAAAGTCATATTTTACTGAGATTTCCAGAGGTTCATTGAGTCTAAAAAAAATTACATTGAGAAGCTAATATTTTTTATTGAAATGTGCTTTTTTTATTGCGATTATTTCAATAATATTTCGTTCTTTTGCAAACTGAAATAATCTCACATTTTTCATTAAAAACAAATATTAAATAATTCATAAAATGTTTAAATTCAATCATTTATTATTAACAATCGTATTTTGTATCAGCGGCGTATTATTGAATGCCCAGAGCAAAATAACATTAGATGAGGCGATAGAGATTGCGTTATCGGAAAGCAACACGATTAAAATTGCCGAAATGACTATCGAAAAGACAGGATACGCACAAAAAGGAGCCTACTCCGCATTGTATCCTAACATCAGTGCCAGCGGTAACTACCAAAGAACTTTGAAAAGACAAGTCATGGTGATGGAAATGGGTGGAACACCTATGTCAATAGAAGTTGGTACTGCCAACAATGTGACAGCAGGTTTGTCAGCAGCAATGCCGCTTGTCAACGCACAGTTATGGCAAAGCTTGAAACTTTCAGCATTAGACGTTGAGTTGGCAGTAGAACAAGCACGTTCTTCAAGAATCTCATTGGTTTCTCAGGTAAAGCAAGCTTTCTATGCAGTTCTTTTAGCAAAAGAAGCTTATGACGTATATAAGGAAGTATACGACAATGCACAAAAGAACTTTGAAGATGTAGAGAAAAAATACAAAGTAGGCAAGGCATCTGAATTTGAATATTTAAGAGCAAAAGTCAACGTAAACAACTCAGAACCTGAAGTGTTCAGCGCTGAAAACGCTGTCGTATTAGCAATATGGCAACTCAAAGCTGTTATGGGCATCGACCTCAACACAGAAATAGATGTTAAAGGTGCTTTATCAGATTATTCAAACGAACTTACAACAGCATTGGCCGACAACAATAACGTAAGCTTTGAAAACAACACCAGCTTATTGCAATTAAGACTTCAAGATGAAA
Organism: Bacteroidales bacterium; assembly: GCA_017561025.1. Classification (GTDB taxonomy): domain Bacteria; phylum Bacteroidota; class Bacteroidia; order Bacteroidales; family F082; genus Limimorpha. Next base: position 26,483 of record JAFZDU010000122.1, on the reverse strand, counting down.
TGTTAAGCAACACCATCAAGATGGTCAAATATCAATATATCCCTACCCTTTCTGCTTCTTTCGCATACAATTACATTGCAATGGGCAACAATTTCGACATGAACTGGAACCCTTATTCAGTAGTTGCTCTAAGTCTTAATATCCCTATCTTCGATGGCTTCTCAAAACGCAACAACATCAGACAATACCAAAAGACACAAGACATCTTAAGACTCAACATTGAAGACACAGAACGTAATCTCAATATAGCTCTTGAAAACTATAGAGACAAGATGAACACAAGTGTCAAGAGATACACTGCAGCAGAAGCTACATTGGAAATGGCACAAAAGAGCTACAACATCTCAGAAAAGATGTATGAAGTCGGCAAGGCTACATTAGTGGAACTCAACGACGCACAGTTGGCTTTGACACAAGCACAACTTACAATGAGCCAGGCCATCTACCAATATATAACAAACAAAGCAGCTATCGACGAACTTATGGGCGTTGAATATATTAAGAAATAAAACATAATGATAATCAATAAAAGAATACATACAATGAGACGTTTCAATTCAATTTTAATCCTTTCATCAGCATTGGTAATGGCTTCTTGCGGACAAAAGAAAAGCGAACAAAGTGTTGTTATCATTGATGAAACACCAAAAGTAACAGTAACTAAGGTTAATGCAGAGAATGTTCCACAATTAAGCACATACCCAACAACAGTTGAGGCTGAGATTGTCAACAACATCACTCCTCAGTCAGCATCTCGTATCAACCAAATATTCGTTGAGATAGGCGACCATGTTAAAGCTGGACAGAAACTCGCCACAATGGATGCCATCAGTTTGGAAAAGTTAAAATTACAAATGAAGAATGACTCTATCGAATACGGCCGTACAAAAGAGTTATATGAAATAGGAGCTGTATCTCAAGCTAACTTCGAAACAATGACTCTCGCTTACGAAGTTTCAAAGAAGACATATTCTAACTTATTGGAAAACACAATACTTACCAGCCCTATCTCTGGTATCATCACAGCACGTAACTATGATGAAGGTGATATGTACGCTATGGCTCAGCCTCTCTTCGTCGTACAAAACATCACACCTGTAAAGATGTTAATCAACATCAGCGAAAATAACTATTCAAAAGTTAAAAAAGGAATGGAAGTTGACATCGTTGCAGACGCATTCCCAGGCGAAACATTTAAAGGAAAGGTAAATTTAGTGTACCCAACAATCGACTCACGCACACACACATTCCCAGTTGAAATCATAATCGACAACAAAGACGAGAAATTACGTCCTGGCATGTTCGCAAGAGTCACAGTAAATTACGGCACCAACTATCGCGTCGTCGTTCCTGACAATGCTGTCCTCAAACAAGTAGGAGCTGACGAAAAATACGTTTTCGTACTAAACGAAGACAATACTGTAAGCTACACTCCTGTCAAACTCGGCGTTAGAATGGGCGACAAATACGAAGTCATCAGCGGCATCGACGACGGAGCTACAGTTGTAACAACAGGACAAACAAGACTTAAAAACAACATTAAAGTTGACATCGTAAAATAATTTAAGAAATGAGTTTATACAGAACATCCGTCAATAAACCCGTAACGATAGCTCTTATATTCATCACGGTAGCTATCTTGGGCGTATTTTCTCTCATGAGATTATCAACTAATCTCTTCCCTGACATGGGAGAAAATACTATCTTAGTTGTGACATCTTACTCAGGCGCAAGCGCTGCCGATATCGAGACCAACGTCACAAAACCTTTGGAAAACACACTCAACAGTGTAAGTAACCTCAAGCACCTTTCTTCAACATCTAAAGAAAACATCTCTGTTATCTCTTTGGAATTTGAATACGGAATAGATATCAATGAAGCAACCAACGACGTTCGCGACAAACTCGACATGGTCACACAGGCACTCCCTGATGCCGTAAGTATCCCTACCATCTTCAAATTCAGTATGGAAGACATGCCTATCATGTTGATGTCTGCTACTGCAGAAGAAAGCTTGAACGGACTCGACAAGATTCTCGACGACAAGGTTGCAACACCATTGGCACGTGTTAACGGCGTAGGTACAATCTCTGTATCAGGTGCACCAAAACGTGAGATTCAAGTTTATGTCGATCCTGACAAACTCGCAGCATACGGCATCACTGTAGAATCAATATCTTCTACCCTCGCATACGAAAACCGCAACACACCTGCTGGTACAATAGACATAGGCTCAAACACTTACTCAGTGAGAGTTGAAAAAGAATTCAAGTCAGCAGAAGAAATGCTCGACGTTATAGTGGGTTCTTACAACAACGCACCTATCTACCTTAGAGATGTTGCTACAGTAAACGACGGAGAACAAGAACGTCTTCAAAAGGTATTCAGCAACGGCAAACAAGGCGCTATGCTGACAATCCAAAAACAAACTGACGCTAATACAGTTCAGGTTATCAAAGGCATCAAGAAAGAACTTAACAAAATACAAAAGACATTACCATCAGACGTCCAGCTCAACATCATCATCGATGGTTCAACAAACATCATTGATACTATCAACTCACTGAAAGATACTATCATGATTACCTTCTTGGTCGTTATGGCTGTCGTATTCATCTTCTTGGGAAGATGGAGAGCTACCGTTATCATCGTTCTTTCAATCCCAATCTCATTGGTTGCATCTGTCATCTACCTCTTTGCGACGGGCAACACATTGAACATCATATCCATGAGTGCTCTTACTATCGCTATCGGTATGGTAGTTGACGACGCTATCGTTGTTTTGGAAAACATAGCCTCTCATATCGACCGTGGCGCAAAACCAAAAGAAGCAGCTGTTCACGCTACACAAGAAGTATCTATCTCCGTTATAGCTTCAACATTGACAATGCTCGCAGTATTCTTGCCTCTGACAATGGTTGACGGTATCATCGGAATCTTCTTCAAACAGTTAGGATGGATTGTAAGTATCATCATGATCGTTTCAACATCAGCAGCTCTTACACTCGTTCCTATGATGTGTTCAAAAATGTTGAAACAGAATCCAAGAACTCATAGATGGCATGCCATATTGTTCACACCTATTAATAAATGTCTTGATGCACTCAGCAACGGCTACGGACGTCTCATCAACTGGGCCGTAACACACCGTAAGTCTGTAGTGTTTATAGCTTTGATTATGTTTGTTGCAACTATTGCCTTGACTACTCCAAATATGAAGACAGAATATCTTCCATCTATGGACCAAGGCCGTCTATCTATCAGCATCGAACTTCCTGTAGGTACTGGTGAAAATGTAACAGGTCAGCTTGCAAAAGAATTGTACGACAAATACATGACTGAAATTCCTGAAATCAAGATGCTCAACTACAACTATGGCGTTGCTGACGAAGATAATGCTTTCGCTTCAATGAACAATAATGGTACTCATATCATATCAATGAATGCCGACTTAGGAAGAAAGTCTGAACGTAACAGAAGTACACAACAGATTGCTGAATACATACGTGAAGACCTCAAAGCCAACCCTATTGTCAAGAAGTATAACGTAGGAACAGGCATGGGTATGGGTGGAGCCGCTACAGTTAAGCTCGAAATCTATGGTTACGACTTCGCCAACTCAGATAAGATTGCCAATACTCTTAAAGACAACCTTCTCAACACAGATGAGTTCTCACAGGTACTTGTCAGCCGCGATGAATATACTCCTGAATATTATGTAGACTTCGACCGCGAAAAATTGAAGCTCAACGGCATCGATGTGACAACAGCATCTAATATGGTTAGAAATCGTATCAACGGTTCTGTCATGACATTCTTCCGTGAGGACGGTGACGAATATAATATCCGCGTTCGTTACGCACCTGAATTCCGCCAAAGCATAGAAGACATTGAAAACATCGTATTGTACGGCTCACAAGGCCAAGGCATAAAATTAAAAGATGTAGCTAAAGTGGTTGAAGGAATGACACCTCCTAAAATCGAACGTAAAGACCGTGAACGTGTTGTTACAATCACAGGCATACTATCTTCAGGATACGCTTTGAGCCAAGGCGTTGAGGTTGCACAATACTATATCGAAAAAGCAGAAATCCCTGCTGAATTCATGGTAAAGATAGGCGGTGACTACGAAAACCAACAAGAGTCATTCCAAGGATTATTCCTCTTGTTATTCCTTATCATCATCTTGGTTTATGTCGTTATGGCTTCACAGTTCGAATCATTGCTCGACCCATTCGTCATCATGTTCTCTGTTCCATTCGCTATTATCGGTGTTCTCATCGGTTTGACAGTGCATAACATGGCATTGGGTGTCATGGCATTGATCGGCATCTTGATCCTTGTAGGTATCGTTGTTAAGAATGGTATCGTTCTCATCGACTACGCCATCTTATGTCACGACAGAGGCATGGACATCAACACAGCAGTTGTTACAGCTTCAAGACAACGTTTGCGTCCTATCTTGATGACAACATTGACAACAGTTCTCGGTATGGTTCCTATGGCTATCGGTACAGGCGAAGGAGCTGAAATGTGGAACGGACTCGGTATAACAGTAGCATGGGGTCTGTCAATCTCAACATTGATTACTCTTGTCCTCATCCCTACTCTTTATGCATCATTCGTCTCAAGAAGAGAAAGACGTCAGGCCAGAAAAGCAATGAAGAAAATTCATAATGCATAATTCATAATTTCAGAGACGTGTTGATGCGGCATAAACATTGACACGTCTCATTATTTGACGCATAAAAAACAAATCATTAAAAAGTAAAATTATGACCGGAATATTCATAGCTTACAACCAAGCATATTACGAAGAAATCAGTGAATTGCTAGAAAAGAACCACAGCAAAGGCTTCACTCGCTGGAATGAAATCAACGGCAGAGGCAGCCGTGGCGGCGAACCTCACATGGGCTCTCACACATGGCCAACATTCAATGATGCAATACTAACCTTCGTTGAAGACGAATTCGTAGACAACATCATGGATGACCTCCACCAACTCGACATAAAGACTGAAGAACTCGGACTAAGAGCCTTCAGCTGGAAAATAGACAAGACCATATAACAAAAAAGCCGTGAAAATTCACGGCTTTTTCAATTATAGTTCTTTGTATTATGGTCTTCTGGCAGCTTCCATGATTGATTTGTTAACATCCAAGAATTCTTGATATTCTTCTTGAGTTAAATTTTGTGGACGGCTGACATTTTGTGAGTTTTCAAGTAATTTAGCATATCTGTCACCTCTCATTCCAACTTTAGCTGTAACTGTGTACATGCCATCTTTTGGATTATATTCAACAACTGCATCACCGTATGGGCCGCAGCCTTTTAAAATTGACATGCTGATTTGTTCCCAGTGTTGTGTAAGAGCTTGTTGAACGTTACCATTATTTACAACATTACCTCTTTCTGCTTCATCCTTTACAATGTTATTCAAAGTTCTTGAGATTGTTGCTGTAGCTTCTTGTTGTGCCAATGTGATAGCAACTTGCTTGTTATTGGCGATTCCAATACCTGAATACCAGCGATATGCAACTTTTTCTATTCTTGTACCATCAGCAGAAAGTTCATCAACCATCTCTACTCCTGATGTTTTGATAGTTTGTGTTACAACATTGTCACCAGTCATTGTTGTCTCATTTGAATAAGTTGTCTGTGCCATTTTTTTTGAAGAACCACAACTTGCCATTCCTACTAACAAAGATGCTGCAAGCATCATACTAAATACTTTTTTCATGATTTTATTTTTTTAATTACACAATATTTCATCAGTTAATTAAATGCAAATATAATATTTATTTCTATTATACAATTTTTTAACAAGAAATAATTCAAAAAATTTTATCTTTGCATCTATGAGAAGAAAACGTCAATATGAAAGCAGAGTAAAGTTCAATGCTGTGATTATATATATCATGGCTTCAATGCTTTGTTCCGGAATGATTTACTATATTGCAAATCTCAAAAACTCTATCAGTTTCCAAAAAGAAAACATAGAAAAAAACGAACAGCTTTTAGACTTGACAAACAATCTCATCGAGAATATCAACAAAGCACAGTCATATTCAAACCTATATATATTTTCAGCCAAAGACATACATCTCAATAATTTCAATATAAGCATATCTAAAATATCAAAAATCAACGACTCCATACATAATCTGTGCAACGACAACTTCAACCGTAAGACTTTAGACGATATCACCACACTTCTTAAAAAGAAAGAAGATATCATAACTGAGATAAACAATCAATTTATAGCATTTAATCCATATACTGAATTATATTCCATAATAGAAAGTTATCAGCCTAAGAACACAAGTGCCGCCGTAAGCAAAACCACACAAGATACAATCGTATACAAATCAGAAAAAAAGAGTTTCATCAAACGACTCGGTGCCGTTTTCTCACCAGATAAAGCTCTCGACAGTCTTGTCGTTGTTTCAAAAACAACTATCGACACAATAAACGAAACTGATAATGAGGCCGCTGAATTACTGCACGAACTGCAGACATATACAGAAAGAGGTAAAAAGGAATACCTCAGACAAATAGAGATTATAGAAAACAGATACAACAACCTCATCCTTTCCGATCAGCAAATAACGAAAGAGATTTCTGATTTGCTGATAATATTGCATAAACAAACATTGACATCTGTCATAAAAGAAATTGAGAAAAGTGAAATTCTCATCGACAAAAACATAAATATCTCTATATCTATAGCTACTGCTGCTCTATTAATAATATTGACTTTCATATTCTTGATATTTTACGATATCAGAAAAGTAGCTGCAGCAAGAACGGCCACCGAAGAAGCTAAAAAAAGAACTGAAGAGATAATGGAGAGCCGACATAAACTGCTCCTATCCGTCTCTCATGACGTGAAGGCTCCCCTATCTTCCATTCTCGGTTACCTTGAGCTTATGCATATAGATTCAGATAACACAGAAGACAGACGTAAAATATCTTCAATGAAGAATTCTGCAGAACATATATTGTCGCTGCTCACCAACTTATTGAATTTCTCACGCCTGGACCAAGGCAAAGAAGCAGCAATCTTATCAAAATTCAACATTGAGACTTTATGCGACGACTTGGTGACAATGTTTACACCTCTAGCCGTAAGCAAACAGTTGTCATTTGTTTATGAGAAAAAATTCAACAACAAAACACAAGTCAGGACTGACGCACTAAAAATCAAGCAGATAATAAGCAACCTACTATCTAATGCTATCAAATATACCATCAAAGGCAATATCACCTTTAATGTAAGCAATACTCATAATGAAATCATATTCAATATTACTGATGAAGGCATAGGCATTCCTCAAGACAAACTGGAAGAAATTTTCAAGCCGTTCAGCCGCATCGACAATAATGAAAGTCTTATAGAAGGAAATGGTTTCGGACTTTTCGTTGTCAAAGGACTGGTAGAAATACTTAAAGGCAATATAGAAGTAAAATCAGAGCTTGATAAAGGAACACATTTTAAGGTCACAATCCCTATTGAATATGTTATATTGAATGAAGAAAAAGAAGAAGCTATTGATATTGAAAAACTAAAATCAAATACTATTGAAAACATTCTAGTCATTGATGACGACAACACTTTATTGGCAGTGATAAAATCAATGCTTAACAAATTGGGAATAAGATGTGATGTATGCCAATCCTCTATCGAGTTTGAAGAATATTGCAATAATATCGACAGATACGATATTGTTTTAACCGACAGAGAGATGGGTGCATTCAGCGGCCTAGACGTATTGAAAAAAATCAAGGAGATAAATAAAAACAAATATGTCGTGTTGATGACAGCACGTTCGGAATACAACAAAGATGTCGCTAGAGCAAAAGGGTTTGACAGTTATATAAGAAAACCTTTTTCCATCAAAGACTTGGCTAATCTGATGAATTCTGAAATCAAGACTGATGATAAAAAGAACAAGCCATCTAGGTTCAGCAATGATTTCCCTGAATTATGCAGCATGTTTGAAAATGACGAAGAATCCATCACAAACATTTTAAAGACTTTCGTTGAAACCACATCAGATAATTTAGTGACTTTCAACGAACTCATCAACTGCGATAATTTCAATGATGCCGTTAAACTATGTCACAAGATGTGTCCTATGTTTGTTCAGCTTAATAAGAAAGAATCAGCTGAGTTTCTATATAAGATGGACAAGTTAAGAGGAAAAGACCACACCTCATTCCCTGAATGGAAAGAAGAATCCATAGAATTCATGAACAAAGTTGACGACTTCATATCATATTTAAGCGAGAAATATGATATAGAATAAAATCACAGTTCTATTCCATATAAATGCATCTTATTGTATAAGGTCTTTCTGTCAATCTGCAAGAGTTTGGCCGCTACTGTCTTGTTGCCTCTAGCCTGATTCAAGGCAGCAACAATCTGATCTTTCTCGTTGTATTTATTCAAGGAAAAGTCTTTTACTTCTTGAGTTTCCCGAACTATATTCACAGCCACATTTTGCGTTTTCACTGTCTTTGGAAATTCCGGAAGATTATCCTTTCTCAAGACATTGTCTTTTGCAAACAGTACAGAACGACGGATAACATTACGCAGTTCTCTCAGGTTACCGAGCCAATTATGTTGTCTTATGACAGCTAGTGCTTCTGTGTCAATTGTATCGACATCCTTTCCGAGTTCATCATTAGCCTGCTCTATAAAATGATAACAGAATTCTTCAATGTCTTCCATTCTTTCTCTAAGTGGTGGTACATTAACAGAAAACTCATTGATACGATGATAAAGATCCTGACGGAATCTGCCCTCCTCTATCGCTTTTTCAAGGTCTTCATTGGTTGCTGCAATGATTCTCACATCCACTTTAATGTCAGAAGCAGAGCCTACCGGACGTACTTTCTGTTCCTGCAAAGCTCTAAGAAGCTGTTTCTGCACCTCATAGGAAAGATTTCCAACCTCATCCAAAAATACAGTGCCACCATTAGCTTCAATGAAAACACCTGTCTTATCTGAAATTGCTGATGTAAAAGACCCTTTCTTGTGACCGAACAGCTCTGATGGAGCAAGTTCCATAGAGAGGCTGCCACAGTCAACAGCAACGAATGGTTCTGACTTTCTATTACTGTTCTCATGAATCATACGAGCGATATACTCTTTACCAGTACCGCTCTCTCCGAGAATCAGGACTGACATCTTTGTAGGAGCAACCAAGTCAATATGTGAATAAAGACGCTGCATCACCGCACTGCTGCCTTTTACAACCTTATTCTGTTCCAGCTTCTGTTTGTTTTTTGGTTTTACAGTTTCATTTTTCACTTCTACAGCAGTTGAAGCACTCATCGCAAGTTCAATCTTCTGCTGAAGTATGGTAGGATTTATCGGTTTCTGCAAATAATCGAAAGCACCAAGTTTCATTGCTAGCACAGCAGTCTGAACGTCAGAATAACTAGTCATGATGATAAATGGCGACATTATCTTGTTTTCTCTCATCCAGGTGAGAAGAATAATTCCATCACCGTCAGGAAGACGCAAATCACTAAGAACCAAATCAAAGGAGGCATTCTGAAACTCCTGCTTCGCCAATTCTACTTTTGAAACCCAGGTTGCATCCCATGAGTTTTTGGAAAACCATGTATTCAGCATTGTTCCAAATGCCACATCATCTTCGACTATTAAAATACGTTTGTTCATACCCAATGAAAACTTCTTATGATACTTGCAAAAGTAAAGAATATTTCATTATTAAGGAAATGATTTTAAGGTAATTTTAACAAAAAAATCCGGCATCGAGCGATACCGGATTTGTGAAAATGAAACGGGCAGAATTATTTGGTAGAGATTACCAAATACTTAGTGACACTCCAGAATTGCTCTGGGTTAGTAATTTGAAGTGTATTTGTTGAATCTTGTTTTACGATTGTATATGAATCCATTGGGTGGCTTGAGAGGATGACAACTTTCTTAGCTTCGATTGTAATCTCATTCAATTCACGTTTGTCAGCTTTTGTGAACAATTCTGCTGGAACGCTTTCTCTCAAGATATATTTTGAAGTCAAGATGTTGTTAGTCTTTAATTCTTTCTTAGGAGCTGCAAGATAATAAACAGTGTTCATTTCATTGATGTGATTTGCAATGGTCTGACTCTTTGTTGCATTGTCAGCATTGATCTTTTCAATATCAGCGTTGAGGTTTTCAACTTTAGTGTTAAGACCTGCAATTTGATTGTCTCTTTCTACCAACTGAACTTGAAGAGCTTCTATTTCTTTAGTTTTTTCTTCTATTTGTGTTTTGAGTTTCTTTACTGTAGCACGAAGTTCTTTATTGCTTCTGTTAGAGTTTTCCAATGCATTGTACAATGAGTCCAACTTAGCGTTGTTCAAAGCCATTGCTTCTTTAATTTGAATCAGTTCAGAGTTGAGTCTGTCTCTTTGTGAGAGGTTTTCATTGTTCATAAGGATCAGGCCTTCTGCTTCACGGAGAGCCTGCAGATTGTTTTCTACGTCAGAAATAATACCGAGAGCGCCGTTATACTCTCTTTCAATATTTTGGTTTTCTACTATAGCTGCTTCTTTTTCAGCCAAGAGCAACTGGTATTTCTTTGATTTCTCAACGCATGATGTTGTCAACAAACCTACTGCGAAGAATACTGCTAAAACTTTAATTGTGCTTTTCATAATACTAATCTATTTCGTTATTAAATTTATTTTTCTGATTTATGTATGAGCCAATATTATACCAAAACACAGCATCGCATTAAACAAATTAAGTATCAAGGATTTAGATAATATAAACAAAACAATGCCATATAAAATGTGGAAATTATGTAGAAAAAATCCACAATATGGATGTGGAGACACATGTTCATATTGTGGAAGTTAAGATATTATAAAGAGAAAACCCGATGTCTGGCGACATCGGGAATTTCATAATATTGAAAACGAGCAGAAAAATTATTTGGTTATAGCTACCAAATATTTTGTTACACTCCAGAATAATTCTGGATTTGTAATTTCTATAACAACTTGGTTGTCATTATTTACGATTGTGTATGATTCAACTGGATGAGCTGAGAGAACTTTAACTTTTTTGCCTTCGAAAGCGATTTGTTTAACTTCGCGTTTGTCAGCTAATGTGAAAGCTTCAGCTGGAACTTCTTGTCTCAAGATATATTTTGATGTCAAGATACCGCTTTCTTTCAAAGCTTTTTTAGAAGCGCCAACGTAGTAAACTTTGTTCATTTCAACGATTTGGTCAGCGATCATGCGGCTTTGTTCATCGTTTTTAGCATTAGCTACGTTAAGATCTTGGTTCAAGTTGTTAACTTTTGTATTCAAGCCTTCAATTTCTTGATCTTTTTGTGCAAGTTGTTCTTGCATTTGAGCGATTGTAGCTTCTTTTTCAGCTAATTGAGCTTGTAATTTTTTAATTGTGTTACGGAGATAAGATCTGTCTTTATTTGAGTTTTCTAAAACTGTTGACAATGAATCTAACTTAGCGCGATTGATTGCCATAGCTTCTTTAATTTGAATTAACTCTGAATTGAGTTGATCTCTTTGTGTGTTGCTTTCGTTTTTGATCAACATCATACCTTCTGCGTCACGGATAGCGCTGAGGTTGTTTTCAACGTCGCTGATGATGCCGAGAGCTGCGTTGTATTCTCTTTCAATGTTTTTGTTTTCGAGAACAACAGCATCTTTTTCAGCCATTAATTGTTGATACTTCTTTGATTTTTCTACGCATGAGCTTAACATGAAAGCTACTAATGCAACTGATAAAATTGTTAAAGTTTTTTTCATTATTTTTAAGTTTTAATTATTAGTGTTTCATTTTCAATATCATTCTACTATCTAAATTCATACCATCACGCGATTATTTATAAAAATATTTCAAACGATTGATAATCATATTAGAGTTGGCAAATATAAGAATATTTTTTCAATTACACAAGTGTAGAAACGTAGAATTTTTCCACAACTTTCCACACTTTAAAATGTAGAATATTTACACACAGGCAAACATGTGGAATTAGTCTTTTTATTAAATTTGCGAAAAAGAAAATAATATGAACAAATCTATATTAAAGTTGGCAATACCCAACATTATCAGCAACATAACCATACCATTACTAAGCATGGTTGACATGATATTAATGGGCCACCTCGAATCAGCATCATACATTGGTGCAATAGCGTTGGGTGGAACAATTTTCAGCGTCCTCTACTCTTTCTTCAGTTTCTTAAGAGCCGGAACAACTGGATTTACAGCACAAGCTCTGGGCAGCGGCGACAAAACAGAGACAATATATTCATTATACCGTTCAGTCTGCATTGGAATACCTATTATAATATTCATATTGTCAATGCAGATTCCTATTGCCAAATTGAGCAGCCTACTGCTCGACGGAAGCGAGGAAGTCAAACAGCTGGCAATAAGTTATTTCTACATAAGGATATGGGCAGCACCTGCCAACATAATGCTATACTGCCTCAACGGATGGTTTGTTGGAATGCAGAACACCAAAATCCCGATGTTCATCGCCATATTAATTAATGTAATGAACATCGTATTCAGCATATTCTTCGTCTTAATCCTAAACAAAAATGTCACAGGCGTAGCATTAGGAACTGTAATAGCCCAATATTCAGGACTCACACTAGCTATAGTTATGTTAATCAAAAACTACAAATCATATTTTATTAAAATCAATAAGAATATCCTATTCGACTTCTCAAAAATAAAACGATTCTTCAAAGTCAACACCGACTTGATGATACGCAGTTTTCTACTTATCATAAGCATTGCATTTTTCACAAACCAGTCAGCAAAACTAGGTGACAACATCTTGGCTGTAAATATGATTTTATTACAATCATTCTATATTTTCTCATATTTCACAGATGGCTTTGCATACGCAGGAGAAGCTTTGGTCGGCAAATACGTAGGCTCTAAAGACAGGAACAATCTTGTAAAAGCAATACGCCTTCTGCTATTATGGGGATTTTCCATCAGCGTTCCCTTCACAATACTTTACGCAATATTCCCATCAACATTTGTCAGAATAATATCAGACAACCCAAATATTCTTCTGGAAGTGAAACCTTATTACATATACATGATTGTCATACCTATCATAACATTCGCAGCTTTCATTTGGGATGGAATCTATATTGGCGCAACAGCCTCCAAAGCCATAAGAAACACTATGATAATATCAACTATTTTCGTCTTCTTGCCTGCATGGTATCTACTAACTCCTAAATTCGGCAATCACGGCCTTTGGATAGCATTCTTATGCTTCATGATCGCACGAGGTGTTTCAATGTCTGTCATGGCAAAAAACAATATAATACAGCCAATTAAAAATCAATAATATGCACATACTATCAAAATCCACATATATCAAAGGAGAGCAATGTCCTAAAGCTCTTTACATGTATAAGAAACATCCTTATTTGCGCGACAAACTCAGCCTCGAAAAAAGAGCAAAGTTTAAAAGAGGCACAGACGTTGGTGTTTTAGCCAGAACATATTTCCCAGGTGGGATAAATATGACGCCGACAACCCCTAGCCTATTCGGGAAAATGTTCGAAAAGACAATGCTAAACCTTAAGGACCCTAATGTCAATGTGATGTACGAGGCTATCTTCATCTATAACGACACTCTTATCATGCTCGACATTCTAGTAAGAGATGGTGACAAATGGCGTGCAATTGAAGTGAAGAGCTCAATGGCATTAAACGAGACTTACTATCACGATGCATCATTACAATATTACGTACTAAAAGGATGCAACGTACCTATAAGCGACATTCAGCTGATGTATGTCAACGGCGATTATATAAGGGAAGGCGAGATTGACTTGAAACAGCTGTTTATTTTCAAATCAGTCAAAGACTTTGCAGAAGAGCAGCTGGAGTCAATTGACAAGAAAGTCAATGAGTTTAAAGACATTGTAGAACTAAGCAACGCCCCAAGAATAAACATTGGAGCTCAATGCTTCAAGCCTTATACATGCGAATTCAGAGGACATTGTTGGAAGAAAATACCGACCGACAGCTTCCTTCATATCACCTCATACGACGACAAAGAACTTTTCTCATTGTACAATAGCGGAATACAAGACAACAGAAGTTTCAAAAGACTCCTCAACCCATTGTCATTAGAGATGAACCAATTAGACGCATTGGAACAGGACACCTTTTATATTAATTACAAGACATTCTACGAACTTGTCGGAAAGAGAACCGAATCAATCGCTTTTTTAAACCTATTGTTTTATAGGCCTGCAGTGCCAATTTTAGAAGGCCACAAGCCATATCAAGAAGTCGTCATAGCTTTTTCCATCTTATCGAATCAAGACGATGAGATAATAGAATGGAACTGCCTCGACGATTATTCAAAGATGGAAGAAGGCCTCAACATCCTGACAGAAGAGCTTAAACGCTTTGAGAAAGTCATTTACTTCTCAGCACAGAACATCAATTCTCTCATGAATAGATATCACATTGTTGAATCAAAAGATGTAAGTTTCAAAATCATCAATTTCAGAGATGTCTTAAAAGAATCCGATTTCTTCAATAAAAAGACAAAATACGACTTTTCTCTAAAGACAATATATGAAGAGCTATTTCCATCAGAGAAGATTTTTGAGCATAGCAGAATCATACTTAATGCTACAAGCGACAATGAGTTAGAAAGAATTTTAACCAGCAAGGACATGGAGGACGAGAACAGGTTTCTTCAAAAAATGTACAAACGTCTTATAAAATAAATATCTGATTTTCAACATTTTTTAAAAACAATAAAAATTATCAACAAGTATTCAACAATAATAATTTTTGTTGTAATTTTGAAGCATGAATAACGATAACACAAATTATAGAACAGCTGGATTCAACAGAGCAAGAACATCCAGCATGCCAAGCGAGATTTTAGCTAACCAAGGCCGTATCCCGCCTCAAGCCGTCGATTTGGAAGAGGTGGTTCTCGGCGCCATGATGCTTGAAAAAAACGCAGTCAACTCTGTCATCGACATGTTGACCCCTGATGTCTTTTATAAAGAAGCCCATCAGAAAATCTTCACCGCCATCAAGGATTTATTCGGAAAGTCTGAGCCTATCGACATCCTTACTGTAACCAACCAGCTGAAAAGCTCAGGCAATCTCGAAATAGTAGGTGGACCTTATTACATTTCACAACTGACAAACCGCGTTGTGAGTTCAGCTAATATCGAATACCACGCACGTATCATTTTACAAAAATATATACAACGTCAACTCATTGTAATTTCAAGCGATATTATCAAAGAAGCTTACGAAGACACGACAGACATTTTCGACTTGCTCGACAAGGCTGAAAACAAATTGTTCCAGATCAGTGAAAACAACTTGAAAAGAAGCCACGACCAGATGCCAGATTTGGTCAGCATGGCTATTGCCGACATCGAAAACGCCCGTAACGACGGAGCCAGCCTCCGCGGCGTACCTTCCGGATACACAGAACTTGACAGAATCACACAGGGCTGGCAGAAATCCGACCTTATCATCTTGGCAGCTCGTCCAAGTATGGGTAAGACCGCATTCGCATTGAACTTGGCTCGCAACGCCGCCGTCGACTTCGACAAGCCTATAGCCTTCTTCTCATTGGAAATGTCATCAGTACAATTGGTTACACGTCTCATCTCTACAGAGACTTCTTTGACAGCAGACAAACTGAGAACAGGTAATCTCGAAGAATACGAATGGCAACAGCTCAATACAATGGTTTCACCTCTCGTCAATGCCAAGATCTTTATCGACGATACAGCACAGCTCTCAATCTTCGACCTAAGAGCAAAATGCCGTCGCTTGAAACAGCAGCACGACATACAGATGATTTTCATCGACTACCTCCAGCTCATGACAGCAAAAGGCGAGAAAGGCGGAACTCGTGAACAGGAAATCAGTACAATCAGCCGTTCTTTGAAGAGTCTCGCCAAAGAACTCAACGTACCAGTTCTTGCTCTTTCACAGTTGAGCCGTAGCGTAGAATCACGTCCTGGCTCCAAAAAGCCTATTCTTTCCGACTTACGTGAATCTGGCGCTATCGAACAAGATGCCGATATGGTATTATTCATATATCGTCCGGAATACTACGGACTTACAGAAGAAGACGGAGAGTCAACAAAAGGAAAGTCTATCATCAGCATCGCAAAACACCGTAACGGTAAGCTTGGTGACGTGACATTGAAATTCATCGGACAATATGCAAAATTCGAAGACGTCGTTGAATTCAACAACGAAGCTAACAACAGCTTCTCGCCCAACTCCAATTTTGCACCGAACAGCAATTTCACTCCTAACAATAACTTTATGCCTAGCAGCAATTTCGCACCTAACAACGGCTTCGACCAGATACAGACAAGAGTCATCCCATCCAAAATGAACGATGATTTCGCCGGTGCATAAACAAAATAAAAAAGTTCACTTCACAATGATGAAGTGAACTTTTTTATTATACACTTTTCAATATTATTCGGCATAGATTCTTGTACCGCCGTTTTCATCAGACAATGTTGTTGCGTCTGTGATAACAGCTTCCTTACCTGTTGCTTCAACGAACTTGATAGCAGCACGCATCTTTGGAGCCATACTGCCTTCTGTGAATTGACCGTCAGCAAGATGTTTCTTAGCTTCTGAAAGAGTTATTCTACCTAAAGCTTGTTGGTTTTCCTTCTTGAAGTTGATGTATGCTTGAGGCACGTCTGTCAAGATATAGAATTCATCAGCATTAGTTTGGATAGCTGCCAATGATGAAGCGAGATCCTTGTCGATAACAGCTTCAACGCCTGCAACGCAACCGTCTTTTTCAACTACTGGTATACCACCGCCGCCTACTGTGACAACGATATGACCTGCATCTGTCAAAGTCTTAACTACTTCAATATTGTTGATTTTAACTGGTTGTGGTGATGGAACCACCTTACGCCATCCGCGGCCTCTTGGGTCTTCATGGAAGATAGCACCTGTTTGTGCAGCATAAGCGTCAGCTTCTTCCTTCGAATAATATGGGCCTACAGGTTTTGTAGGATTCTGGAACATAGGATCGTTCTTGTCTACAACAACTTGTGTAACCAATGTCACTACGTTTCTGTCTATATTTTCTTGTGCCAAAACCTTCTTGAATCCTAATTCAATAAGATAACCGATAGAACCTTGTGTTTCAGAAACACAGAAATCCATTGGCATTGCTGGCAATTCAAAGTTTTTCAAACCAGCTTCATGTTGCAACATAACATTTCCAACTTGCGGTCCGTTACCATGACCTATAATCAAACGATGACCTCTCTTGAGGAAATCTGTCAATGCCAGACATGTTTCTGTTACGTTTGCGATTTGTTCTTGATATGTACCTTTCTGATTGCTTCTCAATAGAGCGTTTCCGCCAAGGGCAACAACTACTAATTTACTCATTTTAAGTATGTTTTATAAATTTGTTTTACCAATTAAAAAAAGAACGCAAATTTAACTATTTTTTTCGATAAAAATCATATTTTTGCAAAATAATAGTTAACAAATGAAAAGAACAGTATATACATTAGGTTTATGTCTTGGAATTTTATGCTTCTCATGCGAAAGCAGCCAGAATTCACAAAAAAATGCATTACAAAAAGCATCAGACTGCAAAGTCACCAATACACCATCCCAAAAGATTGAAATAACCAAAAGGCCAGACACCATTATTGACGGCGTACAAATTTACAATTTCGGCAAAGAGAACATAAAAAATAAGGAAACAACTCTCGACGAAGCGGTAAATGAATTCAGAGAAAGCGTCAACAATGCCGGAAGCTGCGACGAACTTATCAGAGCTTGTGCCAGATTCGATACAAGAGTAAAACAATTGAGCAAGACTAACAGCAGCATAAACATCATCGAGGTGGAGAAAAGGGATGACGTCAGAGCTATAAGAAAAACTTCAGAAGAAAAAAGCCTGAAATTGTGCCAGACACAACAGGTGTCAAGATAAAAGAAAAAGCCGGCCCATAAGAGTCGGCTTTTCTAATGATATAATCTGCCCGTTTAATTTTTCAAATATGTAACAGAATAGCCAGCTTGCGACAATGTCAATTCTGTCTTGCTAAGCTTCTCAATCTTCATGGTGTCGACGAATTCTCTTTTCACCATGCCTTTGTTTCTACCAGTAAGAATCAGCTTATCACCATTCTTCTCCCACTTGGTAAATTCAACGAATCCCATATTTATTGAAGATGCAGAACCATCCTGGTTAAGTATGAAGCCCTGCTCCTCAGTACCGCCTGTCGGCTCAATCCATCGTCCTACCGGTGATGGAGAACATGACATAAAACCTAATGTCATCAATACAAATGTAAAACCTAATATCTTTTTCATATTCATAAATTCCTTTTGCAAAACTACAAAAATAAGACAAAACTATCGTGAGATTATTTAAGAATTTTTGCTTCTACAATCAAAAATCAAGATAATAGTCTTTCAAAAATTCCTTATATTCCTTTGTGTACGAATAATCTTTATTTCTTATTGTAAACAACTGTCTTTCAACAGACTCAACCTCTTTCAATACAAATTGCATATTGACTCTGTTAGGATCTTTTCCCTCTATAGGAGAGATAAGAAACTCCTTTTGAAGATAGAATCCCACATTCTCAGCTTCTTTGATAAACAGCCTGGATTCATAGAAAGGCAAGACCAATGCAAAACGAGCGTCTTCCTTCATCATCTTCTTCGCTGCCACAAGCAAATCCTTGAAACTGAGCGTCGACACATGCCTTGCCATCACTTTTTTCTCTTTAATAGGCTTCACATCACTGGCATAATATGGAGGATTTGAAACTATCAAATCATATTTCTTCTCCGCATTATCAGCATACACCCTCACATCATTGTGAACGACACTGAGCTTGTCGGAATAAACAGATATCCTAAAGTTGAGAGATGCCTCTTCATAAGAATCCGAATCGAGTTCTACTGCATCTACCGAACCAACGCCTTTCTGTGCCAATATAAGAGGAATGACACCTGTGCCTGTTCCTACATCCAAGACAGAATCAGATGAACTCAGCTCGACCCACTGAGCAAACAGCACCGCATCGGTTCCGACTCGCATAGTCGAGCGATGGTGGAACATTCCGAATCTTTTAAAGAAAAAAGGACGACAATCCATAAATCAATCACCTAAATACATTTCAATCAAGCCTGCAGGAGCCTTAATACATATCTTCTTCTCTTCTCTATCCACTTCTTTTATGATGTCATCGTGAATAGGAATCAAGATTTCTTTTCCGTCTTTAAGGATTTGAATTATTGACTGCGTAGGATATTCTATAATCTCATTGACATTGCCGAGCTCGCCTTTAATCTCATCTACAACCATATATCCAACCACCTCATGAGAATAGAAATCATTACCTGTCTTTTCAGGAAGAAGTTCTAAAGGAAGATAAGCTGATTTTCCAACAAGTTGACTTGCAGCTTCCAAGGTTCTCAAATCCTGGAAAAGAACGAAAGCCTTGTTTGAATGGTAGGCTATGTCTTCTATGAAAAATGGAATCAGCTGTTCATTAAGGTCGAGCAAGAAGTAGTTCAATTCTTCTATATCGTCAAATTGCTCATTATCTATGCGCAAGGTAACCTCGCCCTTAAGACCATGTGTCTTAACGATTTTACCTACATAAAAACATTTATCTTTTGTCATATATATATTTTTTGCAAAGATAAAAAAAGTAGAGAGACTACAGTCCCTCTACTCCTGCAAAAAGTAGTAATTTATTAAATTATTTTAAGAAAACCGGCTTGAATGTGAACATGAGATAAGCCCAGTTGTTGCAGGCATCTTTATTTCCGCCTTTAATAGCTTGAAGAGTCTCTGAAGCTATCATCTGGCTGTAACCCAAAACCACATTAGATGTTTTTGAAAGCTTGTACGACATTGTCAAGTCGATTTCAGTGCCGAGATATGGTTCCATTGTTTCATTGATATCACCATGTTTAACCACGTCGGCAGCTGTCAAGAATGCATGTCCTGTAAGATTGACTTCAAAATTTCTTCTTGAGTACTGTACTGATGCGAACAAGTCGTTGAGACCAACCGAATTAGACCAATTACCGCTAGCGTTAAAATAATCCATAAAGCCGTTAAACTTATGAGAAGTTCCGTAAAAGGGATTGAACGACTTGTTCTTGTAACCGTCAGGATTTTCAATCATATCCTTTTGGTCTGTACCAGAAAGATGTTCCCATCCTGCGCCAAGATCCCAGTCATCAGCCATTTGATAGTCGACACCCAACCCTACATAGTAAGCCGACAAATCTCTGTCTTTGGTATCTTTACCCATTGTGTAATAGCCAGATGCATGAACGCTCAAGTCGCCAGGTGTATATATAAGTCGTCCGCCTATTGTCTGGTTGAAGATATTCTTCGACTTATCGCGAGCTATGCCGTTTTCATTCACTTTATAGTCGTACTGATAGCCATTGTTCAAGAACAAAAGGCTTAAGTTAAGTTCTTCTACGATATCTGTATTCAACCAAATGAACTGCATCATTTTGTAGTTATTCAAATTATAATATGTTCCGCTGAGATGCTTTTCATCCTGATTGAATGCAGCGCCGATATCGATTCTCATCATGCCGTCATAGCGCAAGAGTGCGACATCATGGCTTCTGCCCTGCTGTTCCCAGTTAGAGCCGCCAAATATTCTTTCATCATCATAAACAAGTTCTTGACGACCAAGTTTCAAAGAAAGAGATGGAGTGATAAAATATTGGCCCCATGCCTGGTGGAAACTTACATCGTTAGAAGTTGAGAACAATTGCGGATGGCTGCCCCAGATGAAAACGTCCTGCATAGAGATTCCCATCTTTATCCTGTCGTGAGAATAATTGAAGTTGACTCTTGTTCTTTGTGATGTCAATCCTGCAGGATGAGAGTCTTTGTCAGTCAATGTAGAATATCCGTGGAGGTATTCCATACGAGGTCTTACTTCGCCGCTTAACGAGAATTGTGCGTAAGCGTGATTTCCGAGCAATCCCATAAACATGGACATTACAAGGAATTTCTTAAGTGATGTAAACTTTTTCATAATGTTGTTTTTTACAATTTGCTTGAAAAACGTTTTGCAACACCTATTGTTTAATTTTAACGAAAGATTAACTTATCAATTAGGAATTAGGACTTAGGAATTAGGAGTTGGGAGTTAATTATTTTTTAAGAAAAATTATCAGCTTTAATTGCTAAAAAAGTTGCATTTTTGTAGAATAAAACACGATTTAAAATTATGAATTTACAGACATTATATATCATTCTGCAACAAACACTTATCATCACCACATTAGTTATAGGCATGATGATGGTGATTGAATTCATCAATGTTAGAACCGGCGGCATCTGGTCCAAGAAATTACAGAAATCGCCTTGGATACAGATTTTATTCGCCATAGTAATGGGCGTCATCCCTGGATGTCTCGGAACATACACCGTCGTTTCCTTATACGTACATAGAGTCGTCAACTTCCCAGCCTTGATGGCAGCCTTGATTTCAACCACCGGCGACGAGTCTTTTTTCATGTTCTCATTATTCCCTGAAAAAGCATTATTGATCAATCTAATAATCATCGGCATTTCCATCGTTGTCGCTGTGACTCTTCAGCTTACTATGAAAAACAAATACATAGGACTGCAGAACAAAGAGATGTCATTCCCTATTCATGAGAACGAATCATGCAGCCACGAGCATCACCACCACAAACATCATAGCGTCAGGTCAAACATCAAGAACATCAGTTTCGTAAGAGCATTGCTCATCACTCTGAGTTTGGGCGTTTTGATTTTAGTATTGAGCGGCGTCATCGACGGATCCCATCACCTTAATTTGTTAATGGGTGGACAGACGGAAGAGAGCGTTGTTCATTCTTTTGAAAGTCAACAAGACTACATGACAACAAGTCACCAAGATTGTTCGGATCATCATCATTGTCATGACGCTCATCATCATGATGAAACAGAAGTTCATAGTTCAGCGGTTCATGCTCATCATAATCACGATCATGGCGGAGAAGCTGACTGGATTCGTATAATCCTCATTGTGTTATTTGTTGCTATATTGATAATCAACATTGTAGCAGAAGAACATTTCCTTGAAGAGCACATGTGGCAGCACGTCATCAAGGTTCATCTTCCAAAGATATTCCTATGGACATTCGGAGTGATATTATGCCTCACAATATTAAACAACTTCGTCAATATCCAAGACCTCATCGACTCAAAACCTTTCATAGTCTTATTGTTAGCAATACTAATCGGCCTCATTCCACAATCAGGACCGCATTTAATCTTCTTGATATTATTCGCTAATGGCGACCTTCCATTGGGAATATTTCTCGCCAACTGCATAGTACAAGACGGTCACGGAGCACTGCCGCTATTAGCAGAATCAAGAAAAGCGTTTTTTGTTTCGAAAGGAATAAAAGTAGCGATTGCTATCATTTTGGGATTGATTTTAAATTAGGAATTATATTATAGAAACCAAAAATCAATTTACTATGAAATCAAATATCATAAAAGACAAGAGTAAATTGTTTGCAATAAGAATAATCAATCTATATAAAGATTTGCAAACAATAAAAGAGAATATGTTATATCCAAACAAATTTTAAGAGCAGGAACTAGCATTGGTGCCAATGTCAATGAAGCTTTATGCTCAATCACAAAGAAAGAATTTTTATCCAAAATGTTTAACAATGAATTCCTAATTCCTAATTCGTACGGACGCGATTAATCGCATCCCTACCAATCAATTCCTAATTCCTAATTCGTACGGACGCGATTAATCGCATCCCTACCAATCAATTCCTAATTCCTAATTCGTACGGACGCGATTAATCGCGTCCCTACCAATCAATTCCTAATTAATCAAAAAATCTGTATCAGCAACAGCCCCATTGCTATCGCAACTATCGTCGCTACCATTCCTGGCATCATGAAGGAGTGATTGAGGATATATTTTCCAATTTTCGTTGTTCCTGTTCTGTCGAAGTTGATTGCTGCGACAACTGTCGGGTAATTAGGGATGAAGAAATATCCGTTGACAGCTGGGAACAATGCTATAAGAAGCATAGGGTTCAATCCGAGTGCTATACCTAGCGGCATGATAGCGCGTACCGTGGCAGCTTGACTATAAAGGAGTATTGACATCACGAATAGTGCGACACCGAAGAGCCATGGCATCTCAGTAACAACACTTTCTATAGAACCTGTGAGCTGTGCTATATTACCATTAATAAAGGTATCTCCCATCCAAGCGACTCCGAAGATAGCGATAACCGCCTGCATGCCGGCAGAGAAGACGCTGCCTTGTGCAGCCTTAGCACCTGATGTCTTGGTAGCCAATAAAATGACTGCTGCTGTTGTGAGCATCAATATCTCTATCAATGAAGGCATTCCAACTGTCCTTCCGTCAAAAGTCGGACGCATTGATGGGATTGAACCAAATAACACGATAAGAATAGTCGCTGCTATAAAAAGAATAACCGACAACTTGGCACCAAAGAGATTCTTGATATCATTCAATTCTACATGAGAGTTGTCGAGTTCGCCGCTTTTAAGTCGTCTTTGATATTCTGGATCGTCAACGAGTTCCTTGCCTACTTTCATTGAAGCGAAGGCACCTACGAGCACACCGATAAGAGTTGCAGGTATTGTTATCTTAAGAATATCGAATAATGTGATATCGAATCCAGCGAGGAGTCCGAGAAGCGCCACTGTTGCAGCAGATATAGGCGAGGCTGTGATAGCCTGCTGCGACGCGATGACCGCTATACCGAGCGGACGTTCTGGACGTATCTTGGTCTCACGAGCCACTTCAGCGATGACTGGCAAGACTGAATAGGCGACGTGACCTGTTCCTGCCAAGAAAGTGAATGTGTAAGTAACCAATGGAGCTAGTATTGTAACATATTGAGGATGACGTCTAAGTATTTTCTCTGCAATCTTAACGAGAAAATCGAGACCGCCAGCAGCCTGCATGGCACCTGCCGCTGAGATGACTGCAGCAATCATAAGCATGACATCGATAGGAGGCGCAGTAGGCTCTAAACCAAATACAAAAGTCAACAACGCGACACCAAGTCCACCCATGACTCCTAAACCAATACCGCCAATGCGAGCACCAACGATTATACATACTAGAACAAATAAAAGCTGTATTAACATAAAGCAAATTTTAAGTTTTCAACAAAAATATTTCCTATGCAAATTTAAAAATATTTACTTATTAAAACGATGTTTATCATAACAAATATTCATACTTTTGCATGTTACTAAATTATATTTTTTGAGTGTTTATGAAAAAGTTAACAATCCTCAGCATTATATGTTTTATCTTCTCCACGTCGATTTTTGCCAATATAGATAAAAATGAAAAACCATTCGTGATTCCTGAACTCAAACATTGGGAAGGATATGAAGGTACATTCAAAATCAATTCTAAAACAAAAATCATTTATACCAAAGACTATCAGGTTTTTTCAGAGATTGCTTGTCAATTCTCATCTGATATTGAAAAGATGTCGGGGATGAAACTCAGGACTGGCCACGACAAATCTTCAGAAGGGGATATCGTTTTCAACATAAATAATGATTTAAAAGACGAAGAATACGAAATCTGTATAAACGAGAAAATAGAGATCAAAGCCAATTCACGTCGCGCTGCCATTTGGGCTACACGCACAATACTTCAAATCGCTGAACAAAACAATTTTACTTTACCCAAAGGATTCATAAAAGATTACCCTGATTATGAGATGCGCAGCTTCATGCTCGATTGCGGACGTAAATTCATTCCAATAAGCTTCTTACATGAATATGTCGATTTCATGGCATATTATAAGATGAATACCTTCCACATTCATCTCAACGACAATGGATTCAAGCAATATTTCAACAACGACTGGGATAAAACGCCTTCAGGATTTAGGTTAGAGAGCGACTTTTTCCCAGGCCTCGCCTCTCGCGACGGATATTATACAAAAGAAGAATTTATTGAATTACAGAAACATGCAGAGAGATTAGGTATTGAAATCATTCCTGAATTCGACGTCCCTGCTCACTCATTGGCATTCGTTCATTACCGTCCAGAACTTGGCAGCGAGGAATATGGCAGTGACCATCTCGATCTTTTCAAGGATGAGACATATAATTTCGTCGATTCTCTTTTCATGGAATATTTAAGCAGCGATGAGCCTGTATTCAGAGGACAGCGTTTTCATGTCGGCACCGATGAATATTCCAACAAAGACAGCCTTGTGGTCGAGAAGTTCAGATATTTCACCGACTACTGCATTCGTCTGGCTGAATCGTACGGCAAACAAGCATGCGTATGGGGCGCGCTGACTCATGCACAAGGCGTCACGCCTGTTAAAGTCGATAACGTGTTGATGTATGCATGGTACAACGGATATGCAGACCCCAAGACAATGATGGACTTAGGATATGACCTCATCAGCATTCCCGACGGACTAACATATATAGTTCCTGCAGCAGGATATTATTACGACTATCTCAACTGCGAATACCTTTATAACAATTGGACACCGGCACAGATAGGAAATCAGAAGTTTGAAGAAATGCATCCACAGATAAAAGGCGGTTCGTTTGCTGTATGGAACGACCACGCCGGAAATGGCATAAGCACCAAAGACATACATTATCGAGTGTTCCCTGCGATGCAGACGATGGCAACAAAAATGTGGAGAGGTATAGAAACAGAATTGCCTTACGAAGAATTCAATCAGAAACGACAGAATCTCAGCGACGCTCCTGGCTTAAACATAGCAGGACACTATAGTGGAGAAGCAAAATCTTTAATCAATATCTATTTGCTAAAACCGAATAAAAACATTGCAAAGAAAACAGGAATAAGAGAAATTGGTTTCGAATACAGCGTATCTTTCGACATTGAATATCAAGAAGAAGAGAAAGGAACGATATTATTCGAATCAAGAGATGCAGTCTTCTACCTCTCCGACCCTATCCAAGGGAAACTTGGTTTTGCAAGAGACGGTTATCTCAACACATTCAACTTCAAGTTTTATCCTAATGAAAAATTAAATATCACAATTTGCGGCGACAAAGAAGCTACATACCTTTATATTAATGGAGAATTAAGCGAAACTCTCGATAAACAGACTCAATTCCATAATGAAGGAAAAAGCAAAATGTATTACGTCAGGACATTGGTATTCCCATTAGAAAAAACAGGGGACTTCAAAAGCAAAATCAAGAATTTTGAAGTAAGAAATGAATGCAAATAAACATTAATCATTTTTAAGGGGATTTCTATAAATTGCTTTGCAAATGATTTATGAATTTTTCTTTGAGAAGATTTTTGTTTTTCTTGAAAGAACATAGCGAGCTATGTGATTTAAAGAAAGGCGAAAAGATTCCAAGAAAAAACATAAAGCATG
>JAFZDU010000121.1 GCA_017561025.1 Bacteroidales bacterium | reverse complement strand
GGACACATCGAATGTGTCCTTATAGCTTTTGAATGCATTCGACGCTGCACTTGGACGCATTCGATGCGGCCTTACAAAATCTTGTGGGACAAAAAATCTGTAGACACATCGAATGTGTCCTTATAGCTTTTGAATGCATTCGACGCCGCACTTGGACGCATTCGATGCGTCCCTACAAAATCATGCGGGACAATAAAACCTGTAGGAGGCCGTCTAAAACTTGTTAGACGGCCTCCTTTGCTTATTAGTTCTTTATAATACCATACTAATTCCTAACTCCTAACTGCACCAGAATGTTTCCCATCGCTGTTGCCTCCACTTCACCTTTGATTACTTCACATCCTGTAAATTCTGCGGTGAGTCGGTTCAACAGCTGATTCCTCGAACCTCCGCCAACAATGTAAATCTTGTTGATTTTCTTATTTGTGCAGCCTTCCATCTGTACCCTGACTTCAGCATATTTCTTTGCCAAAGAGATGCAGATACATCTCATGAAGTCGCCTTTTGTGACAGGAACATTTTCATTTCTTTCTTTAAGATAAGACACTATAGCCTCCGACATCTTCTCTGGATTCATGAAGCATGCGTCGTCAACATCGAAATATGACGACAATGTGGATTGTTCAGCTTCTTTAACCAATTCAGAATAGTCGCATTTGTAACCTTCTTGCTCCCATTCCTTCACGAGCTGTTGTATGAGCCAAAGTCCTGTTATGTTTTTCAAGAAACGTATTCTTCCGTCTGTCATGCCTTCGTTGGTGAAAGCAGCATCGAAAGCTTCTTGTGAGATGATAGGTTCTTTTGTCGGCGTTCCCATAAGCGACCATGTGCCGGAGCTGATGAACGCCCAGTCGTCGCCAGCATCGCTGATGGATGCGACGGCACTCGCGGTGTCGTGAGAACCTACCGCGACAACATTGGCATTGCCACCTAATTCTTCTGCCAACTCATCGGTGAGACGTCCTATCACTTTACCTGGGTATACTATCTCCTGCATCAAGCGCTTAGGCAATCCTAATCTGTCGAAAATGACATCATCCCACTGATGTGTCAAAGAATTTAAAAGTTGTGATGTTGAAGATATGGTGAATTCGTTACAACATTTTCCTGTTAAGAAATAGTTAAACAAATCTGGCATAAACAGCAGTCTTTCAGCGCGTATGACTTCGTCGTCAAAGGTGTCTGAGCCTGTCGAAGGCTCTTGTGGTTTCGACGAGCTCAACCACCGCATACTCAACAACTGAAACGCTGTGTTAATCTCCATAAACTGATTAGCAGCATGTTGGAAGAATTCTTCTTTAGGAAGTTTCTCAAACGCTAACTCCAGCATCCCTTTTGTCCTGTCGTCGCGGTAACATACCGGAGTGGAGATAAGTTTTCCGTCTTTATCCAAAAGACCGAAGTCAACGCCCCAAGTGTCGATGCCGATGCTTTCTATCTCGTCGCCGTACTTGGCGAAGGCTTTCTTCAGACCTGTCTTCAACTCATTAAAAAGAGCGTAGAAATCCCATCTCAGATGTCCGTCGATCATCTTCTGGTTGTTTTCAAAACGATGTATCTCTTCAAGTTGAATAGATGGAATATCATTTTGTTCGGACGCAATTAATCGCGTTCCTACGATGACACGACCGCTGCCTGCACCGAAGTCTGCTGCTATATATCTTTTCATCTTATTTTTTCTTTCCTAAAACGTAAACGTCTAAATCTTCTATCTCTTCTTGTGTCAATGTAGAATAGTTTCCGCCTGATTGTACTATTATTCTGCAAGCCATCTCGAAGAATGTAGCGCGTTCAAATACCTCGTTGAAGTTCTTGCCGCATACCACCTGACCGTGGTTTGTCATGAGACATGAGTTATGGTCTTTCATCGCTTCAAGAACAGCCTTCGCTAATTCTGGAGAACCTGGTCTGTAATAAGGTATCACAGGAATCTCTCTTCCCACGTGGATTGGAATCTCTGCTGTTACGTTGAAGTTGGTTGGTTTCTCTTTCATGCATGCTATCGCTGTAGCATATTCCGATTGGAAATGGAAAACGACGTTGACATCAGGACGTTGACGCATGATGCCGAGGTGGAATGTGCTTTCCATAGAAGGTTTCACGCCGTTGAGGGATTCACCTGTCTCTATATTACAGAGTGAAATATTTTCTTCTCTTAATGTTGGAACCCATGATCCTGTTCCTGAAACGAGAGCGAGATTTTCATCGATACGCCATGAGAGGTTGCCGCTGCTGCATAAAGTCAACTTAGCATCACCATAACGATGAGCCTGTTTCAGAAATTCTGTATAATGTTTTTCGTCTATGATACTCATTTTTGTTAAAGTTTAAAGTTTAAGGTTTAAAGTTCATAGTCAGTTTTTTAGTTTATAGTTTAAAGTCAACTTTTAAACTGTCTTTAAACTATAAACTATGAACTATAAACTTTATTTATACATTGGTCCAAAGTTAGCGCAAGCTCTGAAGTCTTGACCTTCTTTATCCATGCCGAAAGCGTTCCATACTGAAGGACGGAAGATCTTTTCTTCTGGGACGTTGTGCATTGATACAGGGATGCGTAACATTGAACATAATGTGATGAGGTCAGCGCCGATGTGGCCGTAGCTGATAGCACCGTGGTTAGCGCCCCAGTTGTTCATAACTTCATATGCTGATGTGAAAGCGCCTTTGCCTGTTGTGCGTGGTGCGAACCATGTGCATGGCCATGTGTAGTCGGTGCGTTTCCATAATGTGTCTGATACTTGTTCTGGGAGGTTTACTGTCCAGCCTTCAGCGATTTGGATGCATGGTCCGAGGCCTTTGACGAGGTTGAGACGTATCATTGTGACAGGCATCTCTGCTTTTGTCTCGAAACGTGATGAGTAACCGCCACCACGGAAATATCCGTAGTCAGCAGAACACCATTCTGTGGCGTTCATCATCGCGTCTTGGTCTGCTTCTGTTACTTCCCACCATTGTTTCATTACGTTGTTGCCGTTTTCATCTTTGCAAACGCCTGATGCGTCGACGCAGCAAGCACCTGAGTTGATGAGGTGGATGATACCGCCTGATTGTTGAGCGACGCCTTCCAAGTCATAGCCAGTAGCGCCTTTCACTGCTTCTGGACTCCAGTAGGTACGTACGTCAGCGAACATCTGTGGACGGTTTGTCAACAGTTTCATGAACAACATGCCGATGCCGTTGAGGACGTCGTTTTCTGTTGCAAGGATATATGGTTCACGTGCGCCGTTCCAGTCGAATGATGAGTTGAGCATTGATTCAGCGAAGTCGCCGTTTGGATAGAAGTCGGTCCATTGACGTTGACCTTGGAAACCAGCAGCGATAGCGTTATGACCTACCATTTCTTCTTCGCAGCCTTCTGGAAGGTTAGGGTTGCCGTTCATCATGTCTTTGATGATAACCATCATCTTAACGACGAATTCCCACATCTCTTCTTTCTCTGCTGCTGTCTTCTTAAGATGTTCTGGGTTCTTGTCTAAGCCTTCAATACATTTAGCTTTAGTCCAAGCAAGAGCTTTTTCGTATTCGTTCTTATCATAAATCTCGTTAGTCATGCGGCGGATGATTTCCACTTCGTCGACTGACTCGACGCGCATTCCAAGATATTCTTCGATAAAGTTAGGGTCGATGATTGAACCTCCGATACCCATGCAGATAGAACCGATTTGGAGGTATGACTTGCCACGCATTGAAGCGGCAGCAACAGCAGCGCGAGCAAAACGTAAGAGTTTTTCTTGTACGTCAGCTGGGATTGATGTGTCGTCAGCGTTTTGTACGTCATGACCATATATGCCGAATGCTGGCAAACCTTTTTGAGCGTGTGTCGCGAGAACTGAAGCGAGGTAGACAGCACCTGGACGTTCTGTTCCGTTGAATCCCCAAACGCCTTTTATTGTCATTGGATCCATGTCCATTGTCTCAGCGCCATAGCACCAGCATGGAGTCACTGTCAATGTGATATCGACACCTTCTTTTCTGAATTTGTCGGCACATGCTGCAGCTTCTGCAACACGACCTATTGTTGTATCAGCGATAACGACTTTAACAGGTTCGCCATTAGAGTATTTCAAGTTTTCTTCAAAGAGTCTTGCGGCAGCTTTTGCCATGTTCATAGTTTGATCTTCAAGAGATTCGCGAACTTTAAGAGCACCACGACGACCGTCGATGGTTGGGCGGATACCAATAACAGGATAATCGCCTATAAGTCTGTTTTTTGCCATTTTTATTAAAGTTATTAAGTTACTATTCATTTATGTCATCATGACTAAGTGACACATCGGCCACATAGTTCAAGAGTCCGTAGACCTCCACAAAGATATAAAAAGTCAACGGATGACAAACATCAGACAGCACATTTTTTTATCTAAAATAATATCATATATTTAGAAAGAATATGTATTTTCGTAGAAGCAAAACATTCTTCATTATGAAAAAACATTTACTTCTTATCATCACTTTATTGCTAGGCTTTAACGTAACCGAAGCTCAAGTACTTATAGATAATAAAGGCAACCGCAACCAGACTTATCCGTCCGTAACAGAAACAAATCCTACTATTGTTGAGATGCTCGGTCAGGTGGATACTATTAACTTATATAACAGCATCAACTGGATGCAGCAATATGTCCGCGATGCAAGAAAACCAGAAGCTCTAATTACACAAAACTATCTCCTCGACAGATTTGAAGAAATTGGTTTGGATACTTACATTCATAATCATACAGCAACGATTGGAGGAACAGACACTCTCGAGGCAGGCAACATCATAGCAATGCAGCTCGGAACAGAGTTCCCTGATGAATACATCATAATATCTTCTCACTACGACCATCCTGACGGCCCTGGCGCCGACGACAATGCTTCTGGAACCGCAGGCGTATTGGAATGTGCCCGCATCTTAAGTCAATATTCATTCAAACGTTCTATACTTTATATTCCATTCAATGGAGAGGAAAGATGGATGGTCGGAAGCTATCCTTTCGTTCATAAATGCGCACGCGAGAATATGAAAATCATAGGAGTTTTCAACCTTGATATGATTGGCTTCTGGCCAGGACCTGAATACGGTGACATCACTATGTATTCTGGATATTCTTACATATCTGAACAACTGTTCAAATATTATCAAAACGTAGCCAATCTATACATTCCAGAAATGCCGACATACTATTTCACAGAAGAAATAGATTCTTACGGTGGCGACCATATGCCTTTCAATATCTACGAATATCCCGCACTATATATAGGAGATATTGAATACCATGATGAAAACGTTCATTATCACAAGCCTTCAGACACCATCGGCGCTGGGGTAAACTGCTTCGCATTAGCTCAAGGTTTCGTGAAAGCTACTATAGCTGCAACGGCAGAACTAGCAAACGGATGGATGGCACCACAAGACTTCAGTGCTATAATAAAAGATGGCAAGGTACTCTTGAGCTGGAACAAGGCTCCTGAAACAGAGTACTACAGACTCTTTAAAGATGATGAAATATTAATAGAAACAACAGACAATTCTTTCGTAGATGTAGATTTCATTAACAACGAATGGCATCGTTATTATGTGAAGGGAATTAATGCCAACGGGAAAGAAAGTCCTGCTTCAAACCAAGATTCTGTATTTACCATAAAAGAGCTTCAACTTCCTGTCTTATACGACTTTGAAGGCGATACAGTAAATGGAATATTCTTAAACAACAAAAACTGGAGACTTGACAATTACGAATCAGAAAACATTTTAAAATCTGAGACATATACACACGATAACATTCTGCAAATTATAGAATTCCAATGGTTTTCTATATCAGATACTATTGAAAATGTCACTCTAGGATTGAAAATAATAAATCCAAATTCTGTAACATGGTCTCCATACAACGGCAATACATTCGTAGAAGTAACTACCGACAGAAAGACTTGGCACAAATTAGCATTAATTCCAAAAACAAATGGTAAATGGGATGAGGTTTTGGTTTCATTGAATGACTATATAGGATATAATTATGTACAAGCGAGAATACGATATGAAAGCAGCGGAGAAGGAGAAATACTATCATGGAGCAGAAAAATATACATCGACGATTTATTTATTAATTTTGTACCCATTACAGATACGCAAATAAGTCCGTCACTAGAAAAATTTGATCTGTCAATCTCGCCTAATCCATCTGACGGCATAGTAAATATTGAATCAGGGATAAAAAAATCGTATCGAATCTCCGTGCACAATATCTTAGGTGTGAGACTATTTTCTGACGATAACTTCTCAGATGGACCTCTCTATTTGAATTTCCTTCCTAAAGGAACATATTTCATCAGCATCGATAATGGAACTGACATAATATCTAAACGTGTCATTTTGAAATAAAAATTAATTTCTATTGGTTTTAAGTCACTAAAAAGATTATTTTTGCAAAAGAAAAATCATTAACATTAATATAGAGCAATCATGGAAAATTTAGAAAGAGTACAATGTCTTATCCTCGGCTCAGGCCCTGCAGGATATACAACTGCAATTTATACTTGCCGTGCTGACCTCAAAACTGTTATCTACGAAGGTCCTATCACAGGCGGTCAATTGATGCAAACAACAGAAATCGAAAACTTCCCAGGTTACCCACAAGGCGTACACGGCAGCCAAATGATGATGGATCTCCGTCAACAAGCTGAACGTTTCGGCGTTGAATTCCGCATGGGCGCTATCGTTGAAGTTGATACAACAGCTCGTCCTTTCAGAGTAAAATCAGAAACAGGTGACGAATTATTAGCAGACACAATCGTTGTTGCTACAGGTGCATCAGCTCGCTGGTTAGGCGTTAAAGGTGAAGAACAATTCAAAGGTGGTGGCGTTTCAGCATGCGCTACTTGCGACGGTTACTTCTTCAGAGGCAAAGATGTCGCTGTTGTAGGCGGTGGTGACACAGCTTGCGAAGATGCAACATATCTCTCACACCTTTGCAATAAAGTTTATTTAATAGTTCGTCGTGACGTTCTTCGCGCTTCTAAAGCAATGCAACATAGAGTTCTTAACACTCCTAATATCGAAGTTCTCTGGAATACACAGACTAAAGAATTATTCGGCGAAGTTGACGGTTTCATGGCAAACCTCCAAGGCGCAGTTGTTTTCGATAGCAAAACAAATGAAGAACGCACAATCAACGTTGAAGGTTTCTTTGAAGCAATCGGCAACACTCCTAACACAGCTATCTTCAAAGATAAGTTAGAAATGGACGAAGCTGGTTACATCATCACAAAACCTAAATCAACAGCAACTAATGTTCCAGGTATCTTTGCTGCTGGCGACTGCCAAGACAGATTGTTCCGCCAAGCTATCATCGCAGCTGGTTCAGGCGCAATGGCAGGTATGGAAGTTGAAAGATTCCTCATGGAAAACGCATAATCCTTTAATTTAAAGCAAAAATTATGAGGCTGATGGAGAGATTCCATTAGCCTTTTTTATTATATATATATTATGTGCGGAACTTAAAACCACTACGTAAAAATCCAAGAACATTAATAAAAATCCATGTCTTTGCTGTATGCAGGACATTCGTGAAGAAAGATATTGTTCGCGGAAAGACTTGTTCTGCTAATTTTTAGCAAAGAAAAAATGAATGAATATAAAAACAGAAAAATCATAGTTCCAACTTCTAAATCAAATAGACTTTGCATCTCGGCTCGAGATAGCATAAAACAGAAAAGCCCCAGCGTAATGCTGAGGCTTCCGTTATAAGGGTGGCGACGACCTACTTTCCCACAACTTAATGCAGTATCATCGGCGCTGTGGGGCTTAACTTCTCTGTTCGGAATGGGAAGAGGTGGACCTCCACGCTATAGTCACCATATTAAATTTATCATCATTTTTGAGAATACAAAATTACGAATAATTTTTCAAATTACAAAATTAAATTTAATAATTTATACACATATTAATGAGTATAACAAATGTAGCTAAGTTCCTTATTATTAGATTATTAATATATATATATAAAAATAAGTTCGTATGATTTTCGTAAATTTTCACGCCAAGTAGTTGGGAATCTGTTTTCAATTGTCTATTTCTTTGGGCGTTCCGTCTCCGCCGTCGGGCTTTCCGCTATATCTTTGCTTGCCTCCGCTGTCGCTTCGCTCGCAAAGGATGCCGCTGCAATCCCTAACGCAAAGTGTCGGACTTGAACCTATAATGTCTTTCAATATCCAGCATCCGACTGACTTGATGACTCCGATGGCTTCATATATACTTCGCGTCCCTTTGCGTCTTTGCGCGGGAATGCCGGGGACAGACAGATAATGAAAACAAGAAAAGGCAAGACTCCTCATTCTCTTTGCGTCTTTGCGCGGGAATGCCGGGGACAGACAGATAATGAAAACAAGAAAAGGCAAGACTCCTCATTCTCTTAGCGTCTCTGCGCGGGGATGGGGACGCATGAAAACAGAAAAGCCCCAGCGCTATGCTGAGGCTTCCGCTATAAGGGCGGCGACGACCTACTTTCCCACAACTTAATGCAGTATCATCGGCGCT
>JAFZDU010000120.1 GCA_017561025.1 Bacteroidales bacterium | reverse complement strand
CCAACTTGTGTTTCTAAGTTGTGGTAAGCTGGTAAGCAGTGCATGAATTTGCATTTTGGATTGCCAGTCATTCTCATCATTTCGCCGTTTACTTGGTAAGGTTTTAACAAGCTGATACGTTCTGCCCATACTTCAGCTGGTTCACCCATTGATACCCATACGTCTGTGTATAAGAAGTCACAACCTTTAACGCCTTCTTCAACGTTATCAGTTACTGTAACTGTAGCACCTGTTTCTTTAGCGATTTCTTGGCATGTTGCTACGAGTTCTGCATCTGGTTGTAATGATTTAGGAGCAACGATTCTTACGTCCATACCCATCTTAGCGCCACCAACCATCAAAGAGTTACCCATGTTGAAACGAGCGTCGCCAACGTAAGCGAAAGTAACTTTGTTTAAAGGTTTGTCTGTGTGTTCTGTCATTGTTAAGAAGTCAGCCAAGATTTGTGTTGGGTGGAATTCGTTTGTTAAACCGTTCCATACTGGTACGCCAGCGTATTTTGCTAATTCTTCAACTGTTGCTTGATCGAAACCACGATATTCAATACCGTCGTACATACGACCTAAAACGCGTGCTGTGTCAGCCATTGATTCTTTAACACCGATTTGTGAACCTGAAGGTCCTAAGTATGTTGCGTGAGCACCTTGATCGTAAGCAGCAACTTCGAAAGCACAACGTGTACGTGTTGATGTCTTTTCGAAAATCAAAGCGATGTTCTTGCCTTTTAATCTTTGTTGTTCTGTACCTGCGTATTTAGCACGTTTGAGGTCGCGAGCTAAATCTAAAAAGTATTGAATTTCTTTTGGAGTGAAGTCTAACAACTTCAAAAAGCTTCTGTTTCTTAAGTTGAATGCCATAATTGTATGTTTTTATTGTTTGTAAATTCTATACTGCAAAAATATAAAAATAATTTAGAAAAAAATGTAGGTTGCAATTTTATTTTACCACCAACTTCTTGACGCTTTCGTTAACACTGATGAAATAAACTCCTTTGTTCAAATCTTCAATATTTACTGTTGTAATAACGCCTTCAATTTGCACTTCCTTAACACAGCGTGATGTCATGTCATAAATCTTGACTGTGCCTTTTGCTTCACTGACAATATTGATTGTTGAAGAAGCTGGATTTGGATAAATGCTGAAGTTTGTCTTTACAAGCTCGTCGAAGCCTTCTACTTCAGTTCTGAAAGGAACTATTGTTGTCTCGCCCCATTCGCCTTCTGAGTTCTGGCCTGTTGCTATTGCGTAATAATCTGTCTCTGGATTAAGGTCAATCCATTCCCAGATATCTACTTCGTAGAATGGATATGGATCTTCACGGAAGATTTGTACCGCTGCCTCTTCGCCTATCTCTTCGAAATATGACTTCTCAATCAATCCATAATGATAGACAGCTGTCTCTTCATTTGGAGTTGCTGTTGTCTTGACTGAAGTATTTGTCAGCACCTCAACGACGAGTTCAATCACTGAAGTTCCTGTTCCGCCAGATTGCTCTGTTGTGACATTGGTTGTAACTAATTCACCGAAGTTGCCTTCTGCATCTTTAGGCAAGGCGTAAATGGTATATTCTGTATTAGGTGCCAATTCATCCCAAGTGTATGTTGATGTCGATGTCTTTTCAGCGCCCCACATAACGATTAATTCTTCCAAAGATGCGCCCATCATTCCCATCCACATTTCCATATTAGCTTGAGTGTCTGCCAAGATATGATATTTTTTACAATCATTATTTGGAGTGAAAGTAGCCTTGATTGATGTTGTTGTTACTTCATTCAAAGTTATCGCAACAGAAGGATTCGATTCTTGATCATCATCGTCGTCATCATCGCCGTCTTCTATTTCGTTGGCTACCCAGAGGATAATGTAAGCACCCACGCCACTCATTTTGTTGTCTAACATGTCGACAGGATACCAGTTTCCATCAGCTTCTACTTGAGAATTTGCTGGCACTGAAGTAGGTTTGACGTACAATGTAGCGTTTTGTGTAGCGTGTTTTATTGTATTCAATGCGATATAAGAACGTCCGATGTTAGGATCTTCTGTTGACACTGTCATATCATCAGCGAATTCGAAGGCGACGTAGAATGTACCTTCAACTTCAACTGGCTTGCCATAGAAATCGACCAAGT
Source organism: Bacteroidales bacterium (assembly GCA_017561025.1). Taxonomy (GTDB): domain Bacteria; phylum Bacteroidota; class Bacteroidia; order Bacteroidales; family F082; genus Limimorpha. Next base: position 41,906 of record JAFZDU010000120.1, on the reverse strand, counting down.
TGATTGAGCGACCTTCGCCTGCTCCAGAACCGATACCTGTAGTTCCGAATGCATCTTTCAATGCCATAGAAATACGAGCAAAGACTTTGCTTTCATCAAGCTGACCGTTTGTCTCACCATAGAACACCACTTCGAATGGTTTGTCGCTGTCGGAACCTGTTGTATAAGCACGATTGCGGTAATGTGCCAACCATGTGTTAATTACAGAAATTTCCAATTTAACGTTAGATGGAATTTCAAAACGTTCAGCATATTTTTTGTAATAACGAGTGTAACCTGTCACATAATCATAGTCGTAATCCTCGATGCCATTAGCAGAGAATGCAGGGATAGAACCACGTTCCAATATTTGGTCATGAGTAGGATTCCATGTCATGAGAGTGTAATCTTCTGTGTCGTAGTCGATATATTCCACCATTATAGTCTTGCTTGTTGTGCGTGAATCTTCACTGTTGCTTGCAGTGAGTTCAATTGTATATTCACCTGACTCGTTGAACAAGAATGATGGATTTTCTTCTGATGAATGTTGAACAGAGCCTGTAGGTGAAGTCACGACCCACAAATATTCGTCACTGTTTTTAGATAAGTTGGTGAGGTGTACATATTGGTTTTTGTAAACCACCATTCTGCTGTCGATAACGTTGAAGTTACCGCCGATGCCGAATTCAGCGAAAGGAACTCCCACATAACCAGGAATTGTGATATTGAAGTCTTCAATAGCTACCAATCCAGAATAATTAACATAAGTGCTCAATGAGAAACCGAAGCAATAAGCTCCGCTAACTTGAGGAGTGAAGGTGAATTCCTGATATTGCCATTCGCTAATTGACTGATCTTCGATGTTTTGTTTTACTACAGGATGATAAAGGATATCGTGTTCTGTGCCGACTGTAACGGTAAGATTTGTTGCTCTCAACACGCCGCCGCCAGAGTTGCCAGGCATATACAGATAATAAGAAATGACATATTCTTCGTCAGCAGTCAAACGGAAGAAAGGAGTGAAGAGTATGTCGTTACGGTTGTTCATGTCTGATTGTTCTGCTACTAAGTAATAGGTGCCTGTAACAGCATCAAGGCTAGGAATATTTGCTGTGAAGAAAGGCATGTTGCCAACAGAAAGCCAGCCTTTTGGCAAATATGATGAACCGTCGTAGTCGTTGTCGTAGTTGTCGAAGGTATTATAATAAGGAACTGGCATTGCTGACACGTAGTTGTTAGGATTTGGAGTGAGTTCGTCGTCTTCTTCATCGCCGCCCTCATTGCCGCCGCCTACGTTTTTGAAACCAGTGATTGTCACGTCATCGATGCCAATCAAGCCGTGATCGCGAACGAGTTCTGATGATTGTTTGAGAGAAATAGAGAAGCAATATTCGCCATCTGTCGCTGGAGTGAACAAGAATGCGAGTTCTGACCATGAAGATATTGCTGAGCTAGTAGATCCTAATGTTATTGTCTGTGCTTCCATGTTTTGAGCAGTACCAGCTTTAACTTCTACATATGAATAGAAAGCAGCAGGACTTCCGCCTGGAGCATAGATATAGAATGACAAGACAGCGTCTTTGCCGCCAGCGAGTTCCATCATAGGAGTGAAGATGACTTCATCGCGAACGACAGAGATATTATCTGATGAATGTAATACGTATGATCCGCTGTGAGCAGCGTAACCAGTCATATAAACGCCTGCTTCCATACGTTCTGCTGGTGACGTGCCTATAGAGCTCCATCCATCTGGAACGATAGATCCTTCTGTGAAATGAGAGGCATCATCGAAGTTTTCGATAATTTCAAACGATTCGTAAGTTTGTGCAAAAGCGATTCTTGTACATAAGAGAACGCCTAAGATCAATAATGATAATTTTTTCATAACTACTTATATTCCATTATTTAACAATAACTTTTCTGCTTCCTTTTGTAGATTTAACGATATATAAGCCGGATGTTTGGCTTGTCTCGATATAACTGTCGTTAGACTTATACAATATAACGCCCAATGCGTTGTATATTGCCACTTCTTCATTTTCTGGGTTGAAGATCTTGAGTGTGTTGTGTTCTGATGTCACGATGATTTTGCTGTCGTTGGCTTTTGTATCATTTAATACTACGCCGTCTTTGTCAGATACGAGTCTGATATCGTAGAGATAGAGATAATCTTGATATGGTTTGGAATAAGCTTTAAATCCGTAGTGATATATGCCGTCTTCTGGCACTGTTATTTCGATGCTATAGACATTATATTCACCGTCGATGATGGCTGGCAATTCTGGAATATCGAGCATAACTTCTTTTTGTGATTCAGGAGTGTAGCTGTCGCCGAAAGTCACCATCAATGATTCAAGGTAGCCTTCTTGTGAAGAGAATGCTCCGAATGTCAAAGTGTAGACAGCGTCTTTGCTGAAGCTGATAGCTGGAGATATCATCCAGTCGTCGGCACCGATTTGCCAGTTGTAACGATATACAGCTGCATGGTTCAATTCATCGTAAATCCAGGTGTAATTATCTTTGTTAGCATCGACGAGAGTATAGTAATTATACATGTCGTAAACGTCACCGAATACGCCGCCATATGGAGTTTTGAGGGGGTTACCGACGATCAAGTTGTTAGAATATGCGCCTGCGCTGCGGACGTCGCCAACGCAAGAATAGACCATATATACATAACGTGTCATGTCGCTGCCATGTTTTTCCACGAACACTCTGTCGGTGATGTTGCTTGCCACTTCCACTTCGCCAGGGTATCTCACGATGGTATAGTTGAGATTTTCTACGTCGAAGTCACCGCCGTGAACACCGATTTCAGGAGCGTCCCATGTCAATGTTGTTTCGAGTTGGTTTTTAGTGAGGAAGATATTCTTAGGTGCTTCTGGGAGGTCATAACCGACCAAGATATCACGTTGTATTGTAGGACCGTAACCATAATCGTTATGAGCTACGAGGTTAAGAGTAATGATATCGTTGTTTGCTTGGACAGGAATTGAAATTTCTTGACCAGGAGCGCCGCTGCCAGTGAAGTCGGATAATCCATCGGCATAGATTTTATAACTTACTGTGCCTGTCAAAGCATCGCCGTTGTAAGATGTTGAAGGAAGACGGAATGTCATTGTTCCGCTGTTTGCTCCGTTAGGGTCGTCATCGAATGCGAAATCTGTGATTATTGATGGTGCTGCCATCGATGGTTCATTGAAATATGCTCCTGTAATTGAAAGTAAATCGAATTGATATGCACGCAATGTAACCACTGCATTATATCTGTCAACTTCTGTGATGGCAGCATATTGTGAACCTAATGCCAAACTTGAGCTGCAGAACATCCAATACATAGTGTCTGATGAATTGTCGAAGAAAAGGACCTGACGATATTTCATATTATAAAGGATGTCTTCATTCATGAAGTTTGCGCCTTGCATCATGCCTACTTCTGCTATAGAGCCGTCAGCCTTGTTGATTCTGCCGAGATAATGTACCTGGTCGCCCGTGTTGCTGTCTTCTGTCATATATATACAATAGAGTTCGCCTTTAGCGTTGCAACCTAATGTGAGGAAACGTTTTGTGATGTCGAGACGGTCAGCGATTCTTGTCATTGCTCCTGTTTCTGGTTCTATCTCAACGAGCCATGTGTCGACGTAATCTTTTACCAAACCGTAGATTTTATCTGTTGTCATATCGTAAGCCAAACATCTTGTTGTGTTTTCACAATTATTGTTGAGTACTGTTTCTGACAACAATTCGTATGTATTAGCATCGTAAACTTTCCATACTGGATTAACTTCTTGGATATTGCTGTTGTCGTCATAAGTATTGCAATAAAGTTTGCCGTTGCAATAAGTGACGCCACCTGTCACTTCATCTACTAACAATGGAGATTCTAAGTCAGGAGTGAAAGCATATTCGAGAGGCATTGCATATATACCATTGTCTGCCAATGTATAAGCATCAAGTTGTGCATGAGAGAATGCACAGAAGAAATCTACGCCTTCAATTGTCATAGGTTGGAAATAATCTGTTGTGTATGTCAAGTCGCCATTGTCATTATCAGGCAATACTGTCTCAACATATTCTTCCACTTCGAGGTCGCCGACCTCTTCATTGCCGCCGCCACCTTGTGTTACGATTCCAACAGAAATATCTTTAACATCTAAATAATTGCCTACGTAAGTAGCATGGAAACCAAAGTGATATGTTCCTGTCGCTGGTACGGTGAACTGAGGTGATTGGAATTCAGCGAAGCCATTTTGATATAAATCTGTATAGCTGTCAATTACTTGAGTTTGTGATGATGTTGTTGTTCCTGTACCGACAGTCATTTCAATATTAGCGTGCAATGTCATTGAAGATGACAATTTATAGCTAAGGACATAACGGGTATTTGCTTCGAGTTCAACGCTTGGAGAGATCAACCAGTCGTTAACAGTGCTGTAACCGCTCATTGACGCACCTTTGTTGTAGTATGTCCATGTTGAACCGCCGTCGACGTTTATAACTGTCCAGTTATTTGCGAAGTCGGAAGAGTTATTTATAGGCAAGTTGAAAGCAGGTGTCACTTCGCCTTGGAAGTCGTCGAGATTGATTTCCTGCTCAGCGCTTTCTGATTCAAGTCCGTCGATAGTCAATGTAAGGCCGATGGTTACCATTCCAGAGAAGGTGCTTGGATTGTATGTATATTCTTCTTGTTCGCCTGCTTGCATGTTGTTGAGAGTTGCTACGACCACGCCGTTTTCATATATTTTGGCAGTCATTGGTTGAACGATGATAATGTCATCGGTATCACGTTGTGAGTTTATCCATTTGACTGTAACGCTTTTTGCTGTGAAGTTGGAACTTACTGCGAGAGCAGGAACTTGAGCTGGACGTTGGTTTGTGCTTTCCTTCACTGATACAGATTTCAAAGTGACAACGCCGTTTGATGCAGCAGAAGTGATATTGAAACCAAATTTAACATTCTCGTTTGCCTGTGCTGTGATGTGGCATTTGCGAGTCACCATGCCAGCATGATTATCAAATTTTTCTTCAATCAATAATGTTGATGATGAAGGAGACACCTGAGAACCATAGTGTACGTTGATGACATCAGTGCCGAACGCACCTCTTTGAGCAACGGTGTACTCAATAATATAATGCTTTCCGCTTTCCACTGCGAATGAAGGAGAAATCAACCAGTCGTCGGCAGCGACTTCAGTGGTGTTGCCATTATAGACGACGCCTTTCATTCCGTTCATCATTTCCCATTGACGACCGTCATTGTTGTTGTCAATAACAGTCCATCCGTTCAATTCGTTAGTTGCTGTAAAATCGTATGAAAATACATAATCACGATTTTGCGCTGAAACTAACAACGCTGACATAATCAAAAATAAAGTAAATAACTTTTTCATAAAATAAACATGGGTTCTTTTTAAACCATTAAATGCTTCAACTACAGGCAGAACCACATTTGTCCTATAAGTTGAAGAACTTACGAAGTGATAAAAATTTAAGCGGCAAAATTACGGATATTTTTCATTATGAATCAACTCTATTTAGATTTTATTTTTTATATAATGTTATCATCATAATTTGTGTGGTGCATGCAAAATATAATTAAAATGATATACTTACATTTCGATAAATATGAGTATTTTTGTAGCAATTTTTAATAAAAAATCTATGAAAAAACTCCTGTATTTTTTTGCAGTAATAGCACTATTATGTATCTCTACAGCTTGTAATAGAGATGACAAACCAATAACATTAAGCGTCGACAAGACTGAAATCATCGCTGACGGTGAAGATGTCGCTACGTTCACGGTCTTGTGTGAAGGTAAGGACGTAACAGATGAAAGCGCTTTGTTTATGGAGGGTAAAAGTGAAGAGCTCGGAATCAGCATTTTCACAACATCAGAAGCAAAGACTTACACATTCTATGCGAAACGTAAAAGTCATACTTCCAACAAAGTGACTGTCAAGGCAAAAGCATTAGAACCAGAAAGCCCAGAAGACCCTGAAGATCCAGAAGACCCAGAACAACCAGAAAATCCAGAGAATCCTGAGGAACCAGGAACTCCTGATGATCCTCAACTTCCTGAAGGACCGATAGAACTTTCTGCATCAACAGACACCATCGTCGCTAACGGCATCGACGCTGTCAATTTTACAGTAATGCAAGACAGCATCAACGTTACCGAATCGAGCAAAATATATGTCAACGACAGCTTGATAGAAAGCAATGTGTTCACAACAATATTATCAGGAAATTACATTGTCTATGCAAAGAAAAACGACACTATCATTTCAAATGAAATCACATTCTTCGCTAAAGAATACATTGCTCCTGAAGTGCCTATTGTCATTACAGCTTCAACCGATACAATAGTGGCCGACGGTATCGACGCAGTGATATTTAACGTTACAGAAGGTAAGTCTGTCATTACAAACGACATTGATATTTATGTCAATGGAAATAAGATTGAAGGCAATAAATTTACCACAACAACAGCTGGCGACTACACCGCTTATGCTAAAAAAGGTGACGTGACATCAAACGAAATTTCTTTCGTTGCAATAGAATATATAGAGCCAGAAGAACCGGAAAAACCTATAGAACTCTTCGCTTCTGCAACAACAATCATCGCTGATGGCATTGAAGCTGTCAATTTCACAGTGAAACAAGATAATGCCGATGTGACAGCAGAGACAGAAATATATATCAACGATAGCAAAATCGAAGGATACAGATTCACAACAACAATAGCTGGCAGCTATAAGGCATATGCTAGAAAAGGCGAGTTGGTTTCTAATGAAATTTTCATCACAGCTGAAGAATATATAGAGCCAGAGAAACCTATAGAACTGTCTGCTTCAAAGAATAGCATAATCGCTAATGGCACCGACAATGTTAAGTTTACAGTGAAACAAGACAACAATGACGTTACATCACAATCTGAGATTTTTGTCAATGGAAGCAAGATTAACGGCGACACATTCAGCACAACAGTAGTTGGTTCATATATAGTCTACGCAAAGAAAAACGACGTGGTTTCCAACGAGATAATAATCACTGCAGAGTCTGCTGATGAAGGTAAGACAGTAGTGTTCGCTGAAGGCGTAACACTCAATTCAGGATGGTACGATGTCAACAAGAAAGGCAACGGACAGACTAATGGCGACATCAATATGTGCTGGGCAGCATCTTCATCCAATATAATCCAATGGTGGCAAGACAGATATGTCGCTGCAGGCAATACCTTGCCAGCTGAGGCAGTGACAGGTCCTGGCACCACATACGAACTCGCTTTGATGGAGATATATCACGATTTATGGGACAACAGCAAAGGCGGCAGTGTATCACACGGTGTCACATGGTATTTCGAAGGACGTAACATCATGAAAGAAGCAGCTGCTGGTTCACACGCTCAGCCTTTGAACAACAATAGCGGCGGATATTATGCCGATATCTGGGAAAGTGAAATCCTTCCATACGTGTACCATGACTATAGTTACGTCATCGTTCCTGGTATCTTGGAATATAACAACCTCATCTCAGGAGAATTTAACAACTACTATGAATGGGGCGGAGGATCAGGATTGTCAGACGTAGAGAAACACAGACGCTTCACAGAGTTGGTAGTGACATTCATGGACAGAGGCATCGCTTCTCTTACAATAGCGCTCGCTTCTAACCTCGGTTCATTGCACCATGCAACAACATTGTGGGGATATGAAATTGACAATGCAACAGGACTGTTGACAAAAGTATGGATTACCGACTCCGACGACATGACAACAGAGCCTAAAGAACAGATATTACACGAATACAGCGTCAGCGTCCATGAGACACAACATACAATAAAATTGTCAGGTTCACCTTACGGAGCCTGCTACGCTGTATCACTCTATCCAGTATCGGGTTACGGTTCTAGATAAGAAATACGATGAATCAATTCAAGCCTTTCACCTTAGGCATTCCAGGAACGAAGTTCTTAAGGTAGAAAGGCTCGAAATATGCAGTGTCGACAAAGTCATTTTCTTTGAATGCTTTGTCGGCTAATTCTGCCATATATGATGCTGAGCAATAGAACTTTTCTACCACAGTGATATTAGCTTCATTTTCAAAGAGAGACGCAAGTTTGTCGGCTCCGTCGCCGAAGAGATATAGATGATTGTTTTGCTTCAAATCCATGAAAGAATTTTCGTCTATAATGATGGCGTTTGTCTCCGTAATCTTCTCCAGATTTTCATTGAAGAAAGCTGAATAAACCTCCATACGACGAGCATCAATCATCGGACATAGGATGGCTGTTGGCTGTAGTCTATTAGCTGTTGAATTGTTGTCTTTAAAGCCATGTGCCATAGCTGTAAGAGTGTCGATGGCGATGAGCGGTTTGTCCATTGCATAGCATAAGCCTTTAGCAGTGCTGACGCCTATGCGCAATCCGGTATATGAACCAGGACCCTTGCTTGTCGCGATGGCATCCAGGTCGCGATAGGAAACATTGGCTTCCTTCATGACTTCGTCAATAAAAACAGTTATTTTCTCTGCATGGTTCTGACCATCGAGACTTTCTCTTAATGCTATAACTTTACCATTTTCAACGAGTGCCACTGAACATACAGCAGTGGAGGTTTCTAAACATAGTATCATCTGTATTTCCTAATTTTTTGCAAAAATAGAAAATTGTCTTAAAATAGAGAACAACAATATAAGCATTAGAAAAAATAACTATATTTGCATTAATAATAAAAAAAATAAATAGATGTGTTGATGTAGTCAAATTGCATCATCATATTAAAAATTTATTTTAAAACCTTCTAAGAATATCAAGTAGTTACATCAACCCGGTGTGATTTAGAGGGCGGAGCTGTAAAGTAAAGTAATTTCATTCCGATATAAATAATAGAAAAATGCGCGTTATAATTGAACCTAATTATGATAAGTTGTCACAATGGGCAGCTAATCATATCGTGAGAAGAATCAATGAATTCAACCCAACAGAAGAGAAACCTTTCGTTTTAGGATTGCCAACAGGCTCAACGCCAATCGGCACATACAAGGCTTTGATAAAGCTTCATCAGGAAGGAAAGGTGTCGTTCAAGAATGTCGTAACTTTCAATATGGACGAATATGTAGGTATTCCAGAAAGCCATCCTGAAAGCTATCATACTTTCATGTGGACCAATTTCTTCAGCCATGTAGACGTCAAGAAGGAGAATGTCAATATCCTCAATGGCAATGCTGAGGACCTCGAAGCAGAATGCCAACGTTATGAAGATAAGATAAAGTCATACGGCGGAATAGATTTGTTCATGGGTGGCATCGGACCTGACGGACATATAGCTTTCAATGAGCCAGGTTCATCGTTGACATCAAGAACAAGAGTTAAGTCATTGACAACAGACACTATCATAGCCAACTCTAGATTTTTCAACAACGACATCAATCAAGTCCCAAAGACAGCCTTGACAGTGGGCGTAGGTACAGTGATGGATTCAAAAGAAGTCATGATCTTGGCTAACGGCCACGGCAAGGCTAGAGCTCTTGCTCAGGTTATCGAAGGCAGCGTCAATCATATGTGGACAGTGAGCGCATTGCAAATGCATCCAAAAGGTATCATAGTATGCGATGATTTGGCTACATACGAATTGAAAGTCGGTACTGTCAATTATTTCAAAGATATCGAAAAAGATAATTTGTAATTGGTGACCGAAACCCATGACGTTTCAAAAACTGACCCCTATGGCATCTGAGAAATATTTTGTCCACGAATCATCTTACATCGACGAGAATGTGATCATCGGTGAAGGAACAAAGATCTGGCATTTCTGTCATATACAATCCGGAGCCGTTATAGGAAAGAATTGTTCTTTTGGACAGAATGTCAATGTTGGCAACAATGTTAGAATTGGCGACGGAGTGAAAGTGCAGAACAATGTCTCGATTTATGAAGGCGTGGAACTTGAAAATGACGTATTCTGCGGACCGAGCTGTGTGTTTACCAATGTTACTGTTCCAAGGTCTAAGTATCCTGTTCATGGGGTATACAAAAAGACATTGGTCAGAGAAGGGGCCTCGTTGGGAGCTAACTGCACCATCGTATGCGGCGTCACCATCGGCAAGAACGCCATGATAGCAGCAGGCGCTGTCGTCACTAAAGACGTGGAAGATAACGCCCTGATGGCAGGAGTGCCAGCTCGACAGATTGGCTGGGTTGACGAATATGGAGAAAGGAGACAGCAACTATGAACTTCTCAATAATCGGCGTAGGCGGTTACATAGCGCCACGTCATCTTAAAGCGATAAAAGATACGGGTAATGTTTTGGTTTCTGCTTACGACAGAAACGATAGTGTGGGGATAATGGACAGCTATTTTCCTCAGGCGGCTTTTTTTACTGAGCAGGAACTATTCGACCGTCATAATACAAAGCTCATCGAGAAAGGTGAGAAGATAGATTTCGTGACGGTGTGTACGCCAAACTATCTTCACGATGCCCACACTCGTTACGGCTTGCGTCTGGGTTGTGACGTGATCTGTGAGAAACCTGTTGTGTTGAATCCATGGAATATCGATGCTCTTGAGGCAGTGGAGAAGTCTACAGGAAGAAAGGCTTACACCATACTTCAGCTTCGTCTGCATGAATCGATAGTGGCATTGAAGAAGAAGATAGATGAAGGCCCTCAAGATAAGATTTATGATGTTGACCTGACATATATCACTGCAAGAGGCAATTGGTATTACACATCATGGAAAGGCGACATCAACAAGAGCGGAGGTGTTGCGACTAACATCGGAATACATTTCTACGATATGCTGCAGTGGATTTTCGGTAAGGTGACAAAAAGCGTGGTGCATGTCTCTAGTCACGACAGAGTGGCTGGATATATGGAACTGGAGAAAGCCAGGGTGCGTTATTTCTTAAGCATCAATGCTGACACATTGCCGGAGAATGCTGTGCAAGGCGAGAAAAGAACATATAGAACCATCATGATAGACGGCAGCGAATTTGAATTCAGCCAAGGATTTACAGAGCTTCATACAGAGAGCTATAAAAGAATACTCAATGGAGAAGGCTTCAGAATTTCGGAGGCAAGAAACTGCATCGAGATGGTTTACGACATAAGAAAAGCTGAGCCTATAGGACTCAAAGGCGACTATCACCCATTAGCCAAATTAGAACTAAGCAAGCATCCATTTGGATGGAGATAAACTCTGAATTATGAAAATAGCAGTAGCAGGGACAGGATATGTAGGTCTTTCAATAGCGACATTGCTGGCACAGCACAATGAAGTGACTGCCGTTGATATAGTTGCAGAAAGAGTGTATCTGATAAATAGCAAGAAGTCACCTATACAAGACGATTATATTGAAGATTATCTGGCCAACAAGGATTTGAATCTTCGCGCTACATTAGATGCAGAGTCGGGTTATAAAGATGCAGACTTTGTAGTGATAGCAGCGCCGACAAATTATGATAGCGTCAAGAATTTCTTCGACACATCAGCAGTTGAAGATGTCATAGGAAAGGTGATGCAATATAATCCAGATGCTATTATGGTGATAAAAAGTACTATCCCTGTAGGATATACAGAGTCTATCCGTAAGAAAACAGGTAGTGACAACATTATTTTTTCACCGGAGTTTTTAAGAGAGAGCAAGGCTTTATATGACAACTTATATCCAAGCCGTATCATCGTAGGCTACAAGCAAGGCGATGAACGTTTGGAAAAAGCGGCACATCAGTTTGCAGAGCTCATCAAGCAGGGAGCACTCAAGGATGATGTGCCGGTTTTGTTTATGGGCAGCACTGAGGCTGAGGCCGTGAAGCTGTTTGCCAACACATATCTTGCTTTGCGTGTGAGCTATTTCAACGAGCTGGATACATACTCAGAGCTTAAAGGTCTCGACACGCAGCAAATCATAGAAGGCGTGTGCCTCGACCCTAGAATAGGAACACACTATAACAATCCTAGCTTCGGCTATGGCGGATACTGCCTGCCTAAAGACACTAAGCAGCTCTTGGCAAATTATGAAGACGTGCCACAAAATATGATGTCGGCTATAGTGGAAAGTAACAAGACTAGAAAAGACTTCATAGCAGACCAGGTGCTGAAGAAAGCTGGATATTATGATTATTACAACTATAGCCATTACAATGCCCAATCGGAGAAGCAATGTGTGATAGGTGTTTATCGACTCACGATGAAATCCAATTCCGACAACTTCAGACAGAGCTCCATACAGGGAGTTATGAAAAGAGTGAAAGCCAAAGGTGCGACGGTGATAATTTACGAGCCTTCTTTGGAAGATGGAACCACTTTCTTTGGAAGTAAAGTCGTCAATGATATTGAAAGATTCAAAAAAGAGAGTCAGGCTATCATCGCCAACAGATACGATAACGTATTGGACGATGTGAAAGAGAAAGTATATACAAGAGACATTTTCAGAAGAGACTAAATTGATGTAATTGTAAAACAAATTTTAAATAGGCTTGTTTATGTGTTTATGAATGTGATGAGGAAATTAAACGTAGCCGAAAAATGATAGATATTAACAAGAATTGTAAACAGTCAAAATAAATAATCATGAAAGGTATCGTTCTTGCTGGCGGTTCTGGAACTCGCCTCTACCCGATAACAAAAGGTGTAAGTAAACAGTTACTTCCTATATTTGATAAGCCTATGGTTTATTATCCGATATCTGCTTTAATGTTGGCTGGTATACGTGATATTTTGATAATATCCACACCTCAGGACCTTCCAGGATTCCAGCGTCTTCTTGGCGACGGCTCTGATTATGGCGTTAATTTCAGTTATGCAGAACAGCCTTCACCAGATGGCTTGGCTCAGGCTTTTATAATCGGAGAAGAATTCATAGGTGATGATTGCGCTTGTTTGGTTCTTGGTGATAATATTTTTCAAGGAGCTGGTTTTACTTCATTGTTGAAGAATGCTGTTGTTGATGCTGAAAAAAACAATAAGGCTACGGTGTTCGGTTACTGGGTAAGTGATCCTGAACGTTATGGAGTAGCAGAGTTCGATAAAGAAGGCAACTGCGTCTCTATAGAAGAAAAGCCGAAGAATCCTAAGAGTAATTATGCAGTGGTTGGATTGTATTTCTATCCTAACAAAGTTGTTGATGTTGCTAAAGGCATCAAGCCTTCTGCGAGAGGAGAACTTGAAATAACATCGGTAAATCAGGCCTTCTTGAATGATGGTGAGCTTAAGGTACAAGTCTTCGACAGGGGATTCGCATGGTTGGATACAGGAACCCACGATTCACTTGCCGAAGCATCAACATATATCGAAGTGTTAGAAAAAAGAACAGGACTGAAAGTGGCTTGTTTGGAAGAGATAGCATATACCCAGGGATGGATAACAAAAGATAAGATAATAGAACTTGCACAGCCTATGATAAAGAATCAATACGGACAGTATTTGTTGCGAGTAGCTGAGCTTTAGATATTTGTCCTCCAATACAATTAGAGATGAAAAGAAATATTATAATAACAGGCGGTGCTGGATTCATCGGAAGTCATGTCGTTAGATTGTTCGTTAACAAATATCCTGAATATAAGATCATCAATCTTGACAAACTCACCTATGCAGGTAATCTAGCTAATCTAAAAGATATTGAAGACAGACCTAATTATAAGTTTGTCAAGATGGATATATGCGACTTCGAAGCTTTCTATCAGCTTATGCAGGATGAACAGGTCGATGGCATAATTCACCTCGCAGCAGAGAGCCATGTCGATAGAAGCATCAAGGATCCTTTTACTTTTGCTAAGACAAACGTAATGGGAACATTGTCATTGCTACAAGCAGCAAAACTTTATTGGGAGTCACAACCAACACCGTATAAAGTCACAAAGACTCAAAGTCACAAAGACGCAAAGAATGACTCGATAGACTGCCGTTTCTACCATATCTCTACCGATGAAGTTTATGGCGCATTGGAGATGAATCACCCTGAAGGTATAGAGCCTCCGTTCAAGACCGTAGCCTCGTCGGAAGGACATAAGGCTTATGGAAGCGAATTCTTTTATGAGACAACAAAATACAATCCGCACTCACCATATTCAGCAGCAAAGGCAAGCAGCGACCATTTTGTAAGAGCATATCACGACACATACGGCATGCCTACTATAGTGACTAACTGTTCTAACAACTATGGCCCATATCAGTTTCCAGAGAAATTGATACCATTGTTTATAAATAATATTCGTCATCGTAAACCATTGCCTGTTTATGGCAAAGGAGAGAATGTGCGCGACTGGTTGTATGTTGAAGACCATGCTCGTGCTATAGATATGATTTTCCATAATGGCAAAATCGCTGAGACTTATAATATCGGCGGTTTCAATGAATGGAAAAACATTGACTTGATAAAGGTCATGATAAAGACTGTCGACAGGATACTTGGCAATCCAGAAGGCTCGTCTATGGATTTGATTACATATGTCACCGACAGATTAGGCCATGACGCACGTTACGCAATCGACAGTACAAAACTGCAGAAAGAACTCGGTTGGGAACCATCGCTTCAATTTGAAGAAGGTATAGAAAAGACAGTGCGCTGGTATCTGGACAATCAGGAGTGGATGGACAATGTGACTTCTGGTGACTATCAGAAGTATTACCAGGAAATGTATAAAACGAAATGATAAATAATGTAAATCCTGTCAATATAATTTACAATAAATACGTAGAAAGATCTGATAAAATAAAATACTATGTCATACAAGCATTTACAATTTTCTAAAGATTCATTATTTCTAGTAACTGGTGGTGCAGGCTTTATAGGATCAAATCTTTGTGAAGCAATTCTTGGCCTTGGTTATAAAGTGCGTTGCCTCGATGACTTGTCGACAGGCAAACAAGATAATGTGGATATGTTTCTTGATAATCCGAACTATGAGTTTATCAAGGGTGACATCAAAGATTTAGATACTTGTATGATGGCTTGTAAAGGCGTTGATTATGTGTTGAATCAAGCAGCATGGGGAAGCGTGCCTCGTAGCATAGAGATGCCGCTGTTCTATTGTGCAAATAATATACAAGGCACATTAAATATGATGGAAGCAGCAAGACAAAGTGGTGTGAAGAAATTTGTCTATGCTTCTAGTTCTTCTGTTTATGGAGATGAACCTAATCTTCCTAAAAGAGAAGGCGTTGAAGGAAATTTGCTTTCTCCATATGCACTGACGAAACGTTGTGATGAAGAGTGGGCCAAACAATATACCAAGCATTACGGCCTTGATACTTATGGAATGCGATACTTCAATGTATTTGGACGTCGTCAGGACCCTCATGGCGCATATGCTGCAGTAATACCAAAATTTATCAAACAACTCCTTAACAATGAACGACCAACCATCAACGGTGATGGCAAACAAAGTCGTGATTTTACTTATATTGAAAATGTAATAGAAGCAAACCTTAAGGCCTGTCTGGCTCCTTCAGAAGTGGCAGGTGAGGCTTTTAACATAGCATATGGAGGAAGAGAATATCTTATAGATATTTATTATTCTCTGACAAAAGCGCTTGGTAAGGATATCGAGCCAATTTTCGGTCCAGACCGACAAGGTGATATAAAACATTCTAATGCCGACATAAGCAAAGCTCAGAAAATGTTAGGTTATGACCCTGAATATGACTTTGCTCGCGGACTAAATGAAGCCATTGAATGGTATAAAAACAATTTGTAAAAAAATAACAGTTATGAACGAAATAAAAATTTGTGTAATAGGTCTAGGTTATGTAGGACTTCCTTTAGCACGTTTATTCTCAACAAAATATAAGACAATAGGTTTCGACATGAACGTAAAACGTTGTGAAATGCTCATGGCTGGTCATGACGCAACATTGGAAGTGCCAGATGAATTATTACAAGATGCTATCAACAACCATGGATTCAAATGTACAGCTGACATTGAAAATATTCGAGACTTCAATTTCTACATTGTCGCCGTTCCAACACCTGTAGACAAACATAATAATCCAGATTTAACACCTTTATACGGAGCATCTGAAACAGTTGGAAAAGTGATAAACAAAGGTGACATAGTTGTTTACGAATCTACAGTCTATCCAGGTGTTACTGAAGATGAATGTATACCAGTTGTTGAAAAGGTTTCAGGCTTAAAGTTTAATGAAGATTTCTTTGCAGGTTATTCACCAGAGCGTATAAATCCAGGTGACAAGCTTCATACTGTCGAGAAGATTAAGAAAGTAACCTCTGGATCAACCCCTGAAATTGGCAAGATAGTTAATGATGTATATGCTTCTGTTATTACAGCTGGTACACATCTCGCTCCAACTATGAAAGTTGCAGAAGCCGCAAAAGTCATTGAAAACTCACAACGCGATATAAACATCGCTTTTGTCAATGAACTGTCAAAGATATTTTCAAGAATGGGTATAGATACCAACGATGTACTGGAAGCTGCTTCAACAAAATGGAACTTCTTGCCTTTCAAGCCTGGTCTCGTAGGCGGACATTGTATAGGTGTTGACCCATATTATTTGGCACAATGTGCGATGACCTGCGGCTACAATCCGGAAATTATTCTAGCAGGTAGAAGAATGAATGATAGCATGGGTGAATATGTGGCAGCTCAGACAATAAAATTAATGCTCAAGAAGGGTATTCAAGTATTAGGCTCTAACATACTTATCTTAGGTTTCACCTTCAAAGAAAACTGCCCAGACTGCCGTAACACAAAAGTTGTCGACATCGTCAAAGTATTAGAAGAATACAACTTAAACATCGATATCTACGACCCATGGGCTAGCCCTGCTATTGCAAAACACGAATATAACATTGATATAACAAACGAACTTCCTGCAGACAAATACGATGCTGTAATATTGGCAGTTTCACACAAGGAATTTATTGAGCTTGACGTCAAGAGTTTGTGCAAAGAAAAACATGTTGTCTTTGATGTCAAAGGATTCTTAGATAAAGAAATTGTGGATGGAAGATTGTAAAAGATGATAACTGAAAAGAAGAGAATTCGTTTTGATGAAGTAACATTGATGCGTACAATATTAGCAGCGCTAATAGTGTTTATGCATGCATTTACTTGTTATCAAGGTGGATGGGCTAAGCCAGAAGGTTGTATAGATATACCTACATATAAATGGATTGCCCGTACAGCATTTGCATTTACTTTAGAAGCTTTTGTATTTATCTCAGGTTATCTTTTTGCATTCCAATATGTCACATTAAACAAAACAGACAATGTAATAACCAATAAGTTAAAAAGACTGATATTGCCTAGTATAATATTCAGTGCTTTATACTTTTTATCATTCTATGAATACAAATGTTTGGGTAATTTTGTATATAGCATAATTAATGGCTGTGGACACATGTGGTATCTGCCAATGTTGTTCTGGTGTTTTGTCGTAGCGGTAATACTCCATAAAATAAATATTGGAGATGGATGGAAATTATTATTATTAGCGTTTTTGAATTTGTTTTGGCTGTTACCATTGCCTTTACAATGCAGTGCAACAGCTAATTACATGTTTTATTTTTATCTTGGATATGTTGTTTATAAACATTCTGAAAAAATAAAATCAATTATTAAATCAAAGCACATTGTTTTAAGCTGGATCGTTTTTCTAATTGTGTTTATAATATTACGACCTTTAAAAGAAACAATTAGCATTGGCTCTCCAGAATTTAAAACACATATATATTTAACGGAAATAGCTCGTAATTTGTGCCAGTTAGTATATGCAACAATAGGTACAATTACATTCTATATTACTGTGCTTTTGTTTGTCCAAAAGAAACAGTTGAATAAATTTGTCACAAGTTTAGCTTCATGTTGTTTTGGTATTTATATAATACATCAATTTCTTCTAATAACTTTATATTATAAAACAAATTTCGCATCTGTCGTTGGTCCATATTGGTTGCCATGGTGTGGATTTGTTCTAGTTATTTTAACCTCATATTTGTTATCATTGATAATACTCAAAACAAGATTAGGTAAATTTTTAATTGGATAGTTTAGGCTGGCTCAAGATATGTTCACAAAAATAAAACTAGTCATAAACAAAATAAAAGGCAGTAAAGATGGAAAAACATTAGTCGCTAATTTTGGATATCTTTCGCTTTTGCAAGTTGCGACATATTTTTTCCCTTTAATTACAATGCCATATTTGGCAAGAGTTATTGGCCCTGAAGGTTTTGGCAAAATAGCTTTTGCAGCAGCTATTATGGTATGGTTTACGACAATTTCTGATTGGGGATTCAATTATTCTGCAACGAGAGATGTTGCAAAAAATCGAGATGATAAAGAAAAGGTTTCTGAAATATTTTCCAATATATTATGGGCGAGACTGCTATTAATGGTGGTTTCTTTTGTCATACTTTCTGTTTTTGTCATTCTTGTGCCAAAATTAAGAGAAAATGCTGATATCATATATATGACATTCTTGTTGATACCGGGATATATTATGTTTCCTGATTGGTTTTTTCAAGCAATAGAAAGAATGAAATATATTACTGTTTTAAACCTGATTTCAAAAACAGTATTTACCATAGCAATCTTTATTTTTATTAAAGAAAAGTCAGATTACATAATACAGCCCTTATTAGTTGCTTTCGGTTATCTTATTTCTGGATTGATAGCTATGTATTATGTTTTGATAAAATGGAAGTATAAATTATATAAACCATCATTAAAAGAAGTCTTCAACACAATTAAGAGCAGCACTGATATATTTGTTAACAATTTAATGCCTACTTTTTACAATGCATTCTCAACAATCTTGCTTGGCTTTATTGGAGGTGATGTTGCCAATGGATTATATGAAGCTGGGACAAAATTTACAAATATGTTTCAGCAGTTTCTAGGTGTTTTGTCCAGAACATTTTTCCCTTTTCTGTCTCGCAAAATAGACAAGCATGCATTTTATGCTAAAATCAATATCGGCACTTCTGTAGTGTTTTCATTGGCTTTAATAATTATAGCTCCACTATTGGTGAAGTTGTTTTACACAAGTGAGTTCGTAAATGCCACAAGTGTTATTAGAATAACATCAGTGTCATTGATATTCTTGTCTATAGGAAATGTATATGGAACAAATTATCTAATAATAATAAACAAGGAAAAACAATTACGAAATATTACATTTATCAGTTCCATTATTGGACTTGCATTGTCATTCCCTCTTATATACAAATATGAAGTAATAGGAGCCGCATTGGTCGTTACCTTAACGAGAGGAATATTGGGAATTATGACAATGTGGTATGCAAAAAAATATAAGAATCAGCTTAAAATTGATTGAAAAATGAAAGTAGGATTTATCAAACCCACATATCCGGGTGAAAAAAGAGTCGCATTATTGCCGCAACACATTACAGATGATTTTGAAAATGAACTAATAATTGAAAAAGGCTTCGGTTCGAATCTGTTTATTTCTGACCGTGAATATGAAGAAAAAGGTTGTACAATAGATAGCAGAGAGAATATTTTTAAAAATTGTGATATAATATTTTGCTTGAAGCTCATTCAGCCTACAGATTACGACTTGTTAAGAGACGGACAAATGATTATAGGATGGACCCATCCTACAGGTTCAGGAACTGCCTTTTATCAGAATGTAGCGAAAAAGAAAAATCTGAAGATAATAGATTTGGATAACATATTCCCTACAGCTCATTTGGGAGACAGACATATACCAATTCCATTTATAGAAAAGAATTTCGTGTGGAAAAATTCATTCTATGCCGGCATTGCAAGTGTCCAGCATGCATTGCTGTCATTTGGATTGTTGCCAAATTCGGAAACAAAAGTTGCCGTATTAGCCAATGGCAGTGTGTCACAAGGCGCATATAACTATATTGCGAAATATAATGTTGATGTTCGTATGTTCTATAGAAAAACAATGCAAGAATTTTATGATTCTATAGGAGAGTATGACATTATCATAAATGGAATTGAAGTTGATGGTTCTGTTAAGCATATAATCACTAAGGATGATTTAAAACGTGTGAAAAGAGGATGCTTGCTTATAGATTCAGCTGCTGACGCTGGTAATGCAATAGAGGGCACTCACTACACATCCATTGCAGATCCAATGTATGAAGAGGACGGATTATTCTTTTATGAAGTGAATAATGCGCCTAGTTTGCTATACAGGGTTACTAGCCATGAAATAAGTAAGTCTTTCTCAAAATGGGTTTATAAAAAAGATGTAAAACAATTTGTGGAAATCTTTAACCAGTAATAATCAAATTGATAGAAAATGAAGATTGGTATATTCACATCATTCCAAGGAGGAAAAGTAGTTGAACAAGCAGTTGAATCATGTAAAGCCCTTGGCGTAGATTATGAGGTTGTTGATATTATAAGTGAAAATTGGTTGGACAATGTTAGAAATGCAAACTGTGACGGCTTTTTCTGTCCTTCAAACTGTGTTTCACAAGAGCTTAAGAGTATTCAGGATGAGAGATATTTCATTGTGTCTCAAATAATGAACTTGCCTATTTATCCGGATTTTAATGGCTTGTATATTCATGAGAACAAAAGAAACATGGCAGCTTGGTTGGAACTTTATAATTATCCTCATGCTAAAACAAAAGTTTTTACAAATAGAGAAAATGCTTTGAAGTATTTGTCTTCATGTGAATATCCGATAGTTACAAAATCCAATGTTGGAGCAGCTGCATCAAAAGTACGTATAGTGAAAAATAAAAGGCATGCAATTCGCATGGCGAAAAAATGTCTGCCTAAAACATCAGTCTTCAAACTTTTATCATTAGGATTGTATTATAAAACAAAAGTTAAATTTCTAAATATTCCTGACTTACACAATCCGCAGAAAGATTATTTTATAGTTCAAGATTTTATAAAAGATGTATTGTGGGAATGGAGAATCCTTAAAATTGGAGATAGTTATTTTGGCCATCAAAAATTGTTGGAAGGAGAATTTGCTAGTGGCTCAGGTAAGGTGGGATGGGTTAAGCCACCTAAACATTTATTGGAAATGACTAGAGAGCTATGCCTTAAAGGTGGATTTAGGTGCATGGACGTAGATATTTTTGAAACAAAGGACGGTAGGTTTGTCATAAATGAACTTCAGGCATCATTTGGTTCATATTTAGATTATCAAATGTGTATTGATGGAATTCCTGGCAGATACAGAGATATAGATGGTGAGTTCGTATTTGAGGAAGGTGAGTTTAATGTGTTTGGCAGCACAAAACTCAAAATAGAAGATTTTATAAGGTTGCTTGGTAATAATTGAATAAGACAATAAATAGTAAAAAGCTATCAAGATAATTATTTGCTATTTTTTTAAAACGTAACATATAAAGAACAATGATAAAAAAAATCAATGGAAGTGATATATATGTATTCTTGTGGATGATATATATGCTTCAGGATATTTTGTATTCATCAGGGATTATAAATAGAATCATACAATTAATAATGATGGTGTGGCTGGTTGTCGTGACAGCCAAGTGTCTGACTAATAGAAATAATAGTCCTATATTAAGAAGCACAATATTTTTGGTGCTGATGTATTGTGTATATGGAGTTTGGGATATCATATTTGGATCTGCTGCTATAACAAGTAGTGGAACGGCAATTTCAAATTATATCTACCTACAGAATTCTCTGAATTCGTTATTGCCAATATTTTTATTCTATTACTATACTAAGAAAGGAAAGATTGATTCGAATAGGATGAGAATATATGTGCTCGTGATATTAGCTACGTGTATATCATGTTATTACAGGTATGAGTCTTATGCTATGTCTAAGTGGGGAAACAGCGAGAATGTAAACAATATGTCATACATGTTTATTTCTGTTATCCCACTTCTGTTTGTATATAATAAAAGAATAGTCCTGCAATTTTTATTTCTTTGTTTAATTATGTTTTATACTTTCATTGGAATGAAACGAGGCGCTATTGCTATAGGATTCGTTGCAATGATGATTATGATGTATTCAATTGTGAAAGGAAGTAGACCGCAAAAAAGAGTAGTCATAATTTTAGGTATAGTATTGTTTATAATTTACATGTTTATTTTAGTCACTACGCTTGTAAATAATAGTGATTTGTTTGTTAGCAGAATTGAACAAACAATATCTGGAGATAGTAGTGATAGAGATACGTTGTATGGTAAATTCTGGAATATAATTGCAGAAGAAACGAATCCAATTTATTTTATTTTCGGACATGGCGCTAATTCAACTGTTAGAATAGAAGGAGCCTATGCTCATCAAGATTGGCTTGAGACATTGGTAAATAATGGATTATTGGGAACGATATTGTTGTTTAATTTTTATTTTACATTGTGCATAACAGCACTCAAGCAAAGAAAACGATTTCCTGTAATTATGTATTATTCGTTTTTATCAATTACTTTTATACTGTTGAGTAAAACAATGTTCAGTATGTCAATACAAGGCATGTATATGTATGAAGGATTGTTAATAGGGTATTTTGCATATCATAGCTCTAGACACAATGATTTGCTAATTAAAAATGTGTAAATAAGATATTTTTTATGAAAGTTATACTATTTACAGATTCTTTAGGAGCGGGTGGAGCTCAACGTCAGCTTGTAGGCTTAGCTGTTTTGCTAAAAAAAAGAATGTATGATGTAAAAGTCTGTACATATCATGATATAGATTTCTATAAAAAAACACTTGCTGAAAATAATATCGACAATGTGGTGATACATGATGAAAATTATCTTAATAGGATTTTATTGATATCTAGGTATTTTAAGATAGAAAAACCAGATTGGGTGATATCATATCAGGAGTCTCCTTCTGTAATTGCTTGCCTAACTAAATTGTTAGGAGGTAAATATAAATTATTAGTAAGCGAAAGGAGTACAACTCAACATCTCGGGATAAAGGAAAAAATACGCTTTTTGCTATATAGGTTGTCCGATGTAATAGTTCCAAATAGTTATTCTCAAGAAAGTTTTTTGACAAATAACTATAAATACATGCAACGTAAAATAAAAACAATAACCAATTTTGTTGACTTAAATAATCAGTTCTCATATAGTTTTAAAAAAAGAAGTGATAAGCCAATAATTCTAATTGCAGCATCTATATGGCAACTTAAAAATACATTGGGTTTTATTGAAGCTGTTAGAATCTTGTCGGCCAGAAATCATTCGTTCGTAGTGGAGTGGTATGGCTTGGTTGAAGGTCATGATGAATATGTTGATAAATGTCTAGAACTTATCGATAAATACAAATTACATGAATATATTAAATTATTGCCTAAAACAAATAAAATAGATGAGAAATACAAATCGTGTGACTATTTCTGTCTTCCATCGTTTTACGAAGGTACACCAAACGTTATTTGTGAAGCAATTTCTACAGGTCGACCAGTGATATGTAGCGATGTATGTGATAACTCAATTTATGTGAAAGAAGATTACAATGGCTATTTGTTTGATCCTAAAAATCCAGTTGATATGGCTGATAATATGGAAAAAGCATTGCTGTTGGCTGAGGTACGGTATGATGAAATGTGTGAGAATAGTAGAAAAATTGCTGAAGAATTGTTGCCGGAAGATATCTTTGTTAAGAAATATATTGAATTGATAGAAAAGTATTAAAAATACTATTTGCAATAAAAGACTTTTGATGAATATAAGAAAGACGATAACGAATAATAGATTTTTACGTGGCATATGGAAATTATGGGGAAGCTATTTTTCTGCTAGACGTTCAAAATTTGGATATATAGCACATAGTGTTAGAATAACTCCTCCATATACAATGCATAAAAAAAACATATATATATATGATAATGTTGGTATTGGACCAAATAGTTTTATATCAACTCCAAATGCAAAAGTAATAATTAAAGAGAATACGACAATTGCGGAAGGCTTGACTATTCATACAGGAAACCATGCAAGGGTCGTTGGGCGTTTTGTTTCCGATATAACAGATAAAGATAAACCCAAAGGATATGATAGTGACGTTGTTATTGAAAGTGATGTTTGGATAGGAAGCAATGTGACGCTGTTGGCTGGAGTAACCGTAGGAAGAGGTGCTACTGTAGGAGCAGGCGCAGTTGTTAATAAAGATGTTCCTCCTTATAGTATAGTTGGTGGTGTTCCTGCAAAAGTATTAAAGTTTTACTGGGATGTTGATTCAATTATCAAACATGAGGAATTGTTATACAATCCTTCTCAGAGATTTTCTCGTGAAGAGATAGAAATGATTATAAGAAATAATAATATTTGATAGATGGATAAAAAGAAAAAAATTCTTTTTTGCACACCATATGATTTGTCAGCCGGGAGCGGAATTGCCCGTTGTTCTCATCATATCATTGAATATTATAATGAAAATAATATATCCGAAGTTGATCTGAAATTATTGCCGATGGATAGATTATGTTCTTTTCCAGATAGAGGAATCTTTAAAAATATCAGAAGGTTAATTTCAGGATTTGTTGATTATTCCAGAATTATTAAAAATATAAAAAAAGAGCTTGACAAAGATGATTATGATGTTGTTCATATCGCATCAAGTGCATCTATAAGCTTGCTCAAGGATTATATCTGCCTTGAAATATTACGGAAAAAGAATATTGATTCTGTCATACATTTTCACTTCGGACGTATCCCGGATTTGTCCAAAGCAAATAATTGGGAATGGAAACTTATTTTGAAAATAGCTAAGTTGGCTACAAAAATTGTAGTAATAGATGGTCTGTCATATAAAGTGCTGAAGGATAATATAAATAATGTGGAGTATCTTCCCAATCCACTATCTCCAGCAACAGAACAAATGATTGAGCAAAATAAGGGTGCAGTAAGAGAAAAAGATACTATTCTGTTTGTTGGTCATGTTATTAGAACTAAAGGTGTTTTTGAATTGGTGGAAGCATGTAGCAAAATGCAAGGCATCAAACTGAAAATTGTTGGATTATTTGAAGAGAATACAAAAGATGAACTGATTAGTATTTTCAATTGTAATAATAACCCCAATAGCATTGAGTTTACAGGAAATATTCCTGCAGAGGGTGTGGTTAAAGAAATGCTAAAATGCAGTGTGTTTGTTTTGCCAACATATACAGAAGGATTTCCTAACGTCATCCTGGAAAGCATGGCGTGTGCATGCCCTATTATTACAACTAAAGTTGGAGCCATACCTGAAATGCTGGATGTTGAAAATGCTAATGATTGTGCTATTTGCATTGAGCCTAAAGATATAGATGGATTGAAGAACGCAATAGACAGGATGATGAATGATGTTGATTTTGCATTTTCTTGTGGTGAAAAATCTAAAAAAAGAGTGAAAGCGATGTATTCTATGCCTATAGTATGGAAGCAAATGTGTAGTATATGGGAAAATATGTAAAAGTAAAATTGTGTTTAGAAATGCATGATTGATAGGTGTTATTTTTACATATCATGATTAAAAACAAGTTAAATATTAAAAGTAAATGAAAATTTTATTTTTGACTCCATATTTTATGCCAGAGCAGATGGCTAGTAGTCATTTGGATGATAATAGATATTCTGCATTTGCAGATGCTGGATTCGATATGGTTGTATATACTCCTGTTCCAACACGAGGGATAAACGAGGAAGTCAGACGTAAGTATAAAGCAAAAAAATATGGGACGCTTTATGATGGCATGATGACAGTCCATAGATTTAATCTTGTCAAAGAAAGGAGAAATCCAATATTAAGGGCATTTAGATACACTTGGTCTTGTATTAAGCAGTTTAATAGGGCCGTGTCTGCAAAGGACGCTCGTTCATGTGATGTTATGTTTGTTGTAAGCACTCCCCCTATTCAAGGCGCTATGGCTGCTATGATAAAAAAAATACTTCATAAGCCTTTTATATATAACCTTCAGGATATTTTCCCTGATTCTCTCGTCGGAACAGGCTTGGCTAAAAAAAATGGCCTGTTGTGGAAAATAGGTCGCGTGATAGAAAACTTCACCTATCGTAACGCAGATAAAATCATCGTCATTTCTCAAGACTTCAAACGCAATATCATGGCGAAAGGTGTTCCTGAAGAAAAAATAGAAGTCATATATAATTGGGTGGATGAGCAGGCTGTCGTAAACATTCCTAGAAAAGAAAATAAATTGTTTGAAAAATATAATCTTAATCCAAATAAATTTTATGTCACATATTGTGGCAATATAGGCCTGACACAAAATATGGATCTTTTGTTGGATGTTGCAAAAGAGCTGGCATCAGAAGAAAATATTCATTTCGTTTTAGTTGGTGAAGGCGCTGATAAGGAAAGGGTCAAGTCAAGGGTAAAAAATGAAAATGTAAATAATGTCTCATTCCTGCCATTTCAGCCATATGAAGATATTTCACATGTTTTCAGTCTTGGAGATGCAGGCTTGATTATCTCAAAACCTGGTGTTGGAGAGAACTCCGTCCCGAGCAAAACATGGAGTATAATGTCGGCAGAACGCCCGGTTATAGCAAACTTCGATGAAAATGAAATAAAGACAATTCTTGCTGAAAACGACTGTGGAATCTTTACCAAAGCAGGTGACAAGGTCGCTTTGAAAAATGCAATATTCGATCTTTATAATGACAAAGATAAGGCTGTACAGCTTGGTAAAAATGGACGTGAATTTATTATGAATAATCTTACTCGTGAGATTGGAACTAGAAAATATGTAGAAGCAGTAAGAAGAACAGTAAACTCTATTAACAAATAATATTCTGAATATAAAAGAAATGTATACAAGAAAGTCGGTTTCGCAGGACGTA
Source organism: Bacteroidales bacterium (assembly GCA_017561025.1). Classification (GTDB taxonomy): domain Bacteria; phylum Bacteroidota; class Bacteroidia; order Bacteroidales; family F082; genus Limimorpha. The sequence continues at coordinate 15,169 of JAFZDU010000120.1, read as the reverse complement.
GATCAGATTGTACAAATTCATTGTGATGCCTTTAAAGATTTTTTCTTAACATCGCTAGGCGCTGAGTTTTTAAAGTTTTATTACTCAAGCTTCATCAAAAATAAAGAAACTGTATGTATGGTTGAGGTGGAGAATGATGCGATTATTGGTTTCTCCGCTGCAACAGTTAAAAGCAGGGGCTTTAATACCCGGCTTATAAAATCTAATTTATATGATTTTTTTGTATGGTCTTTAAGGATGTTGTTTGTAAATCCCAAAGCGTTGATGCGTCTTGCAAAAAATCTTACAAAGAAAAGCAATGTAATTGAAGACAAAGAAGATTATGCGGAATTGTTTTCAATTGCTGTTAGCTCTAATCACCAGAACAAAGGCGTCGGAAAGAAACTGTTAAAGGAAACAGAATGTGAGTTGAAAATGAAAGATGTACAAAATATATCATTAACAACAGATTATTATAACAATGAAGCGACAGTGGCTTTTTATAAGACTATGGGATATGATGTGTTGTATGATTTTGTATCGTATCCTAGTCGACGTATGTATAGATTTATCAAAGAGTTGTAGTGTATTATGAAACGTATTTTTGACATTATTGCTAGTGGGTTGGGCCTCGTTGTATTGTTGCCTGTTTTTTTGTTGATATCTATATGGATAAAATTGGATTCTAAAGGTCCTGTCTTTTATCGTCAGGTTCGAGTCGGTAAGAATAACAAGGATTTTAAGATATTTAAATTCAGATCAATGTATGTGGATAGCGATAAAGGTAGTTTGGTGACAATCGGAGGAAGAGACCCTAGAATTACACGTTCTGGGTATTTTATCAGAAAATATAAACTAGACGAACTTCCACAGTTGATGAATGTGTTTGTTGGCGATATGAGTCTAGTAGGTCCCAGACCTGAGGTGCGTCATTATGTGAATTATTGGACTGAGGAACAGATGCATGTTCTGGATGTACGACCAGGAATAACAGATCCTGCAAGTATAAAATATAGAAATGAAAATGAATTGTTGGAGGGTGCTGAAGATCCTGAGAAATATTATATAGAAACAATAATGCAGGAGAAGATAAAACTATATCTTGAATATGTTGAGAAATCATCGTTTTTCTACGATATGAAGATTATTTTCAAGACATTCTGGACCATTATAAAAGAAAGATAAATAAAGAGTATAATCATTTCATATATCATACTATGAATTCTGAATTGAAAAAACGCAATATACCTTTTTCTCCTCCCGATATGAGTGAAGAAGAGGCTAGAATGGCAACTGAAGCTATTCTCTCCGGTTGGATTACAACAGGACCAAAAACAAAGGAATTTGAAAAAATAATTGCAGACTACTGCGGTACAGATAGGTCTGTATGCCTGAACTCGGCTACGGCTTGTATGGAAATGACATTGCGAGTGTTGGGCGTCGGACCCGGCGATGAGGTCATAACTTCAGCATATACTTATACTGCTACAGCAAGCGTTACCTGTCATGTCGGTGCCAAAGTCGTTATGATTGATACGGCTCCTGGTAGTTTTGAAATGGATTATGATAAACTGGCTGATGCGATAACTGAAAAGACAAAGGTCATCATACCTGTTGACCTTGGTGGAGTGATATGTGACTATGATAAAATTTATGCAGCAGTTGAAAGTAAAAAGCATCTTTTTATTCCAAATAATGAAATCCAAAAATCGTATGGTAGAGTTGTTGTTCTTGCTGATGCGGCTCATGCTTTTGGAGCACAATGGAAAAATAAAAGATGCGGTTCAATAGCTGACTTTACTTCATTTTCATTTCATGCAGTGAAGAACCTTACAACAGCAGAAGGCGGAGCAATAACATGGCGTAACCATGAAGGCATAGATAACGATGAAATATATAAACAATTTCAGCTGCTGTCTTTGCATGGCCAGAATAAAGATGCTCTCGCCAAAACAAAGCTTGGCGCTTGGGAATACGATATCATAGCTCCTAACTATAAGTGTAACATGACTGATATAATGGCAGGCATAGGATTGGCGCAGTTTAATCGTTATCCGGCTTTGCTTGAACGTCGTCGCGAAATCATAGCAAAATATAATAAGGCTTTTGGGATAGCTGATGGCTCATGTTTCGGTGAAGTCAATGGACAGAAATTCCAAGCGCTCAGTCATTATACAGAACAACAATCATCTAGTGGCCATTTATATTTGCTTCGTCTGCTGGATAGAGATATGGAATTCCGTAATGATACTATAAACAAAATGGCAGAAAGAGGCATCGCTTGTAATGTTCATTATAAACCATTGCCAATGATGACAGCTTATAAAAATCTAGGCTTTGACATTCATGATTATCCAAATGCATATAATCAGTTCGTCAATGAAATTACATTGCCGCTTCATACTCGCCTGTCTGATGAAGATGTAGATTATATTACATCTAATCTGATGGCTATTATAAACCAGTGATTTGATGTTTAGGAACTTCAAATTTATGAAATTTTAATTTATGTCACATAATCGCATACATCTCTGCCTCGCTCATATGAGCGGTACTGAACAAAAGTATATCAATGATGCTTTTGACACTAATTGGGTAGCACCTTTAGGCCCGAATGTCAATGACTTTGAGACTGAACTGGAGATATTTTTAAATAATGATAAAAAAGTCGTTGCCTTGACTTCTGGTACTGCTGCAATTCATCTTGCTCTAGTGTCTTGTGGAGTTAAAAGTGGTGATGAAGTCATTACACAGTCATTTACCTTCTGTGCATCGGCCAATCCAATAACATATTTGGGAGCAAGGCCGATATTTGTTGATTCAGAACTGGAAACATGGAATATGGATCCTGTACTTCTTGAAGAAGCAATAAAAGACCGCATTGAAAAAAACGGCAAGAAACCTAAGGCAATCATAACAGTTTCAATTTATGGCATGCCATACAAAATTGAAGAAATAGCAGAGATCGCTGGTCGTTATGATATTCCTATCATAGAAGATGCTGCTGATGCCTTCGGGTCTAAATATAAAGGCAAAATGCTAGGCACCTTTGGCAAATACGGAATACTGTCTTTCAATGGCAATAAGATGATAACGACATCTGGCGGAGGCGCACTCGTATGTGAAAATGAAGAAGTTAAACGGGAGATTATGTTCTATGCTACTCAGGCTCGTGAGAATTACCCTTATTATCAACATGAGAAGATAGGATATAACTACCGCATGTCTAACATATGTGCTGGAATAGGTCGCGGACAGATGACAATAGCAGAGGAACATATCGCCCATCACAGACGTTTGTGCGCTCTATATAAGGAACTATTTAAAAATATTGAAGGAATACGTCTTCAGGAAAACCCTGGCCCTGACTATGATAGCAACTATTGGCTAAATACCATAACGATAGAACCATGGGTGAACATAAAAGGTGATGATAATGTTTATGGTTTGTCGCATACGGATTGTCAGCCTAACGATAATGTTGAGGCTATGCGTATAGCGTTGGACAAAGCCGGAATTGAGGTACGTCCGCTTTGGAAACCAATGCATAAACAGCCTGTATATAGAGATTGTCCTGCTTATGTGAATGGAGTAAGCGAATCTCTTTTCAAAACAGGCTTGTGTCTTCCATCAGGTCCATGTGTCACTGATGACGATGTTAAGTATATAGTAAAGTGTATTGTTGATTGCATGAACAAATGACTTTGCAAATTTTTTAAACAATAGATTATATAATTAGCTTTATATGAAAAAAGTTTTTGTTTCGGGATGTTACGACTTGCTTCATAGCGGTCATGTTGAGTTCTTCCGTCAGGCTGCACAATATGGAGAGCTCTATGTTGGAATAGGATCAGATAAAACTATATTGCATTATAAAAACCATAAGACAGTATATTCTGAGCAAGAGCGTCTTTTTATGGTTAAAAGCATTAAATATGTAAAAGATGCATATATCAATGCCGGCAGTGGCATATTAGATTTTGTACCTACCTTAGACATTGTCAAGCCAGATATTCTTGTTGTTAATAGTGATGGAGGCTCGGATTCAAAGCGTAAATTGTGCGAAGAAAGAGGAATGGAATATGTCGTTCTTGAAAGGGACCCACATGAAGGCTTGGCGGCTCGTAGTAGCACGGAGTTGAAGAAGAGTCCGTGTTTTATCCCGACACGTCTTGATATTGCAGGAACATGGATTGACCAGCCATATGTTAGCTATCATGCTCCAGGATGGGCGTTGACCATAAGCCTTGAACCTTCTTTTGAAATCAGAGACAGATGCGGCCTTAGCACTTCAACACGTAATGTGATTAAAAGAATCTGGCCATATCATCTTCCAAATATGGACCCTGAAACCTTGGCACGTCTTATTTTCTGTTTTGAAAACCATCCTGAAAGAGAAGATGGTATAATAAGTGGAGCTCAAGATTCTATAGGAATATGTATTCCAGGCCTATGCCGTCATTATTATAATAATCATTTCTGGCCTGAAAAAATCGAGACATGTGAAGATGAGAAAATATTATCCTGGCTGGAAAATCATCTATGCATGATTCCTATGGAGCCTCGTAGAAAAGGATGTTCTGTGGTGGATGGAATGGATGTTACAAAGGCTAAAGTGGAACATCTTGCGCAAGCAGCAGAAGAATGCTGGAATGCAATAATGGATACTGATTTGGAAAGGTTTGCGGCTTCGTATAAAAAATCTTTTTATGCACAAGTGGCCATGTTTCCAGCAATGATTCAGGAAAATGTTCAAGAATATATAGATAAGTATTCAGCCATGGAAGATGTGATGGCATGGAAGATGCCTGGAGCAGGAGGCGGCGGTTATCTCGCTTGTGTTGTGAAAGATACTGATAGATTCTGTGCCGAGCATCCTGAAGCAATTAAGCTTAGAATAAGAAGATCTGGATTTTAAATAGAAAAACTTAAGAACTAAACAACCACAAACTATGAAACGATATTGTCAAACCTTGACTCTTGTAGATAATCCATTGATGATAGAGAAATATGTAGATGCTCATTCTAATGTGTGGCCGGAAATAATAGAAGGCCTGCATCAGGTCGGTATCGTGGATATGCAGATATTTCGTAAGGACAATCTGTTGTTTATGATATGTGATACTGTTGACAACTTCGATTGGGAACGAGATATGGCTTGTCTGGCAACACTGCCTCGCCAGGCGGAATGGGAAGCATATGTGGCACAGTTTCAAGGATGCAGAGCAGAAGCACGCTCTGATGAAAAATGGCAAATGATGGAAAGAATATTTTAGAGTATAGAGAAAAACACTCTGATACAAACTCTGCACTCTCAATTTTAAAAAACATTATATTTGCAAAAAACTTATAGACTCATTGTCTCATAGACTTATTGATTTATTATGAACAACAATCACCTTATTATAATGGCAGGGGGAGTGGGATCTCGTTTTTGGCCAATGAGCACTCCTGAAAGACCAAAGCAGTTTATCGATGTGTTGGGCGTCGGTAGATCTCTTATTCAACTTACTGTAGATCGCTTTGAAACAGTAATCCCAATGGAAAATGTATGGATAGTTACATCAGAGAAGTATAAAAACATTGTGATGGAACAGCTTCCTGAAGTGCCGGAAACTCAAATACTTCTTGAGCCATGCATGAGAAATACCGCTCCTTGCATTGAATATGTCAGCCGTAAGATTTATGCCAAATATCCTGATGCAAATCTCGTCTTCTCTCCTGCAGACCATATAGTGCTTGATGTCAATACATTCCGTTCGGTTATTAAAAACTCATTGGAGTTTACTGAAAAGCGTGAAGCCATCTTGACTTTAGGTATGATGCCAACTCGTCCTGAGACTGGCTATGGTTATATTAAAAGACAACAAGAATCCGAGTCAGAACTCGTTGAAGGTATATATAAAGTAGAGGCTTTTAAAGAAAAACCAAATCTTGAGACTGCAAAGTCATACCTCGAAGAAGGCGGCTACTATTGGAATGCCGGTATCTTCATCTGGAACGCCAAAATGGTGGTGAATACAATCTCTAAGCTGGTGCCAGACCTGGCTCTCGTCTTTGATAAAATAGAACCATATTTCTATACAGATAAAGAACAGGAAATCGTAAATCAATATTTCCCTACATGTCCTAATATATCTATAGACTATGCCGTTATGGAGAAGTCAAAAGAAGTGTTCGTTTATCCGGCAAATTTCGGTTGGAGTGATTTGGGAACTTGGGGAAGCCTTTATACTCATCTTGATCAAGATGAAAACAATAATGCAACAGTAGGGCAAAACATAAATATGGTCGATTGCAAGAATTGTGTCGTGCATACACCTTCGGAACGTAAGGTCGTGATACAAGGATTGGATAACTATATTATTGCAGAAAGCGACAATACATTGTTGATCTGTAAAAAAGAAGAAGAACAACATATTAAAGATTGGCAAAAGTAAAACAAATAAATATGAGAAGACTGATTAAGAAACTGGCGTTGAATTTATTCAGAGGCAGATATGCTCCTAGATCATTTTCTAAATGGTTGGTGCTGCTCTTCGATTGTTTCATATTTTTTGTTTCGTTTTGGATATATGTCTTTGTGAAATATGTCAACTATGTTGATAGCTTCAATATGATATGGGAAGTAATACAGGTTGAGATAATACACTTTATACCTCTTTTCGTATTCTTCTTGATAAATGTCTTCATATTCGGATCGTATCAAGGCCTGGTCAGATATAGTGGTTTCGGTGACATTAAGAAAATCGCCTATGTCTGTTTCGGAACCTTCATAGTTGCATATATGACTAAAGCAATAACAGTTGGTTTTATTCCTAGGCCGTTAATATATAAATGGTTTGTGTCTCATACAGAAGTCGTATTTATCTCTATGCTTGTCTTTGTCATCATGACATTATCTAGATTGGTTATACGACGCATATATAATGAAAATATCAACCATAAACAGGAAGCGATAAATACTGTTATCTATGGAGCTGGCGATGCGGGTATGATAACAGAAAATGCATTGGAACAGGATACTTCTGCTAGTTATAATATAGTTGCATTTATAGATAACTCTGCAAATAAGATTGGTAAATCTATCAATGGCATTCCTGTATATAGCCCTTCCAAGATTTATAATAAAGATTTCGTTAAAAAGAATAATATCAAACTTATAATATTCGCTATTCCAAGTCTAGGCAATGATGAGAAAGCTAAAATCATTAATGAGATAATTGACTTGGGCATCAATGTGAAGTCGGTGCCACATCTTAACAATTGGATTGATAACAAACTCACAGTAAATCAGATTGAAGATATTAAGATTGAAGATTTGCTTGGAAGAGATCCTATAGTGCTGGGCAAGGAAAATGTTACTGTTGGACTTAACAATAAAGTCGTTATGGTGACTGGTGCTGCGGGTTCTATAGGAAGTGAGATTTGCCGTCAGGTTCTTCATTATAAACCTAAAAAACTGATTCTTTTGGATCAGGCTGAATCTCCTTTGTATGATATTCAGTTTGAATTGAAAAATAACGAACCATTCCGTTCTTTTAATATTCCTATGGAATTCGTCGTGGGCAATGTCAAGGATATGGTCAAGATGAGAGAGATGTTTGACAAGTATCATCCTCAGATTATCTATCATGCTGCAGCTTACAAACATGTCCCTCTGATGGAAGAGTTTCCATACGAAGCAGCATTGGTCAATGTGCTTGGCACTAAGAATGTCGTGGATTTGTCAATAGAGTATGGCGTTGAGAAGTTTGTTATGATTTCAACAGATAAGGCTGTCAATCCGACTAATGTCATGGGTGCGACTAAACGTATTGCTGAGATATATACGCAAAGCCGTAAGACAGACAAGACTATCTTTGTGACTACACGCTTCGGAAATGTGTTGGGGTCTAATGGATCTGTGATACCATTGTTCAAGAAACAGTTGGCGTATGGCGGACCTCTGACGGTCACTGATAGAAATATCATCCGTTATTTTATGACAATACCTGAAGCATGTAGCCTCGTTTTGGAAGCTAGTGTGATGGGCGATAAGGAAGATATCTTTGTCTTTGATATGGGTGAGCCTGTCAGAATTTACGACCTCGCCAAGAAGATGATAAAACTGTCAAGAAAAGAAGGTGTCGAGATAGAGATAACAGGATTGCGTCCTGGTGAGAAATTATATGAAGAGCTGCTGTCGACAAAGGAAAATACGATTCCTACAGAACACGCTAAGATTATGAGAGCAAAGGTGCGTCGTTATACCCAAGAGGAAGTAGATGATAAAATCCACACTCTCATCAATTTGATACCTACATGCGACAACTTCAAGATTGTTGCTCAAATGAAGAACATTGTTCCGGAATTTATCAGCAACAATTCTATATATTCATATTTAGACAAGAAAGAAAACAAGAATGAAATTTAGAAAAATCGTATATGTAATACTGTTGTTGCTGCTCTCGATGGGGAAGTGCTTCTCTCAAGAACTGCTCATCCCTCTCAACGACGATTATGATATGCAGGTGCAGGCTGCAGCGTATAACTCAGAGTATCGATTTCATACTGCAACTAAGTCGTGGTCTGAATATCAGTTTAAAGGCATATTGAATCTGGATAGTCTCAAAAAATCGCAATATATTGTCAAGGACTTCGACAAGAAATGGAAGAATGTTGCATGGAATTCCATATTTAACACAGATTTCATAGGGGTTAAAACTGATGATTATTACATTGCCATCAATCCTATTGTTGATTTTGAATTAGGAATGGACAATGGTAACACAATATGGGTTAACACTCGTGGTGCTGAAATAAAAGGAACTATTGGTGACAACTTTGCGTTCTATAGTAATATTAGGGAAAATCAAGCGGTTTTCCCTAATTACATTACGGAATATGCCAAAGCAAATTCAGTGGTGCCGGGTCAGGGTCATGCTAGGCCTTTTAAAGAAACAGGCTTTGATTATGCTAATGCCTCAGCTTATATTGCCATTAGGCCTATGCCGTGGCTGCAAGGAGTTTTAGGATACGGAAAGAATTTTATTGGTGATGGCTATCGCTCTTTGATATTGTCAGATAATGCCTTCGCTTATCCTTATGTTAAACTGACAGCTGATGTATGGAATATCCAATATTCATGTTATTACACACAGATGACAGACAAGAATAGAGTGCTTGCTGATGATACCTTTGCAAGAAAATTTACTATCATACATTATCTGGATTGGGCAGTTACAAAACGTCTCAATTTCGGTCTATTTGATGCTATGGTATGTAAGGGCCAAGATGAAAACGGCATAAGAAGAGGCTTGGATTTTCAATATGCCAATCCGATAATCTTTCTGAGAACCACTGATTATTATGTTGGTAACTCTCCTGATAATGCTTTGCTAGGTGCATCGGCAAGTTATATCTTGGGCAAGCATACCACTATGTATGCTCAGTTTGTGTTGGATGAGCTTACAGTGAAAGAATTTGTGGCCTTTGACGGATATTGGGCCAATAAACAATCTTATCAATTCGGTGTGAAAGGCTATAATTGTTTTGGCGTAGAAAACTTATTCCTTCAGACTGAATTTAATCTTGTGAGACCATATATGTATTCACATTATGATGGTGAAGATAATTATGCACATCTGAATCAGCCGCTGGCACATCCATGGGGAGCGAACTTTTATGAAGTGATTGCCAGAGCTCAATATAATTACAAGCGATTCTATTTCCAATATAAAATGAATTTTGGACAATGGGGCGATGACATTACGACAGCAGACGGCGATTTTCAATATTATGGTCATGATGTTTATCACAATTATTGGGAATATTATCCTATCGATGGACAAAACGGATGGTATGGACATTATCTCCTGACAGGAGAAAAGAATACGTTGCTGATGAATAATCTTGTCGTTTCATGGCTTGTGAATCCATCATATAACTTGAATGTGTTTGTTGATGTGGCTCATAGAAGCCAGCATGTTGAAAACATGGCAAATACTAATGATTTTATCATAAACTTTGGTATAAGAACAACTTTGGATAGAAAATATTACGATTTTTAATTAGAAGGATAGATAAATGTTGAGTCAGATTAAAGGATTGAAGCCTTTACGGTTAAGTGAATATTTGTTGCTAGTATTATATGCATTTGTGCTGCCTTTCTCATGGAGAATAGCTACTTTTGTAATGATAGCTATTTTTTGCGTGGCTGTATTTAAAGGCATATTTGAATCTGGATTTAAGATCAAAGGCTGGCAGTTTAAGAACAAAATAGCATGCATAATATTTATAGCTTTTTGGACTATATATGCTATAAGTTTCCTGTATTCGGAAAATTCTGCTGAAGCGAGATTCCAGATAGGAAAGAAACTGTCATTTCTATTATTCCCGATTTATTTCATTTGTTCTGATTTGTCATACCTTACAAAAGAAAGAGTAAGGGTGATAATGCGTTTCTTTGTATATGGCATATTGGCCTTGTTCTATGTTAATGTTGTATTAGCAGGATATGATGTGTTGTTTGAAGGAGTACCGAAAAGCAGGTTATATGACCCTTTGTTTTTGGAATTAGGTACGGGTTATATTCATCATACGTATGTTTCTTTGTATATATGTTTTGCTATTGCCGTGTGCTTTGAGGGAATATTTGCTAATAAAAGTACTCGCAGCGTAGTTTTTAATATTGTGGCGATAATTTCTTTATTAGCATTTATATTGATATCTAAATCGAGGGCTGGTCAGTTATGTGTGATGCTTGTCTTTGTAATATTGTGGATATGGCTGACATTCGTAAAGAAAAAAAAGAAAGTGGGATTGATAGCCGGTACGGTGATGATTGCTTTGGTTGGTTTAGGCATTGCCTTATTCCCTAAAAGCATTGAGAAGGTTTCTCATACAATAGCAAATCTGCAAAATCCAGAAAGGGAAGATATCAGAATCAGTATATATAAAAGCTGTAAAGATCTGATGCTTGATAATTTCTGGTTTGGTGTAGGTGTAGGAGATCGTTCGGATAATATGATGGATTGCTATATCAAAACGAGAGAAGACGTTATACTGAAAGTAAGGCCTGTAAATGATATGGATTCTGTGGATTTTTCTCAGAATGGAAGAGATTGTATGAATAAAATGTGGGAAATTTTTAGAGGTGTATTGACAGATTATACGTTTGATTATGCACATAGAGTGGCTGATAAGTATAGCTGTGACTATAGTTCTGTTAGGGAAAATTTGGCAGTATATTTCAATATGGAATTGGCTATAGAAAGTAATTGTAATATTCACAATCAATTTCTTGATGCAGTGATTTCAGTAGGAGTGTTGGGCATGCTATTGCTAATAGCGATATTTGTTCTGCCGATTTATATGTGGGTGAAGAGCAAGAGATTTGATGTTGTATATTTTTCATTACTGTTTGTAGTTGCCTTTTTCTCGATGTTTGAATCGACATTTGAACGTCAGATGGGTATAATGTTTTTCGTGTTTTTCTACTTTATATTATTCCATGCTTCGTTTTGTCATGATGTCAGCAAGGAAAATGAATTGTTAAATGAGAAATAAATAAGTAGCGTTGAAATCTCTTTCACTTTTTGCAAAGTATTCCTTTGACAAGATTTTCGCCTTGCTTGGGATATTGATGTTGTCGCCGCTTGTGCTGATAATATTTGTTATACACAAGATTGTCATGCCAGATGGCGATTTTTTGTTTGTACAAAAGAGAATAGGACAATATGGCAAGCCATTCAATATATATAAAATAAGAACAATGAAGAGCTCTTGTGGAAATAATGGGAGCTTTGTTACAACTTCAAATGACGACAGGATTCTTCCTTTCGGCAAATGGCTGCGTAAAAGCAAGATGGATGAAATCATAGAATTGTATAATGTGTTGAAAGGTGATATGAGCTTTGTCGGTCCACGCCCTGATGTTGAAGGTTATGCTGACAAACTGGAAGGCGAGGACAGAAAGATATTGGAAATGCGTCCTGGCATAACCGGACCTGCCTCTTTGAAATATATCAATGAGGAAGAAATCTTGTCTGGAGTGGATGATCCGCAGAAATATAATGATGAAATAATTTTCCCGGATAAGGTCAAAATTAATTTAGATTATTATTACAATAGAACTTTGTTAGGTGATATTAGGATTATTATAAAAACGATATTCCGTTGATAAAATTTTGGAGTTAAATGCAAGATCTGGTCTCTATAATAACACCGGCTTTTAATAGTGAAAGATATATAGCTGAGACTATTCTTTCTGTTCAAGCCCAGACATATCAGAATTGGGAGATGTTGATAGTAGATGATTGCTCGACAGATAAGACATCGGAAATAATCGCGTCATTCCAAGAAAGTGATCATAGAATAAAGTATATATATAATTCAACTAACAAGGGTTCTGCCATTTCTCGTAACATTGCTCTGCAAAAAGCAAAAGGAAGATGGATTGCATTCTTGGATAGCGATGATGTATGGAATCCTAATAAGTTGGAGAGACAGATTGACTTCATGGAGAATAATGATTGTCATTTTTCCTATACCGCTTACTGCGAAATAGATGAGTCGTCTAAAGAAAAAGGTGTTGTGGTTGGCGGACCTAAAGTCGTGACGGAGAGAATGATGAGAGCATACTGCTGGCCAGGTTGTCTGACTGTTATGTATGACGCATCGAAAATAGGATTAGTGCAAGGCGTCGATCTTGAGATAAATGAGGAATATGCCGTTTGGATTAAGATATCAAAAATGGCAGATTGCTGTCTTTTGGACGAAAATTTGGCTAAATATCGCAGACATCCTCAATCATTAAGTAGCCGTTCGTATTTTAAACTTATTAAATGGCATTATATGATGTTTAGGCAATCTGAAGAAAAAAATGTTTTTTGTTCGATAATGCTTACGGTTAATAATATTGTTTTTGGTGTTATTAAGAAAATCTTATATCGAAAAACATATTAATGAATATTAACGAATATAGATGTTATAAAGGAGCCTGGATCTTTCTGGAAGAAAGCAAAGAGGCATTTCTTTCTAAAGAAGAAGGCAAAAGTCTGCTCAAAAAAGGAGGGCTGATGGTGCGTAATATCTATGATTTTGACTGTGAAGAAGAAACTTCGTTCTGGTTCGTGATAAAAGATAATATTGAAGATATTTCAGAACTGCCATTTTCAGCAAGAAGAAATATCAGAAGATCGTTGAGGTTATATAATATAAGGAAGGTGGACCTTGAAGATTTCTCCAAAGTGGCATTTCCAATAATCAGCTCTGCGCAGAAATCATATAAGGTCGGATGTCGTGTGATGGATAGGAAAGAGTATGACGATATGATCGGAAAGTATAGAAATGACGGTGACAAGGACTTTTGGATTGTTGAACGTAAGGATACTAAAGAAGTGGTAGCGGTCTCTATTAATAGGATAAAGACCGATAGCTGCGAATATGATGATATGAAATGTTTGCCTGAAGCTTTAAAAGACAGGTCATATCCATACTACGGACTTATTTTTACGATGAATCGTTATTATCTTTTGGAAAAAAATATGAAATATGTCAGTGATGGCAGCCGTTCTGTGAGTGAACATTCCAATATCCAGGACTTTTTAATGCATAATTTTGGCTTTAGGAAAGCATATTGTAAACTCAACATTTATCGCAAATGGTGGCTTTTTGTCGTCATAAAAGTGCTTTTTCCGTTCAGAAATATGCTGCCGATAGGTAAAATAAGGTCTGTTTTAAGAATGGAAGAGTATTTTTGTCAATTTTAAACAATTGTAAATCAAACTATTATAATAAAAATAAATTTTTTTTTAAAAAAAATAAAATAAAGCTGTCCAGGATAAATAAAAGATTTACCTTTGCACTCGCAATACGGAGACAAAACGTAGCAAACGCCTCCTTAGCTCAGTTGGTTAGAGCATCTGACTGTTAATCAGGGGGTCTCAGGTTCAAGTCCTGAAGGGGGCGCTAAAGAGAGAGATTACAAAGTGTAATTTTTTTATGTTTCATGTTATTAATTGAAGAAGATGGTTGCCGCTCAAGCAATCATTTTCTTTTTTTATATAGTCGGATTGAACTTGTGGTTGTGACTATGTTGTATTTCTGGCAAATCTAAACTCAAGAATTTTTAATGATATAAATATATGAAAAAGTCAGTTGTAGGAATTGGTAGCGCTTTGGTTGATATATTGACACAAATCAACGATGACAGCGTGCTCGATGAATTGAATATCCCTAAAGGTTCAATGCAGCTTGTTGATGAAAGCTCGTCGGCAATTATTGAAAAAAAACTTGAGAGCTATGAAAGTTCAATGGCTCCTGGAGGTTCTGCCGCCAATACAATCCACGGATTGGCGAAATTAGGCGTCAAAAGCGGATTCATCTCATATATCGGCAATGATGAAATAGGCAGGTTCTTCGAAGAGTCGATGAATTCAGTAGGCGTCAAGCCTATGATGTTCCATACAGAAACAGCATCAGGAACAGCACGTACAATAATATCAAAAGACGGAGAACGCACCTTCGCCACAAATCTAGGCGCATCGGTAGAACTCAACGAAGGCGTCATCACAACAGAATTATTCAAAGGATGGGACTACTGCTATGTTGAAGGTTATCTCATCGCCAACAGACCATTATTCAAGAAAGCCATAGAGACAGCGAAAGAAAGCGGATGTAAGGTGGTTTTAGACCTTGCGAGCTACAATGTCGTAGAAGCTAACCGCGATTTTCTTAACGAGCTTCTTCCACAAGTCGATATCATCTTTGCCAATGAAGAAGAAGCTAAAAGCTTGACAATGACAGAGGCAGAAGAATCATTGGAATACATTGCATCAAAAGTTGAGACAGCTATTGTAAAGATAGGCAAGAAGGGCTCGTTGATTAAGAGAGGCGAAGAAAGAGCCACAGTAGTATGCAATGACGTTAAAGTTGTTGACACCACAGGCGCCGGCGACATGTACGCTGCAGGATTTTTATACGGACTTATCGAAGGTTATGATCTTGAAAAATGCGGTATCATAGGAAATCTATTGGCAGAAAGCATCATTCAGGTGATAGGCGCTAAGATGGATGAGAGCAGATGGAATGAGTTTAGAAAACTCGCTAACATTTGAGTTGAAAGTTCAAAACCTAAAGCCGAAAATTGAAAGTTTATTGGGACGTGATTTATTGCGTCCTTTTTTTTATTTTATGTGATAAAAAT